>NZ_JBVIRA010000029.1:0-107713 GCF_055576575.1 Streptomyces sp. NPDC033270
CACTCACGGGAGGGGGCGGACCGCAGGACGGAGTCCGGAGGGCCGCACCCGCTGCCGAAAACGCCCCGCGCAGCGGCACCAGCCCGCCGCAGGCGAAAAAAGCGAAACCCCCACGGCGGGAAAGCCGAAAACGTGGGAAGCAGCAAAGCGCAGCGGAGGGGCCCGCCGCAGGCGCAACGGCGAACAACCACCACGGCGGGCCAGCCGACAACGTGGGAAGCCAGCCAAGCGCAGCGAAACGCTAAATCGTCCAGGCCCGCAGTTCCTCCGCGATCGCATGGACGTCCGCCGTGCCGTCCTTCACCAGGCGGGCCAGTTCGCGGACCTGTTCCGGGGAGGTGGCGATCTTCAGGCCGCTGGCGACGAGGTATCCGTAGGCGACGGCGGTCGCGAACATCGCGTTGGAGCGCTCCAAGGCCGGTACGTGGAGCAGGAGTTGGAGCAGACAGGCCGCACGATCATGCGGTTCGGGATACACGGGCACGCCGAATATCTCGGCTTCGTGCCGGCTGACCGCGGCCACCAGGGCGCCCCAGTCGGTGACCTGGGGGTCTCCGGGGGTGTGTTGTTCGGCGATGAGCAGGAGCCAGGCGAGGTCGATGCGCAGGTTCACGTGGTGCCCGGCAGTCCTTCGCGGCTGTCGACGGGGGCCGTACGGCCGGGGGCACCGCGCGTCTCCGGGCCGAATTCCTCGGCGAAGACCCGTTCGTACTGCTTCATGAAGTCCGAGGCGGCCTCGACGAAGGTCTGGCCGACCTCACCGGCGTCCTTGAGGACGAGCTCCTCGATATAGCGGTTCATGCTCACTCCCCGCTGCAGGGCGCGCTCCCGCGCCGCTTCGGCGGTGGCCTCGTCCACCCGGACGTTCAGCTGTGTCTTCGCCACCCCTCCACGCTAGCGCGCATCCGCTAGCACCGGCAAGCATCGCCGCCGGTCCCGGGGCGCGGGCGGGTGGCCCGTGCGCCCGCGTGCCGCTGCCGATGCCGCCGGAGCGGATGCCGCACGATGTGAACCGTCGGACGACTGACCGGACCGCCCGCGACCGCTCGGCCCTCAGGAGGACCACCGCAGTGTCCGTCCCCGCACCCGTCCCGCATCTGAAGCGCAGTCTGCGCCGCTTCGACATCATGGCGATGGGCGTCGCCGCCGTGATCTCCTTCGATGTGATCGGGCAGATCGCCTCCGGAGGCGGGCAGGCCGTCACCTGGATCGCCGTGATCGCGGTGGCGTTCCTGCTGCCGTACGCCCTGATGTTCGCCGAGACCGGGGCCGCGTTCCCGCAGGAGGGCGGCCCGTACGTCTGGGTGGAGGTGGCGTTCGGGCGGCTGGCGGCCGCGCTGGCCACCATGTTCTATTGGGTCACCAATCCCGTGTGGCTGGGCGGTTCGCTGGTCTTCGTGGCGGCGGAGGCCTGGGACGGCTTCGTCTTTCCGCTCGGCTCGGGGACGGTGGCCGACTACGCCTTCAAGCTGGTGTTCATCTGGGCCGCCATTCTCACCGCGGTGGTCTCGTTGCGCCGCGGTAAGTGGATCACCACGGCCGGCGCCGGCGCCAAGGTCCTGGCGCTGGCGTTCTTCACGGCCACGGCGGTGGCGTACGGCGTCCAGCACGGCTTCCGGGGCCTGGAGAGCGCCGCCTTCTCCCCCAGCGGTGCCGGGTTCCTGGCACTGGTGCCCGTCCTGCTGT
This sequence comes from Streptomyces sp. NPDC033270, assembly GCF_055576575.1. Lineage (NCBI taxonomy): Bacteria > Bacillati > Actinomycetota > Actinomycetes > Kitasatosporales > Streptomycetaceae > Streptomyces > Streptomyces sp. NPDC033270. Next base: position 1,687 of record NZ_JBVIRA010000029.1, read on the forward strand.
TCGCGTTCGTGGGGTTCGAGGCGCCCAATGCGGCGGGGGACGAGATGCTCGATCCGCAGCGCGATGTGCCGGTCGCGATCGCGCTGTCCGGGGCCATCGCCACCTGCTGCTATCTGCTGCCGGTCCTGGCCATCGTCTGTGTCGCCCCGGCCGGGCAGGTCACCGGCGTCGGTGGGTTCATGGACGCCGCGCGGCTGGTCTTCGGGATCTACGGGAGCTGGCGCGGGCCGCTGCTGACCTTCGTCGCCGTGCTGTTCGCGGTGGCGCTGGTGACGCAGGGCAGCGCCTGGATGATCGTCGCGGACCGGATGCAGGCGATGGCCGCCGCCGACGGCGGGTTCTTCAGCAGGGGCCTGGGTGTCTTCCATCCCCGGCTGGGCACTCCGGTCCGGATGAATCTGCTGTCGGGCGTCACCGCCACCATGTTCATGGCCGCCGCGATGAACCTGGCGAGCGGGGACGCCTCGGCGATCTTCGGGGTGGTGCTGACCGTCGCGATCACCACACTGCTGCTCTCCTATATCGCCGTGATCCCCGCGCTGCTGGCGCTGCGGCTGCGCCACCGCGAGGTGCCCCGCCCCTACCGGGTCCCCTTCGGCACCCCGGGCTTCGCCCTCGCGAACCTGCTCGTCTACGCGTGGATCCTGCTCGGCGCATGGGTGGCGCTGTTTCCCGGCACCCTGGAGGCGTTCGTCGGCATTCCGTACGACTTCCGGGCGACCTGGGGCGTCTCCCGCTTCGCCTTCGAGACCTTCACCCTCGGCACGGTCGCGCTGCTCCTGGCCGTCGCCGCCGCCGGGTACGTCGTCCAGCGCATCCGCCCGCAGCCGGGCCACGATCAGCCCGGGCCCGGTCCGGACCGGTAGCCCGGGGCCGCCGCTGCTGATCGGCGGCAACGGCCCGCAGAACCGCGGCTGGCGCCGCGGCGGTAGCCGGTGGGGTTCGCCGGCCGGTCGCCGCACCGTGCGCCGAAAGGGCGGATTCCGGGAGCGATGCGGTCTCCCCGGGCAGCGCAGTGGAAGACCTTCCGGCGGCGGTGCGGAACCGCGCGGCTTTGCTGTCCCAACCGGGGAAGGTAGAAATGATGCTGACGAAGAGACATGTCGCCACGGTGCTCACGGCCGTCATGGCGGCCGGCTGTGTGTCCATGGGCAGCGCTTGGGCCGCCAAGCCGAGCCCGACCACCTCGAACCGCTCGAGCCACTACGCGGAGCCCAACCGCACCTGCCAGGTGCCCGAGCAGCAGAACGGCAGCACCGGCCTCCTCGGCCACATCGTGACCGGCGGTGTGATCGGCGAGACGATCGACCGGGCCCACCTCTGCCGCATCGACCTGACCCTCCTCGACAACAGTGAGCCGGCACCGCGTACCGGGGGCGCCATCTGACGGGGCGGCTCCCGTCACACACCGCACTGGGCCCGCACCGGGCCCGTACCGGGATCCCGGCGGCCTCGCGGTCCCGTGCTCCCGGGGACGATCGGTGCCCGCACGGCCTTGTCGCCTCGTCGCGCCACAGTGGTGCGGCACCCGCCCTCGCCTCCAGGTCCCGCTCCGGGCCTGGGGGCAGCGTCGTATCGGCGCGGGGAACCCGGGAAACGACTGGCGGACCGGGGCCGGCTGGTGCTTGGCTCGACACCATGATCGACATAGATATCCGCTCGGCCGTTCCCGCGGACGCCGGGGCCGTGCTCGACTTCTGGGAGACCGCCGCCGAGGGGACCAGCATCAGCGACGACGTCGCCGGGGTGACGCGCCTGGTCGAACGGGACCCCGGTGCGCTGCTCCTGGCCGAGGCGGACGGGGTCCTCGTCGGAACGGTGATCGCCGGCTGGGACGGCTGGCGGGCGTCGCTGTACCGGCTCGCCGTCCACCCGTCCCGGCGCCGGCAGGGCGTCTCGAAGGCCCTCCTGGAAGCCGCCGAAGAGCGCTTTGTGGCATTGGGCGGGCGGCGCGGTGACGCCATGGTGCTGGAGGCGAACGAGCCGGCCCACCACGCCTGGGCCGCGGCGGGGTACCGGCGCGAGGATCACTGGCGGCGATGGACCAAGCCGCTGGCCTGAGGGGCGGGCCCCCGACACTCCCAGCTTTGCCAAGCCTTTACCATGGTGGTTCCGCTACTCCGGTGAAAGGTGTGTGAGCGTCCAACCATGGGCGAGCCTCCCAGTTGTCGAGCGACCCGGCGACATTGCGCAAACCTCCCGATCGTGTTCGATCATGGGACGGAGGTGACTCGATGACCGACCTGCTCCTGCTGGGCGTGGCGCTCCTGCTGACCCTGGCCTGTGGTGTCTTCGTCGCGGCCGAGTTCTCGCTGACGACCGTGGAGCGCAGCGACCTCGAACGCGCCGCCGAGCGCGGCGAGCGGGGCGCGGACAGCGCGCTGAAAGCGGTCCGCGGTCTGACCTTCCAGCTCTCCGGCGCCCAGCTCGGCATCACGGTCACCGGCCTGGTCATCGGCATGCTGTCCAAACCGGCGATCGCCACCCTGCTGGCGGGGCCGCTGGACGCGATGGGGCTGCCGAGCGCGGCCGCACAGTCGCTGGCCCTGGTGCTCGGTACGGCGATCTCCACGGTCGTCCTGATGGTCGTCGGTGAGCTGGTCCCCAAGAACTGGGCCATCTCCAGTCCGCTGGCCATCGCCAAGAAGGTCGCCACGGCCCAGCGCGGCTTCAGCGCCACGTTCAAGCCGTTCATCAGGCATCTCAACAACACCGCGAACCACGCGGTCCGCCGGATGGGACTGGAACCCGCCGAGGAACTCGCCTCGGCGCGGGGCCCGCAGGAACTGGTGGCGCTGGCCCAGCACTCCGCGAGGGAGGGCGCCTTGGAGGCCGACACCGCCGAGCTGTTCGTCCGCACCCTCAATCTCGCCGATCTGACCGCGGAGAACGTCATGACGCCGCGGGTGCAGGTGGTGGCGCTGGACGTGCAGTCCACCGCGGAGGACGTCGCCAACGCCACCCGGGCGACGGGGCTGTCGAGGTTCCCCGTCTACCGCGGCAGCCTGGACAGCGTCGTCGGGGTGGCGCACATCAAGGACGTGCTGACCATCCCGGCCGAGCGCCGCCCCCGCCATCCGGTGTCCGAGCTGCTGCGCGAGCCGCTGCTGGTCCCCGCGACGCTCACCGTGGACCGGCTGCTGGACCGGCTGTCCGGCAGGCGCACGATGGCCGTGGTCATCGACGAGTACGGCGGTACGGCCGGTGTCGCGACGCTGGAGGACATCGTCGAGGAAGTGGTCGGCGAGGTCCGCGACGAACACGACCCGATGGAGACCCCCGACCTCGCGCCGGCCGGCACCGACGCCGAGGGCCGCGAGGTCTATCAGGCCGACGGCGCGGCACGCACCGACCAGCTGGAGCGGATCGGTCTGCGGCTGCCGGAGGGCCCCTACGAGACCCTCGCCGGACTGATCGCCACCGAGCTGGGCCGGATACCGGTCACCGGCGACCGCCTCGAGGTGGCCGGCTGGTCGATGGACGTACTGGACGCCTCCGGCCATCGCGCGGCGCGGGTGCTGCTGCACGCCCCGCCGCCCGGCAGCAGCGCCGAGCGGGAGACGGGGGCCGGCCGATGACCGCGCTCCAGCTCTTCGTGGGTCTGCTGACGCTGGTCGTCAACGCCTTCTTCGTGGGTGCCGAGTTCGCCATGATCTCGGTGCGCCGCAGCCAGATCGAGCCGTACGCCGCGCGCGGTGACCGCCGGGCGACCAGCGTGCTGTGGGGGCTGCAGCACGTCTCGGCCCTGCTGGCGGCCGCCCAGCTGGGCATCACACTGTGCACGCTGGTCCTGGGCGCGGTCGCCGAGCCCGCCATCGCGCACCTCCTCGAACCGGTCTTCCGCGCCGTGGGGATCTCGCACACGCTGATCCACCCGATCTCGTTCGTGATCGCGTTGTCGCTGGCCACGTACCTGCACATGCTCTTCGGCGAGATGGTGCCGAAGAACGTCGCGCTGGCCGAACCGGTGCGCACCGCGCTCGTCCTGGGGCCGCCGCTGATCGCGCTGACCCGGGCGCTGCGACCGGTGATCTTCGGCATCAACGCGCTCGCCAACGGGCTGCTCAAGCTGCTGCGGGTGGAGACCAGGGACGAGGTGACCGCGACCTTCTCGGACGACCAGCTGGCGAAGATGGTCGAGGACTCCCAGCAGGCCGGGCTGCTCGACGAGCGGGCCCGGGAGCGGCTGCGGGACGCCCTGGAGCTGGGCCGCCGCCCGGTCAGGGACGTGGTCCTGCCCGCCGAAAGAGTCGTCTCCGCGCGGATCGGAACCACCCCCGAGGAGCTGGAGCAGCTGGCCGCCGACTCCGGCTTCTCGCGCTTCCCGGTCCTCGACGACAACGGTCGCATCCTGGGCTATCTGCACGTCAAGGACGCCCTGGACGCCTCCCCGCGCCGACTGCCGTTCCCGGTTGCCGCGCTGCGCCCGATCGCCCGGGTCAAGGCCGCGACGCCGCTGGACGACGTGCTGACGGCGATGCGCGGATCGCGTACGCATCTGGCCGCGGTGATCGGCGACGACGGACGGCTGGCCGGGCTGGTGACGATGGAGGACGTGCTCAGGGAGTTGGTGCTGCAGCGGCCCGCCGGCTGACGGGACAGGGAGAGCCGGGGGCGGATTCCGACGCGCCTGACCGATCGGTTAGATTGCTGACCGATCGGTTACAGGCGCGTTGAGGGGGCATGCACATGGACCGCACCACCTGCTGCATCGTGGGCGGGGGACCCGCCGGAATGATGCTGGGACTGCTGCTGGCCAGGGCCGGCGTCGAGGTGACCGTCCTGGAGAAGCACGGGGACTTCCTGCGCGACTTCCGCGGGGACACCATCCACCCGTCGACCCTGCGGCTACTGGACGAGCTCGGCCTCGGGGAGGCGTTCGCGCGGCTGCCGTTCGCCAAGCTGGCGGAGATGCGGGCGCGGATCGGCGGCACGACGGTCGTGATGGGCGATCTGCGGCGCATACCGGGCCGGCACAAGTACATCGCCATGGTGCCGCAGTGGGACTTCCTCGATCTGCTCGCGGGCGCGGGCGCCGAGGAGCCGGGGTTCACCCTGCGGATGCGCACCGAGGTCACCGGGCTGCGCACCGACGGAGGCCGGGTGACCGGGGTGCGGTTCACCGACGAGCACGGGGCGCCCGGCGAGCTGGCCGCGGATCTGACCGTCGCCTGCGACGGGCGGGACTCGGTGGTGCGGCGGGCGGCCGGGCTGCGACAGCAGCTGTTCGAGGTGCCGATGGACGTCTGGCAGGTGCGCGTGGACGCCCCCGCCGACGGCCAGAAGGACGGCCGGGTCTTCGCCCGTTTCGGCGGCGGCCAGGCGGCCGTCACCATGGACCGCGGCACGTACTACCAGACCTCCTACCTGATCGGGAAGGGCCGGGACGCCGAGCTGCGCGCCCACGACATCCAGTGGCTGCGGGACCGGCTGGGCGCGCTGTTCGACTGGGACGACGAGGTGACCGGCGCGATCCGCTCCTGGGACGACGTCAAGCTGCTGGAGGTGACGTTCGGCCGGCTGCGGCGCTGGCACCGGCCGGGGCTGCTGTGCATCGGGGACGCCGCGCACACCATGTCGCCGGTCGGTGGCGTGGGGGTCAATCTGGCACTGCAGGACGCGGTCGCCGCGGCCCGGATCCTGGCCGAACCGCTGCGCCGGGGCCGGGTCGGGGTGGCGGAGGCGGCCCGGGTGCAGCGGCGGCGGGAGCTGCCGACGGCGGTGGTGCAGAGGTCCCAGCGGGCCGAGCACGCCATGATCCGCTCCGCGCTGGCCGGCACGCTCGACGGCGACCGCCTGCCGGTGCCGATGCGGCTGCTGCGGTGGGTGCCGCCACTGCGGACCGTGACCGGCTATCTGGGCGGAGTCGGCATCCGCCCCGAGCGTGCGCCCGCCTTCGCCCGGCGGATCAGTCCTGCGGCTCGATCGCGCGGAGCGTGAACTCCACCAGCTCCGTCGCCGCGGCGTCGAGGTCGAGCTCCGGGTGGGCCAGCCAGTGGGCGATCACCCCGTCGATCGCCCCACCGATCGCCAGCGCGATCGTCGGGGCGTGGAACTCCCGCAGCACACCCGCCTGCTGACCCTCCGTCAGCAGGGCGGCGAGGGTCTGCCAGCGGTCGTGGGTGTCATGCGAGCCCGGTGTCTTGAGCCGGGTGCCCCCCTCGTCGTCGAGCAGCATCTCGGTGATCACGCGGACATGGCGGCGGTTGGCCTGCTGATAGCCGACCATCGCCCGCACATAGGCGATGACCGCTTCGCGGGGGCCGGACGCCTGCGCCAGTCGCTCGGTGACATAGGCGCTGAACTGCCCCATCACCTGCTCCAGCGCCGCCCGGGTCAGGTTGTCCTTGGAGGAGAAGTGGTAGAGCACCGCGGCCTTGGACAGCCCGGCCCGCTCGGCGATGGCCGACAGCGAGGTCGCGGGGTAGCCGCGGGTGGCGACCAGGTCGATGGTGGCCTCGATGAGCTGCTGCCGGCGGGCCCGCTCGGTGAACGTCAGCGCGTCGGGGCCGTCGCCCCGGCGGGGAGTCATCGCGCGCCCACCTGTCCCTTTCCTGGCTGTTCGGAGCACCTCAGACCGTACACCGCGGCGGGCCCGGTACGGCCGGGGGAGCTGGCCGTACCGACCGGTATGGCGGACGGTAGGATCTCTCCGCCATGGAGACGAATGCCCGTTACACCAGTTTCGTCGCGGTCGGCGACAGCTTCACCGAGGGGATGTCGGACGGCCTGCCGGACGGCTCGTACCGCGGCTGGGCCGATCTGCTCGCCGCCCGGCTGGCGGCCCGCACCCCCGACTTCCGCTACGCCAACCTCGCGGTGCGCGGCAAACTCATCGGGCAGATCGCCGACGAGCAGTGCGGGCCGGCCGCCTCGATGGGCGCGGACCTGGTGACCCTGGTGGGCGGCCTCAACGACGTGCTGCGGCCGCGCTGCGATGTGGCGGAGGTGTGCGCCACGCTGGAGAACGCGGCCGGGCTACTGGCCAGGGGTGGCGGACAGCTGGTGCTGATGCGCAGCCCGGGCCGGCGGGGCCCGGTGCTGGAGCGCTTCCGGCCGCGGATGGAGCAGCTGTTCGCAGGGATCGACGAGGTGGCCGCGCGGCACGGCGCGGTGGTCGTGGACCTGTACGGGTCGCGGGCGCTGGCCGATCCGCGGCTGTGGGCGGACGACCGGCTGCATCTGAACGCCGAGGGGCACCGCCGGGTGGCGGAGGCCGTCTGGCAGGCACTCGGCCTGCCGCCCGCAGCGGACTGGGACACTCCGCTGCCGGCCGCCGCACCGCCGGGCTGGCGCGCACGGCGTACGGCGGATCTCCGGTTCGCGCGGGAACATCTGGGCCCCTGGATAGGCCGTCGGCTGACCGGCCGGTCCTCGGGGGACGGCCGGACCGGCGCCCATTTCGACGCCGAACTGGGCCAGGCCTTCTGGGTCACCCCCGGGGACCACGCGAACCCCGGCCCGGTGGCGGAGTGGCGAGGGGTGGGGGCGTAAACCGGAGCCCCGCCCGGGCGCCTGTCCGGGAGCCGTCCGGATGCCGGCCGTGACCGTACCCGGTCGTGCGGCCGCGCAGCGGGTGCGCCCCCGGCTCGCCCCTTGGAGGAAAACACAGCCGGGACCGGGGCGCTGGCCTGCGCGAACCGCCAGTAGACTCTCACCACGTGACTGCTGTGTCTGCGAAGCCTCGCATCCCCAATGTCCTGGCCGGCCGCTATGCCTCCACGGAGCTGGCCGTGCTGTGGTCCCCCGAGTACAAGGTCAAGCTGGAGCGGAAGCTGTGGCTTGCCGTGCTGCGTGCGCAGAAGGACCTGGGGGTGGAGGTCCCCGAGCAGGCGCTGGCCGACTACGAGCGGGTCCTGGAGACCGTCGACCTGGCCTCGATCGCCGAGCGCGAGAAGGTCACCCGGCACGACGTCAAGGCCCGCATCGAGGAGTTCAACGCCCTCGCCGGCCATGAGCAGGTCCACAAGGGCATGACCTCCCGCGATCTGACGGAGAACGTCGAGCAGCTGCAGGTGCGGCTGTCGCTGGAGCTCATGCGGGACCGTACGGTCGCCGTGCTGGCGCGCCTGGGCTCTCTGGCGGCCCAGCACGCCGAGCTGGTGATGGCGGGCCGCTCGCACAACGTCGCCGCGCAGGCCACGACGCTGGGCAAGCGCTTCGCGACCGCGGCGGACGAGCTGCTGGTGGCCTACGCCCGGCTGGAGGACCTGCTCGCCCGCTACCCGCTGCGCGGTATCAAGGGCCCCGTCGGCACCGCCCAGGACATGCTCGACCTGCTGGGCGGCGACAGCGCCAAACTCGCCGAACTGGAGCAGCGGATCGCCGCGCACCTCGACTTCGGCCGGGCCTTCACCTCCGTCGGCCAGGTCTACCCGCGCTCCCTGGACTACGACGTGGTCACCGCGCTGGTGCAGCTGGCCGCCGCCCCGTCGTCGATCGCCAAGACCATCCGGCTGATGGCCGGCCACGAGCTGGTGACCGAGGGCTTCAAGCCCGGCCAGGTCGGTTCCTCGGCGATGCCGCACAAGATGAACACCCGCTCCTGCGAGCGCGTCAACGGCCTGATGGTGATCCTGCGCGGCTACGCCTCGATGGCCGGTGAACTCTCCGGCGACCAGTGGAACGAGGGCGATGTCTCCTGCTCCGTGGTGCGCCGCGTCGCACTGCCGGACTCCTTCTTCGCGCTGGACGGCCTGCTGGAGACCTTCCTGACCGTCCTGGACGAGTTCGGCGCCTTCCCCGCCGTCGTCGCCCGCGAGCTGGACCGCTATCTGCCCTTCCTCGCCACGACGAAGGTGCTGATGGGTGCCGTGCGCGCCGGTGTGGGCCGCGAGGAGGCACACGAGGCGATCAAGGAGAACGCGGTCGCCTCGGCGCTGGCCATGCGCGAGCAGGGCGCCGAGCGCAACGAGCTGCTGGACAAGCTGGCCGCGGACGCCCGGATCCCGCTGGACAAGGCGCAGCTGGACGCGCTGATGGCGGACAAGCTCTCCTTCACGGGTGCGGCGGCCGACCAGGTGGCGTCCGTCGTCGCCCGGATCGAGGAGATCGCCAAGCAGCACCCGGAAGCCGCGGCGTACACGCCGGGCGCGATCCTCTGACGCGAACCGCCGTGCGCTTCACCCCCGAAGAGCTGGCAGCCGCTCGCGACCGCCTCGTCCCGGACGTGGCCGCGAGCGGCCTGCGCGTGCTCTTCTGCGGGATCAACCCCGGTCTGATGACGGCGGCGACCGGCCACCATTTCGCCCGGCCCGGCAACCGCTTCTGGCCGGTGCTGCACGCCTCCGGCTTCACGCCCCGCCGGTTCGAGCCCGCCGAGCAGGACGAGCTGCTCGCGCACGGCCTCGGCATCACCAATGTCGTGGCCCGGGCGACCGCCAAGGCCGACGAGCTGACCGCGGCGGAGTACCGCGAGGGCGGCCGGCTGCTGGCCGAGAAGGTCGCCCGGCTGCGGCCGCGCTGGCTCGCCGTCGCCGGTGTCACGGCGTACCGCGTCGCCTTCGACGACAAGCACGCCGTAATCGGGCCGCAGGAGCGCACCCTGGGCGGCACCCGCATCTGGGCGCTGCCCAACCCCAGCGGTCTGAACGCCCACTGGACGCTGCAGACGATGGCGGAGGAGTACGGCCGTCTGCGAGCGGCGGCCTTCGCACCGGACGACCCGGCAGGCGACGAGTCCCCGGCCGCGCGCTAGCGTCCGCCGCCCACTGCCTCCTCCCCCACCGCGACCAGCAGCTGGAACGGCAGCTCGCGGTCTCCCTGTCCCACCCCCACACCGATCCAGCGGCCGCGTACCCGCCAGCCGTGCATCAGGGGAACGTATCCGCACAGCGTGTCCAGCGGCGGCGGGACCGGGAGCCCACTCGCCGTCCGCTCCAAATGAGGGGTGAGATCGAGGGTTTCCGGCTCGCCCCACCGTAACGACAGCGCCTGCACCAGCGCCGTCAGCTCGGCCTCGAACTCCTCCTCGGCCTCCGCCACCTCGGTCAGGTCCGCATCCCAGAAATCCTCGCTGACCCGCAGATCGGCTATGTGGAAGCCCGGACCGCTCTCGACCAGGCCGGAGCGGATCCGCTGCGCCGGGAACGCCCGCAGGCGCAACGCATCGATCGTGGTCAGCTGCTCGTCAAGCGTCATGTCGTCAGTAAACCCGCCGGGTCTGACAATTGACGTTCCCTCGGACACGACCTAGGCGCTCAGACGTCCCGGCGCAGCAGCGACCACAGTCCGGCCGCCGCCGCGAGCGCCGCCCAGCCGGCCAGCACCGCGATGCCGGGCCACGGGCCGAGCGCCCCTTCGGGCACCAGGTGCAGGATCTGCTGCCCCGCCCGGTCGGGCAGGAACTGGCCCACCTCTCTGGTCGCCTTCAGTGAGCCGAGCATCGGGCCGAGGGAGAGGAAGAGCGGGACGAGGAGGCTCAGGGCGCCGACGGGACTGCGCAGCAGCGCCCCGATCCCGGCGGAGAACACCGCCAGCAGCCCGAAGTAGATCCCGCAGCCGACGGCCGACCGCAGCACGCCGGGCGAACCGAGGGCCACTCCCGCGTCGCCGAGGAGTGCCTGTCCCCCGGCGACCGACGCGAACCCGGCGACCAGCCCGACCGCGAGCGCGAGTGAGCCCACGGTGACGAGCTTGCCCGCGTAAAGCAGCCCGCGTCGCGGGACCGCGGCCAGCGAGACCCGGATGGAGCCGCTGGACCACTCCCCCGCGACCGTGAGCACTCCGCACACGATGGCTCCGAACTGCCCGATGTTCAGCCCGAAGTAGGCGTTGAACACCGGGTCGAAGTGCGCGTCCCGGCCGTCGTAGCCGGAGCAGACGACGAAGCCGATCGCGACGGTCACCACCAGGAGCACGGCGAGGCTGTACGACAGGGAGCGCAGCGAGCGGAGCTTCGTCCACTCGGAGCGGAGGACGGCGGTGAACGGCATGGCGTCAGACCTCCTGAGTCCGCGGGGCGGCGGAGACGAATTCGGTGGCTTCGGCGGTCAGCCGCAGGTAGGCGTCCTCCAACGAGGCGGGCTCGTCGGCGAGTTCGAGGACCGGGATGCCGTGCCGGGCGGCCAGCGCGCCGATGTCGGAGTGGTCGGCGCCCTCGACGAGCCAGCCGCCCGAGCCGTCCGGCGCCGCCTCCCAGCCGACCCGGGCCAGTTCGGCACGGAGCCGGGCGCCGTCGGTCGTCCGCACCCGCACCCGCCGTCCGGCGTGCTCACGCAGGAAGTCGTCCAGGGCGGTGTCGGCGAGCAGCCGGCCGCGTCCCAGCACGATCAGGTGGTCGGCGGTGAGCGCGGTCTCGGTCATCAGATGGCTGGAGACCAGCACCGTACGGCCGTCGGCGGCCAGGCGCTTGAGGAGCTTGCGGATCCAGACGATCCCCTCCGTGTCGAGTCCGTTGGCGGGCTCGTCCAGCATCAGCACGGCGGGGTCGCCGAGCAGCGCGGCCGCGATGCCGAGCCGCTGCCGCATCCCCAGGGAGAAGGTCCGCACCCGCCTGCGCGCCGCGGCCGACAGTCCGGTCTCGCCCAGTACCTGCGCCACCCGCCGCGCGGGGATGCGGTTGCTGTGGGCGAGGGCGAGCAGGTGGTCACGGGCGCGGCGACCCCCATGGGCGGCGCCGGCGTCGAGCATCGCCCCCACGTGCCGCAGCGGGTCCGCCAGCTCCCGGAACGCCCGGCCGCCCACAGTGGCGGTCCCCGAGGTGGGGTGGTCCAGCCCGACGACCATCCTCATCGTGGTCGACTTGCCGGCCCCGTTGGGGCCGAGGAAGCCGGTGACCCGGCCCGGCTCCACCCGGAAGGTGAGGTCGTCGACGGCCCGCACGGCGCCGTAGACCTTCGTCAGCTGCTGCACTTCGATTGCGGTCATGCCTCAAGGCTGGCGCCCGCCTGGGCCCCTGACCTCCCCCGCAGCCGGGGAGCGCCTCCCCCGCCCGGGGGAGGCCGGATGTCAGTGGCCGCTGGCACGATGACGGGGTGTCCTTCTCCCTCTCGGCTGTGCACCACGCCGTGCTCAAGCCACTCCTCCGGCCCGTCACCTACAGCCGTTGGCTGCATCTGCTGACCGGCTCGGTGGCGGGGGTCCTGACGGGGTTTCTGCGCGGCGGGACGTTCCGTCCGGGCCATGGCGGGCCGTGGCTGGTGTTCGCGACCATGCCCGTGCCGTTCCTGCTGCTGGCCGCGCTGGTGCCCGCGGTCCGGCGCATCGAGGGCCTGCAGGCCAAGCTGCTGCTGATGCCCGGCCGGTTCGGCGCCGCCGAGCGCGGCTCCGCCCGGATCGCCACCGCACCGTCGGCCACCTGGCGCGACCGCGGCCGTACGGCCGTATGGCTGCTGCTCCGGCTCGAAGCCGGTGTGGCGATGACGGCCCTGTCCCTCCAATTGCCCGCACTGACCGTGGTGTTGATCCGGGCCGCCACGGGACGCGCCACCCACGTCAGCGGCTGGCCCGCGATCGACACGCCCCACTGGTGGTACGGCCTGCTCGCGCCGCTCCCCCTCGTGGCGCTGCTGGCCGTGGCGGTCGGGGCGGGCGCGCTGATGGCCGGTGCCGCACGGCTGCTGCTGGGCCCCTCGGCGGCCGAGCGGCTCGCCGCGCTCGAAGCCCGTACGGAACGCATCCTGGAACACAACCGACTGGCCCAGGAGTTGCACGATTCGGTCGGTCACGCGCTGACCGTCACCGTGATACAGGCGGGCGCGGCCCGCGCCACCGGCTCGCCCGAGTTCACCGACCGGGCGCTGGCCGCCATCGAGGACACCGGCCGCCAGGCACTCGCCGACCTGGAGCGGGCGCTGCGGCTGCTGCGCGAGGACGCCCCCAGACCCGCCGACCGGCCGGCGCTCACCGACGCCGACCGCCTGCTGGAGTCGGCGCGGGCGGCGGGGGCGGCGGTCCGCGCCGAGGTGACCGGCCCGCTGGAGGCCCTGCCCGGACCGGTGTCACGGGAGGGCTACCGCATGGTGCAGGAGGCGCTGACCAATGTGCTGCGGCACGCGGGCCCGGTGCCGGTGTCGGTGCGATAGCGGCCGACGCCGACGCGCTGGAGCTGGAGATACGCAACGCCCTGCCCGCCGCGCCGGAGCCCGGCGGCGGCGGCCGCGGTCTGCGCGGTATCCGCGAACGGGCCGCGCTCCTCGACGGCGAGGCCGAAACCGGGCCGGAAGGCGACGAGTGGCGGGTCCGCGTCCGCCTGCCGCTGCGCCGATGAGGACAGACTCTGATGAGGACAGACCCTAGGGTGATCCCGTGCCGATATCCGTACTCCTCGTCGATGACGAACCGCTGGTCCGGGCCGGTCTGCGGGCCATCCTGGAGGCCCAGCCCGATATCGAGGTGGCCGGCGAGGCGGCCGACGGCGCCTCCGTGGTCCCGATGGTGCGTCAGCTGCGGCCGGACGTGATCGCCATGGACGTGCGGATGCCGCTGCTGGACGGCATCGCGGCGACCCGTGCGGTGCTCCGGTCTGTGGCCGAGCCGCCCCGGATCCTCGTCGTCACCACGTTCGAGGACGACGACTACGTCTACGAGGCCCTGCGCGCCGGCGCGGACGGCTTCCTGCTCAAGCGCGCCCGGCCCGCCGAGATCGTGCATGCGGTGCGGCTCGTCGCCGAGGGCGGCTCGCTGCTGCTGCCGGCGTCGCTGCGCACCATGGCGGCCGGCCGCAGCAACGCACGGGCCCGGGCGGACTTCGAGCGGGCCGCGCTCACCGAACGGGAGCGGCAGGTGCTGCGGCTGATGTCCCGGGGCCTGTCGAACGCGGAGATCGCCGGGGAACTCGTCGTGGGCGCGGAGACCGTCAAGACGCACGTCAGCGCGGTGCTGGGGAAACTGGGGGCCCGGGACCGCACACAGGCGGTCATCGCCGCGTACGAATCGGGGTTCGTCGCGCCCGGCTGACCTCGGCGGGTGCCCCGTCCGGGGCTCGCCGCACACCCCCTGACCGGTTACGATCCGCCACACACGAACAGAGCGAGGGAGACGGACGTTGGGGCGGCTCACCGGCGGGGACCCCTCCCTGCTGCGACGGATCAACTCCGCGGTGGTGCTGCATGCGCTGCGCGCCGCGGACTCCGCCACGCTCACCCACCTCGTTCAGGTGACGGGTCTGTCCCGGCCGACGGTCGAGGGCGTGGTCGAGGGGCTCATCGAGACCGGGCTGGTGGCCGAGGCGCCCGCCGAGGAGGGCGAGGCCCGCCGCCAGGGGCGCCCGGCCCGCCGGTTCCGGTTCCGTACCGAGGCCGGGCACCTGCTGGGCGTCGAGATCGGCCCGCACCGCGTGTCGGCCCTGCTGTCCGATCTGAGCGGGCGGGTGCTGGACAGCGCGCAGCGGCCGGTCCTGGAGACGGCACCGGCCGACGAGCGGCTGGAGCGGGTCCGCGCCGTGGTGGCCGATCTGCTGCGCCGCACGGGCGTGGCGCGCGGTTCGCTGCGGGCCGTCGGTGTGGCCACCCCCGGCATCGTGGAGGCGGACGGCACCGTACGGCTGGGCACCGCGCTGCCGGGCTGGACGGGACTGCCGCTGGGCGAGCGGCTGCGGCGGTCGTTCCGCTGCCCGGTGCTGGTCGAGAACGACGCCAACGCCGCCGCGGTCGCCGAGCACTGGCAGGGCGCGGCGGCCGGCTCGGACGACCTCGTGTTCGTCCTGGCCGGGCTCAGCCCGGGAGCCGGCGCGCTGATCGGCGGCCGGCTGCACCGCGGGTTCGGCGGGGCCGCCGGGGAGATCGGCGCACTGCACCTGCTGGGGCGCGAGGCGACGCCGGAGAAGCTGCTGTCGACGACTGGTGAGCCGCTGCACCCTCTGGACGAGGCGCAGGTCGCCGCGGTCTTCGCGGCCGCGCGGGACGGCGACGCGGGGGCCCGGGAGGCCGTGGACCGCTTCATCCGGCGGCTGGTGCACGATGTCGCGGCGCTGGTGCTGGCGCTCGATCCGGAGCTGGTCGTGATCGGCGGCTGGGCGGCGGGCCTGGACGGTGTACTGGAGCCGCTGCGCGGGGAGTTGGCGCGCTACTGTCTGCGCCCTCCGCAGGTGGCGCTGTCCCTGCTGGGCGAGGCGGCGGTCGCCACCGGCGCGCTGCGGCTGGCCCTCGACCATGTGGAGGGCGAGCTCTTCGCGGTGGAGGGCACGGCGACCGCCCGCCGTTGAGCCCTCCGGGGACCCGAAACGCGGTGGCCCGCGCCGGATCCGAGCATCCGGCGCGGGCGCCTTGTGACCACGGGGCCGGCGGCTCAGCCGGCCAGCAGCGACACCTCGTCGCTCGCGCCGAAGGTCAGCCGGCAGGTGTCCGCGCGGTATGTCGACACCGCGACGGCGGTCGTCCGTCCTTGGGAGACATAGCGGGTCGTCACGACAAGAACCGGGGCGCCGGGCAGCCGGTCCAGCTGCCGGGCGTCCTCCGCGCGGGCCGAGCCGAGCTCCACCGTGCGGTCCTGGCCGTCCAGCTCCAGTTGCTGCAACTCGTGCAGCACGGCGCGGGCGCGGGCCGGGGCGCTGCGCGCGGGCCCCTCGGTGTGGCCGGGAACCGCGGCCGACGGCACGTACAGCAGCTCGGCGGCGACG
Source organism: Streptomyces sp. NPDC033270 (assembly GCF_055576575.1). Classification (NCBI taxonomy): domain Bacteria; kingdom Bacillati; phylum Actinomycetota; class Actinomycetes; order Kitasatosporales; family Streptomycetaceae; genus Streptomyces; species Streptomyces sp. NPDC033270. The sequence continues at coordinate 17,246 of NZ_JBVIRA010000029.1, forward strand.
GGCTGGCCGTTGGTGACCCGGGTGCGGCGCACGATGTGCACCTGTTCTCCGGGAGCGGTCCGCAGCAGTCGGGCCACGGCGGCCGGGACGGTGTCGCTCTGCGTGGCGTCGACCGGCTGCCAGTCGTCGCCCGGGGCGCCGGGCCAGGTGTGGCGGGCGGGGTCGACGGCGACGCCGACCCGCGGCGGTGCGACGGTGGTGCCCACACCGCGGCGGCGCTGCAGCCTGCCCTCCAGCTCCAGCTGTTCGAGCGCCTGCCGCAGCGTGGCCCGGGCGACGCCGAACCGCGCGGCCAGCTCACGCTCGTTGGGCAGAATCTCGCCGACCGCGAACTCCGAGTCCAGCGCCTCGCTGAGCACGGTCTTGAGGTGCCAATACTTCGGCTCCGGCACCGTTTCGAGCTGCGTGGTCCCCACCCTGTCCTCCGCACTGGCCATTGCCCTCGCAGGGCAGCGCCCCCATGGAACCCGGGCCCGCGCACGACGCCCCCGGGGAAGCGGGCCCGCACGCGCTCCCGTTTATGAGCGCTTCTTTATTAAAGGTTGTTGCAGTATCCCGACGATATGACCGCCCCCACCCTTGGTCAAGACCAATCCCGCACGCGTTTCGCGACCCACGGGCCCGGTGTGCGACGCGTCGTAGACGGGAGGGCCGCTTCATCGGGCGCCGAGGGAGCCCCGACCTGGCGCTCCGTCACCTCGTGCGCACCGGATTCCTCGGACCACCGGGCCCGGCCGGGGGCATGCCGGTGCCGTCCGGCCCGCGGTCCGGTCTGCGGGCGGCGGCTCAGCCCGCCGTCAGCGCCCCGAGCTTGTCCGGGTTGCGCACGATGTAGACCGTCTGGACCCGGCCGTCCCGGATGCCGAGCTGGATGACGGAGTCCGGCACGTCACCCCGGCGCACCAACAGCGCGATGCCGCCGTTGAGTTCGGTGAAGGAGGACTCCAGGCCCGCCGGTGCGGAACTGACGACCGCGGCGAGGAAGCGGGCGACCTTGTCCGCGGACTCGATGACCCGCAGCGGCGCCTTGGCCTTCCCTCCACTGTCCCCGACCAACCGGGCGTCCGCCGCCAGCATGCTGAGCAGCCCCTCCAGGTCCTCGCCGGCCGCCGCGGCCATGAACCGCTCGGTCAGATCGCGCTGGCGCACCGGGTCGACCTCGAAGCGCGGCTTGCCCTCCTCCACGTGCCGCCGGGCCCGGCCCGCCAGCTGGCGCACCGCGGCCTCACTGCGGTCCAGGGCCTCGGCGATCTCCGCGTACGGATAGCCGAAGGCCTCGCGCAGCACGAACACCGCGCGCTCCAACGGGGAGAGCGACTCCATGGTGACGAGCACGGCGAGGGTGACGGACTCGGCGAACACCGTGCGTTCCACGCTGTCCGGTGCGGTGCCGCCGAAGTCGGTCGCCAGGGGTTCCGGCAGCCAGGGGCCCACATACGACTCGCGCCGCGACTGGACCTGCCGGAGCCGGTCGATGGCCAGCCGGGTGGTGATCCGTACGAGGAAGGCGCGCGGCTCGCGCACCGCCGCCCGGTCCGTGCCCGACCAGCGCAGCCAGGCGTCCTGGACCACGTCCTCGGCGTCGGCCACCCGGCCGAGCATGCGGTAGGCCACCCCGAACAGGACGGGGCGGTGTTCCTCAAAGACGTCGGTCTCGGTTTCCTTCAGCACCCGTCCATCCCACCGGGCCATCCCCGCGTTGTCCAGCGGAAACGGCGGAGTGCGACGGGCGCCACCATGCCAGTGGGCCGTCCCCCGGATCGTCCGCCCCAGGGGACGGTTGGGGCGCCCCGTGAGGTACAGGGGTGGCTGCGTGGGTCCAGGTGCCGTAAACGTTCCGGTGGTGTCCTGGCGATCGGCCGGTGGTGTTGCGACGATGGGCCGGGCCCGCACGGGCGGTGAACACCATGCTGTTCACCGCCCGTTCCGCTGCGGGGCACACGGCAGCGATACCAACGGGTCATCAGCAACTCGGTGACGGTATGGAGGTTTGAGATGGCGCAGGGATCCGGCGGCGGCTTCGGACGGCGGTCGCTGCTGCAGGGCACCGCGGCGGGTTCCGCGGCGCTGGCACTGCCCGTGCTCTCCTGTGCCGCGCCGTCGCAGGCCCGCGGCGGGCGGCCGAGCGCCGACTGGGGTGTGCAGGTGGGGGATGTGACCACGTCCTCGGGGCTGGTCTGGGTACGGTCGAACCGGCCGGCCCGGATGGTGGTGCAGACCGCGGCGACCGAGTCGTTCCGCAACGCCAGGACCTGGCGCGGCCCGGTGATCGGAGCGGGCACGGACTTCACCGGCGTCACCGCGCTGCACGGCCTGCCACCGGGCGAGCAGGTCCACTACCGGGTGCTGCTCGCCGACCCGGACGACCCCCGGCGCACCGGCGAACCGGTCTCCGGCACCTTCCGCACGGCGCCCGCGCACCGCCGCGAGGACGTCCGCTTCCACTGGTCGGGGGACCTCGCCGGCCAGGGCTGGGGCATCAATCCGGACCGTGGCGGCTACCGCATCTACGAGGAGATGCGGCGCCGGAATCCGGACTTCTTCCTGTGCAGCGGCGACAACATCTACGCGGACAACCCGATCACCGAGAAGGTGACCCTGCCGGACGGCCGGATCTGGCGGAATGTGACCACCGAGGAGAAGGCGAAGGTCGCCGAGACCCTCGCCGAGTTCCGGGGCGCGTTCCGCTACAACCTGCTGGACGACAATCTGCGCCGGTTCAACGCGCAGGTGCCGACGATCACCCAGTGGGACGACCACGAGGTGCACAACAACTGGTACCCGGGGCAGCTGCTCGACGACGCCCGCTACACGGAGAAGGACGCGGATGTGCTCTCCGCGCGGTCGCTGCGCGCCTTCGGCGAGTACTTCCCCATCCGTACGCTGCGGCCCGACCGGGATGGCCGGGTCTACCGCGTGGTGCACCACGGGCCGCTGCTCGATGTGTTCGTGCTCGACATGCGCCGCTACCGCAACGCCAACTCGCCGGGCCGGCAGACCGACGACCCGCAGGGCATCCTGGGGGCCGAGCAGCTGCGCTGGCTCAAGCGGGAGCTGTCCCGCTCGCAGGCGGTGTGGAAGGTGATCGCCTCCGACATGCCGCTGGGCCTGGTCGTCCCAGACGGCAAGACCGACTTCGAGGCGGTGGCGCAGGGCGATCCCGGCGCTCCCCTGGGGCGCGAGCTGCAGTTGGCCGAGCTGCTGCGGCACATCAAGCACGACCGGATCACCGGGACCGTATGGCTGACGACGGACGTGCACTACACGTCGGCGCAGCACTACGCGCCGGAGCGGGCGGCGTTCAAGGACTTCGAGCCGTTCTGGGAGTTCGTGTCGGGACCGCTGAACGCGGGCGGGTTCCAGGCGCTGAAACTCGATGGAACTTTCGGGCCCACGCAGCCGTTCATCAAGGCGCCGGACCGTGCCAACACCTCCCCTGCGGAGACTCCGCAGAACTTCGGCGAGATCGACATCGACGGGGGGAGCGGGGAGCTGACGGTGCGGCTGCGTCAGGAGGGCAGCGAAGTGTTGTTCACCAAGGTGCTCCAACCGGGACGGGTAGGACAGTAGAGGCCAATGCGCCGATTGCGTCTTTTACTCGTCGGACACAAGGTGTTGGCGATCAGGCAACACCGGTCGGCAAGGCTTGTGTGCATGACTGGAACATCCTCTGCCAATTCCTCCCGCCGCCATCACTGGCGCCGGGACGTCGTCGAGCTGGCGGCCCTGTTCACGGCCGTCGCGGTGGCCGACGCCGTCGCCAACACCGTCGCCCACGGCCCGTCGGGCCCGGTGCTGCTGTGCGCCGCGGCGGTGGCCCTGGTCGCCACGGCCGGCTTCCACATCTGGTGGACACGACGCCACGAAAGCGCCTCGCCACCGACCGATACCGGCGCCACGGCGCCGTCCCCCGCCGATCCGGCCTCCCGGGCCGCCGGTGAGGAGACGACGCTGTGGCGGATGCGGACCACGGTCCGTGACGAGCCGGGCAGCCTGGCCGCGCTGTGCACGGCTCTGGCCGCGCGGCGGGTGGACATCCTCAGCCTGCAGACCCACCCGCTGTCGGCGGGCACGGTCGACGAGTTCCTGCTGCGCGCGCCCGCCTCACTGGCTCCCGGCGAGCTGACCCGTACGGTGGCCGGCGCGGGCGGCGCCCACAGCTGGCTGGAGCGGGCCGATGCGCACGACCTCGTCGACGCGCCGACCCGGATGCTGGGCCTGGCGACCCGTACGGCCCTGGACTCCGCCGAACTTCCCCTGGCGCTCCGGCAGTTGCTGGGGCGCTGCACGATCCATTCGGTCCCCGCGCGCTCGCTGACCGGTCAGCCCCTCGCCGAGCAGGTGCCCGCGGAAGGCGTTCTGGAGGAGCACGTGATGAAGTTCCGCGACCCCTCCGGGGGTTCGCTCACCATCGAAAGGCCGCAGTTGCCGTTCACCCCCACCGAGTTCGCGCGGGTCCGCGCGCTGGTCGAGCTGGACACCAGGCTCGGCCAGCGGGTGCCGCGGCGGCGCGATGTGCTGACCCTGCCGGAGGGCAACGAGATAACGGTCCGCCGTGCCGACACCTCCGATCTGGTCGCGGCGCGCGAGATGCACGACCGCTGCTCGACGCGGACGCTCGCGCTGCGCTACCACGGTCCGGTCGGCGACGCGGACCGCTACCTCGGGCATCTGCTGAGCCCGCGGTTCGGCCGCACCCTGGCCGTCGAGACCGCGTCCGGCCGGCTGGTGGCGCTCGGCCATCTGCTGTGGGACGGCGACGAGACCGAGGTCGCGCTGCTGGTCGAGGACGACTGGCAGCAGCGCGGGGTGGGCGGCGAGCTGCTGCGGCGGCTGGTGGCGATGGCGGCCGAGACCGGCTGCGAGAGCGTCTACGCGATCACCCAGGCGTCCAACACGGGGATGGTGGCGGCGATGCGCGGCCTCGGGCTGCCGCTGGACTACCAGATCGAGGAGGGCACGCTGGTGATCACCGCCCGTCCGGCGGGAGTCCCGGCCCGGCGGGAGTCCCACGAGAGTGTCCGCGTCCAGGACGGCAGCGGCCGCCGCTGAGCCGGGCGGGGCCGTGATCCAGCGGCCGGCCGGGCGTGGCGGCGCCCGGCCGGCCGCGCCGTACGGCGACGGCGCCGTAGGCCGTTTGGCAATGGCGCCGTAAAGCGACAGGCACGTCCGGCATATTGATGGTGACGGGGCGGGGTGATCCGTACGAGGATGGCCAGCATGTCCAACACCACTACTTCCGAGGGCGGTCCGCTGCCCCGCCAGGTCGCCGACGCCTATGTCGACGCCCTCGTCGACCTGGACCCGATCACCGGCACCTTCCTCGGGATCCCCGAGAGCTCCGGCAAGCTCCCCGACTTCTCGCCGACGGGCCAGGAAGCGGTGGCCCAGCTCGCCCGTACGACGCTGGAGAGGCTCACCGAGGCCGAGGCCCGGCCGGGCGCGGACAGCCCCGACGAGCGGATCTGCGCACGCCTGCTGCGCGAGCGGCTGACCGCCGAGCTGGCGGTGCACGAGGCGGGCGAGGGCCTGCGCACGGTCAGCAACCTCAGCTCGCCGCTGCACCACGTGCGGGAGGTCTTCACGCTCACCCCCACCGAGACCGAGGAGCACTGGGCGGCGATCGCGCAACGGCTGCGCGCCGTGCCCGCCGCGCTGGAGGGCTACCGCGCCGCGCTCGACGCCGGCCGCAAGCGCGACCTGCCCGCAGGCCCGCTCCAAGTCACCACGGTCATCGGCCAGTTGGACGAGTGGATCGGCACCGACCGCAGTTGGTTCGCCGAGTTCACCGACCCGGGACCGGACGCATTGCGGACCGAGCTGACCGAGGCCGCCGCGGTGGCCACCGGCGCCCTGGTGGAGCTGCGCGACTGGTTCCGGGACAGCTACGCCCCGGCCATCGCGGGCGCACCGGACGTGGTGGGCCGCGAGCGCTACGCCCGCCTGGCCCGCTACTACAACGGCGCCGACCTCGACGCGGACGAGGCGTACGCGTACGGCTGGTCCGAATTCCACCGGCTGCTGGCCGAGATGGAGGCCGAGGCGGAGAAGGTGCTGCCCGGCGCGAAGACGCCGTGGGAGGCGCTGGCCTGGTGCGATGAGCACGGCGAGGCGATCGAGGGGGTCGAGGAGACCCGGCAGTGGCTGCAGTCGCTGATGGACGAGGCCATCGAGTCGCTGGACGGCACCCACTTCGAACTGGCCGAGCGGGTGCGCCGGGTGGAGTCGCGGATCGCCCCGCCCGGCAGTGCCGCCGCCCCCTACTACACCCAGCCGTCGCTGGACTTCTCCCGCCCCGGCCGTACGTGGCTGCCGACGATGGGTGAGACCCGCTTCCCGGCCTACGACCTGGTCTCGACCTGGTACCACGAAGGGGTGCCGGGCCATCACCTCCAGCTGGCGCAGTGGGTCCACGTCGCCGAGCGGCTCTCGCGCTACCAGACGACGGTGGGCATCGTCAGCGCCAACGCCGAGGGCTGGGCGCTGTACGCCGAGCGCCTCATGGACGAGCTGGGCTTCCTGACGAACGCCGAGCGGCGTCTGGGCTATCTGGACGCCCAGATGATGCGCGCCGTCCGCGTCATCATCGACATCGGCATGCACCTGGAACTGGAGATCCCGGCGGACTCCCCCTTCCATCCGGGCGAGCGCTGGACGCCGCAGCTGGCGCACGAATTCTTCGCACGCCACTCCAGCCGCCCGGCCGACTTCGTCGAGAGCGAGATCATCCGCTACCAGGGCATGGCCGGTCAGGCCATCGGCTACAAGCTCGGCGAGCGGGTCTGGCTGCAGGGCCGGGAGGCGGCCCGTGCCCGGCACGGCGCGGACTTCGACCTCAAGGCCTGGCACATGGCCGCGCTGTCGCAGGGCTCGCTCGGCCTGGACGATCTACTGAGCGAGCTGTCGGCGCTCTGACCAGGGCTTCTGGGGCCGGTGGCCGGCCGGCGCCGCACGGTGTTGTGGCCGGCCGCCGGACGACACCGGCTTCGTGGAGATCGGCTACGACCTCTCCCCGTCCGCACGTGGCGCCGGATGGGCCACCGGAGCGGCCCGGCTGCTGGTCGGCTGGGCGGCCGCCCGGCCCGAGGTACGGACGGTGTGGGCCCTGACCGAGCCGGAGAACACCCCCTCGCAACGTGTGCTGGAGCGGGCCGGCTTCCGGTTCGTCGGGGAGCGGGAGGGACTGCGCGCCTACGAGATCGACGCCTCCGCCGACGCCCCCCAGACCGCTGTCAACGCCTGAAGCCGTGCTCGGGGCTCAGCAGCCGCAGTCCTCCGCCCCGACCGGTGCCGTCAGCGGGTCGGCCGGGCGGCGTTCCGTGCCCTGCCAGGTCTCGACCTCGTACCCCTCGCGGATCCAGTACTCGATGCCGCCGAGCATCTCCTTGACGCGGTAGCCGAGCCGGGCCAGCGCCAGCGCGGCGCGGGTGGCGCCGTCGCATCCGGGGCCCCAGCAGTACACGACGACCGGGACCGCCGGGTCCAGCAGCTGACCCGCGTCCTCGGCGATCCGGGCGGTGGGCAGATGTAGCGCGCCGGGGACGTGCCCCTGGTCCCAGGCCGCGGTGCTGCGGGAGTCGACCACGGCGAAATCGGCGGCGCCGGCCCCGAGCGCGGCATGGACGTCGGCGACGTCGGTGTGGAAGGCGAGGCGGGCGGCGAAGTACGCGGCGGCGTCGGCGGGCGCGGCCGGCGGGGTGGCGAGTACGGCACTGGCGGGCTGCGGCTTCTGTGTGATCATGACCGATAACCTATGGTGCGCCGCGCTGGCCGAGAAGCGATGATCACCGGCAAAACCCTTGATCTGCCGGTGAATCCACTGCTAGACAACCCGGATGACCGGTTATTCCCCTGACGCCACCGACTGGCGCATCCTCGACGTCCTGCAGCACAACGGCCGCGCGGGCTACGCCGAGCTGGCCCGCGCCGTGAGCATGTCCGCCAGCGCGGTCACCGAACGGGTCCGCCGCCTGGAGGAGGCCGGGGTGATCTCGGGTTACGCGGCGGTGATCGACCCGGAGCGGATCGGGCTGCCGGTCCTGGCCTTCGTCCGGCTGCGGTATCCGAACGGCAATTACAAGCCGTTCCACGATCTGCTGGAGACCACGCCCGAGATCCTGGAGGCGCACCACGTCACGGGCGACGACTGCTTCGTCCTCAAGGTCGCCGCCCGCTCCATGCGGCACCTGGAGGAGGTGTCCGGCCGGATCGGGGCGCTCGGCTCGGTGACGACCAGCGTCGTCTACTCCTCACCGCTCCCCCGCCGCCCGGTCAGCCAGTAGCGGGCGGCCCGCCGCGATCCGGTACGGGCCTGCTCAGCCGGGCATCCGGTGCCGGACCGTGGAGCCCGACCGGGCCTTGACGACCTCCAGCTGGGCCGGGATGCGCGTCTTGAGGTCCGCGACATGGCTGACGATGCCGACACTGCGGTCGCGTTCGCGCAGCGAGTCCAGGACGTCCAGCACCTCGTCGAGGGTCTGCTCGTCCAGGCTGCCGAAGCCCTCGTCGATGAAGAGGGTGTCCAGCCGGGTGCCGCCGGCCTCGTCGGTGACGACGTCGGCGAGACCGAGGGCCAGGGCGAGCGAGGCGAAGAAGGTCTCGCCGCCGGAGAGGCTGGCGGTGTCGCGCTCATGGCCGGTCCAGGCATCGATGACGTGCAGGCCGAGGCCGGAGCGCCGCGCCCCGCCGGCTCGTTCGTCGGAGTGGACGAGGGTGTAACGGCCGGCCGACATCCGGTGCAGCCGCGCGCTGGCGGCGGCCGCTACCTGTTCGAGCCGCGCGGCCAGGACGTACGACTCCAGGCGCATCCGGCGCTCGTTCTCGGCGGAGGTGCCCGAGGCGAGCGCCGCGAGCCGGGCGATGCGGTCGTGGTCGGCGCGCAGCGGGGCCAGCCGGCGGGCGTCGGCCTCGGCGCGGGCGGAGAGCCGGTCGAGTTCGGCGCAGCGTTCCCTGGCCGTTGCCAGGGCCGTCGAGGCGGTGCGCAGCCGCGCCGCGGCGGCCTGGTGCGCGGCGTGGGCGGCGTCCGGGTCGGCGGGGGGCAGCGCGGCGGCGGCGCGGGCCTCGGGGTCCGCCAGCTCGGCCTCCACGGCGGCCGCTTCGCGCTGCCAGTCGTCGAGCCGCTGCTGCAGCGCGCGCCACTCCTCGTCCCGCAGCAGCGCTTCGGCGGCGGCCTGCGGGGTATCGAATCCGGCTTGGAAGGCGGCGTCCGACGCGCCGGCATCGGCCTCCTTGAGCCGCTCGGCGCAGGAGCGCGCCGTGCTGGACGCCTCCGCCGCGGCGGCGAGCAGCGCCACCTGCCGCTCCAGCCGCCCGGCCCGCTCGGTGACGCTCGCGCACTCGCCCCGCGCCCGGGTCAGCTCCGTGTCGAGGGCGGCCCGCTCGCGCTCCAGCGCCTCACGGTGGGAGGTACGGGCGGCCGCTCGGCGCTCGGCCTGCTGCTGCTCGTCCCGGCGCCGCTCGTACTCCCGCTCGGCGCGTCCGAGCGCCTCGCGGGCGGCGTGCAGGTCGGCGCCGCGCGCATGGTCGCGGGCGTGCTCGGCACGCAACTCCTCGATGTGTGCGGCCAGTTCGGCGGTGGGGGTGTCGCCCGCCGCGGCGGTCGCGGCGGCCAGTGTCTCGTTGACGGACCGGCCGTGCGCCTCCGCCCGCTGCCGGGCGTCCTCGGCCCGGCGGTGGGCCGCCAGCGCGGCCTCCTCGGCCGCCCGGTCGACATGGCCGGCGCCGGCCCGGGCCGGTCGCGGGTGCTCGGTCGCGCCGCACACCGCGCACGCCCGGCCCTGGCTCAGCTGCTCCGCGAGCTCGGCGGCGATTCCGCGCAGCCGCCGGTCCTTGAGGTCGAGCCAGTGCTCATGGGCGGCCGCGGACCGCTCCCTGGCGGCGAGCAGCTCCTTGTCCGCGGCGTCTGCTTCGTCGCGGAGCCGGTCGCGTCGACGGGCCGCGGCGAGTCGTTCGGCGGCCGGTTCGATCCGGGCGCCGAGCTGTTCGGCCCGGGTCGCGGCCTCCTGCGCGGTCTCGATGCGCTGCTGGTGGGCGCGCCGGGCGCCGTCCCATGCGGCGAGCCACTCGCCGGCGTCCAGCAGGGTCTGCTCGTCGGCGCGCGCCTCACGGTCGAGGGCGGCCCGCTCCCGGGCGATGTCCTCGGCCCGCCGCTCGGCCCGCCGGGCCGCCGCGAGGGCCCCCAGCTCCTGCCTCGACGCCCTTTCCAGCGCGGTGAGTTGGTCGAAGCCGGCGTCCGCGAGGTCGGGCGGCAGCGGGGCCCGGCGCTCGCGCTCGGCGCGCTGTGCCGCGTCCAGCTCGCGCCAGGCGGCGTCGCGCAGGGCGAGCGCAGGCGCGACCTCGGCGGCCGCGCGGGCCCGTGCCAGCCGGTCGCGGGTGTGCCCGCGCTCGTGGGCGTACGCGTCGAGCCGGGCGGCCCGGCGCCGGGCATCGGCGTACCGCTGCTGGAGCCGGTCGCGCTCGCGGGCCTGGACCAGCCGCCCGGCCGCCGACTGCTCCGCGGCCTCGGCGGCGCCTGCCGCGGCCTGGGCGACGGCCAGCCGCTCCCGTGCGCTCACCCGGGCGACGGCGGCCCTGACCAGCACCGCGTCCGCGAATCCCGGGTCCCCGGGGCCGGGTGCGGCCGGCTCCTGCGCGGCCGCGGCGGTACGGGTCGCGGCGGCCGGCCCGCTCCGCCCGCCGCGCCGGGCGGCACCCGTCTGCCCCGGGACGGCCGCTGTCGGTGCCGGCGCCCGGCCCTGCGCCGGCACCGGCAGTACGGCCAGGTCGGCGAGCGCGCTCAGCTCGGTGAGGTCGGCGCTCTCCCCGGCCGCCTGCGCCATCCGGTGCGCCAGCGCCAGCAGCCGCTCGTCGCCGGCCGCGACCTGGTCGGCGGCGCTCTTGCGGCGGGCGTTGAGCTGGTCCTCCAGCGCGGCGAAGCGCCGGGTGTCGAAGAGCCGCCCCAGCAGCCGGGCCCGGGCCTCGGCGTCGGCCCGCAGGAAGCGCGCGAAGTCCCCCTGCGGCAGCAGCACGACCTGGCAGAACTGCTCCTTGCTCATGCCGAGCAGCTGCCCGATCTCCTCGCCGATCTCCTGGTGCGAGCGGCTCAGCGCCTTCCACTGCCCCTCGGCCCCGGTGCCGGCGGGCACGAACTCCCGCAGCCTGCTCTGCGCCTTCTCCTTCGTCGTGCCGCTGCCCCGCTTCTTGGGGCGGGGCTGCTCGGGCAGCCGGGTGATCTCCAACCGCCGTTCGCCCACGGTCAGTTCGAGGGTGACCTCGGTGAGGGTCGGCGGGTCCGCCAGATCGCTGCGCAGCGCCTGGCCGCTGGGGCGCGCCCCGGGCACCGAGCCGTACAGCGCGAAGCACACCGCGTCCAGGACCGAGGTCTTGCCCGCGCCCGTCGGCCCGTGCAGCAGGAACAGGCCGTCGCGGGTGAGGCGGTCGAAGTCGATGGTCTGGGTGCCGCCGAACGGCCCGAAGGCGGTGACGGTGAGCCGGTGCAGCCTCATCGGGCCACCTCGGCCGCCATGTCGTCGACGCGCACCTCGTCGATCGCCGAGCGCAGTTCGGCCCGCTCGTGCTCGTCGGCGGCGCGGCCGGACCGTACGTGCTCCACGAAGTCCTCGGCGATCTCCTGGTCGCTGCGGCCGCGCAGCCGCTGCGCGTAGGACGCCAGTGAGCGGGCGGGCCCCTCGTCGGGGTCGAAGACGAGGCTGACGAGGTGCCCGAAGCGCTTGGTGAGACGGGCCATCGGCTCGTGCGGGCGGACGGAGTCGGTGAGCGTGGCCTCCACCCAGGAGTCCTCGTGCCGGGCCAGCGCCGGGTCGTCCAGCAGCTGCTCCAACGGTCCGCGGATGCGGGCCAGCGGGCGTGGGACCGGGGCGTCCACCCGCTCCGCGCGCACGGCGCCGTCCGCGTCGAGGTCGACGAGCCAGGACGACTTGCGGTGGTCGGCCTCGGAGAAGGAGTAGGCGAGCGGCGATCCGGAGTAGCGGACCCGTTCGGTGAGGGTCTGGCAGCCGTGCAGATGGCCGAGCGCGGCGTAGTCGACGCCGTCGAAGACCGCTGCGGGCACGGAGGCGACCCCGCCGACGGTGATATCGCGCTCGCTGTCGCTGACCGTGCCGCCGGTGACGAAGGCGTGCGCGAGGACCACGGAGCGGGTGCCGGCGGGGCGGTCCGCCAGATCGGCCCGGACCCGGTCCATGGCCGCGCCGAGCACCGCGGCGTGGTCGGCCCGCGGCGCGCCGAGGGTGTCGCGCACCATGGCGGGTTCGAGGTAGGGCAGTCCGTAGAGCGCCACCGGGCCGTGCGCGTCGGTGAGGACCACGGGCGTGCCGCAGCCCGCCGGGTCGGTCCGCAGATGGATGCCGGCCCGCTCCATCAGTCCGGCGCCGACGCCGAGGCGGCGTGCGGAGTCGTGGTTGCCGGAGATCATGACCGTGGGGACGCCGAGGTCCGCGAGCCGGTGCAGCGCCTCGTCGAAGAGCTCGACGGCGGCGAGCGGCGGCACGGCCCGGTCGTAGACATCGCCCGCGACCAGCACCGCCTCGACCTCCCGGGCCCGCACCGTCTCGACGAGGTGGTCGAGGAAGGCGCGCTGGGCACCGAGCATGTTCACACGGTGGAAGGACCGCCCCAGGTGCCAGTCGGAGGTGTGCAGAAATCTCACAGCGCCGCTCCGACCTGCATGTTGTCCCTCTCCGTTGGCTTCGTGTCAGCACCGAGTCAGCACGAGTCTACGAGCCATCACGAGTCACGTCGGTCGCGGCGAGCACCCCGCCCCTCACGGACCTCATTCTCGCACCCGTGCCTGGAGTCAAGTGACCGTAGATGTCATCAGTGACCGTCGATGTCACAGATGTCAGCCGTGATCCGAATCGCGGCGTTCCCCGGCCGGCGAGTCGGCACCAGGGGTAGCTGCGGCTGCGTCGGCGCATGCGGTTGCCGGGGGCGGCGACGTACGGCGGGTTGCCGACGAGCACGTCAAAGGAACGCCCGCGGGCTCGTCCGCGTCCCTGCGCTCAGACGGCACCTCCCTCCGCCCCGCATGCCGAGAGTGCGGGCCCGGGCGACAGCCTCCACGTCTCCTCGGCCTGCTGGCCACCCGATGCGCCCACCACGCGAAGGACGGCGTCAGGCTCACGACCTTCGAAAACGTCGGCCCGGCGTCGGCGGACCGCCGGCATGAGCCGCTCAGGAATCCTTCGGATCGACACCCGTTTGCGCCTCGTCGTCCCGAGTGCCACTCGGCCGACGCGACCGACCCTTGGGGCCCAGATCCCGCATACCCTTTTCCTCGGTCTCGGCGGCGCGCTGCTCTCCACCCTTGGTATCGCTCTGCACGTCGCTCGCCGGCGGCACCTTCTCCCCACCCCTGCCTTCCTTACCGGCGTCCGCCTCGGGTGCATAGCGCTCCGGGTGGAAGGACCGATGCGCACTCTCGTTCCTCTGCTGCTCGGTCTGGTCGACGTCGGGTGACCATCCGTGCTGCTCGGTTCCCTTGTGCATGCTGTGTCCCTCGCCCATCTTCGGATGGGAGGACTTCCGCTCCTTGGACATGTCGTCGTCTCCTTCCCCTCTGCCTTCAGCCTGCGGACCCGCCGGCAGATCCGCACCCCGGTGGCCGCTGCCGTCCGCCTCTTGTTCCGTCACGCTGGTTGAACCTGTCGGCCGCCCTCTCGTTGAGCACGCCCAGTACCCCGCGCAGCCGCCGCGCGGGCGGCTGATCCACCGCGGCGACCTCGGCTCCTGGCAGGATTTCGCGCTGTGCGGCGTTGCCGGGGAGCAGGCGGCTCACCACTGACATGAGCCGGGTGGTGGCCACGGGTGCCACACCATGGGCCACGGAGCCCAGCTTGGCCGCCGGTGTGAGGACGACCCGGGTTCGTCGCCGTTGCACTGCGGACACAATGCGCTCCGCCGCTCGTTCGGCGTTCATGGACAGGAGCGGGGCACCGGCCAGCGGTTGGAACCACGCGTACTCCCGCCGCCGGTCCCCACCGAAGTGCGCATGCAGATGCGAGCCGGTGCGCATCAGACCAGGGTGGACACCCGTCACCGTGACGCCGTGCGCCGCCTCCTCCGCGTGCAGCCCCTCCGCGAGCGCGGCGACCGCCGCCTTGGCGCAGGAGTACGGCAACAGGTGGGGCACCGCCAGCAAGCCGCCCACCGAGCCGATGAGGGCCAGCCGGCCGCCGGCCCCGCTGCGACGAAGGTGCGGAAGGGCACCGAAAGCGGTGTTGAGGGCACCGTCGAAGATCGACTCCATCGCGTCACGGAAGCCGTACGGGCCCAGGGCTTCTGCGGGGCCGACCTGGATGATGCCGGCGTTGGCGATGACGATGTCCAGGCCGCCATGGCGATCGGCGATCTCGGCGAGGCGATCACGGACCGCGGTGGCATCCCGTACATCGCACACCACGCTGCGCACCGAGCCCACCCCCGGCACGTCCAGCTTTGCGACGGCCCTGCCGAGTTCGGGCGCATCCCTGGCCAGCAGCACCACGTCACAGCCTCGCCGCATGAGCTGGCGGGCAAGGAGCAGGCCGAGCCCTCGCGAGCCGCCGGTGACCACGGCGGTCAGGCCTTCGATGGACGGAGCGGCTGGCTTCAGGTGCACGATCAAGCCCCTGTCCTTCTCGTCGCGCTTCACCAACGACGCTACGCGGGGGCGCTCGGCTCGGCGAATGTAAGCGCTCGCGCGCAGTCGGATGCGGGGAGCTGGAACTGCTGGTCGCTCGCTCTCCTGGTTTCTCCGCGAGCGCGGCGACGGGGGCAGGCCGGCGACGGGCTGTGTGCCTCCACAACGGGCCCCGCGAGCCTCCATGGCGACCGCCTCGCCACGTCCGCGCCCCGTCCGCGCCGCTTCGTGCCAGGGTTCGCACCCGGCGGCAGGTGGGCGAGCACCGTTGGCCTCCTCCCGGTTGCGGGTACCTGAGTGCGGAGGTCGTATGGGCGGTAGTCGCATGTCGCAGATCGAACGAGCGGGCCCACTGCTGCCCAGACCGCCGGGGAGGCAGAATGCGTGGCAGGCGGTACGCGCCCGCGGCGGGGGCGCTGGCGGTACTCGCTACGGTCAGTGCCTGCGACACCCTTTCCGCGAGGCGCGACGAGGTCACCGCGGAAGTCATCCGGTTCGAGCGAGCGTTGGCCGCCGGGGAGTTCGGGCGGTTGTGCGCCGCTCTCGCGCCCGCCACCAGGGAGGAACTGGAGCAGTCCGCCAAGAGCCGATGCGATCAGGCGATCGGCCAGGCGGTCGAGGAGCAGGAGCTGCCGGCGGCCGGTGCGGTCCGGGGCGTGGACGTCTACGGCGATCAGGCCCGGGTGCTGCTGGAGCAGGACACCGTGTTCCTGGCGCACTTCCCCACCGGATGGAAGCTGACGGCCGCCGGCTGCCGGCCACGCCCTCAGCGGCCGTACCAGTGCGAGATCAAGGGCGGGTGAGAGCGCCATGCGGACACTGTTCATCGGGATCCTGCTGGTGATCGCCGGCGGCTTGGCGTACTTCATGACGTTGGGGCTGATGCACCGATGAACGCCGTTCCGGAACCCGGTGCGGATGCCGCAGCGAACCGGCACCGCGTACGACGCTTTGTGCGGCACAACAGCCTCGGTCTGTTCTTCATGGCCACCTTCCTGCTCGCCGTCGCGGGACAGGCGGTGGCCGGGCGCGCCGCGTTCAACGACGATCTCGTCGCCGACGGTCTGGCCCCCGTCAGCTTCGCCGCGTATGTGACGTCGTCGGACTTCGCCGTCGATGTCGCCGAGAACTGGCAGTCCGAGTATCTGCAGTTCTTCCTGTACATCTTCTGCACCGTCTGGCTGCTGCAACGCGGATCGCCGGAATCCAAGGCACTCGGCAAGGCCGGTACCGAATCGGACGAGGAGCAGTTGGTCGGGGAGCACGCCAGGAGCGATTCCCCACGCTGGGCCGCGGACAGGGGCTGGCGGGGAGTCGTCTTCTCCCGTTCCCTCGGCCTGGTCATGGGGGCCATCTTCCTGCTGTCCTGGCTCACCCAGTCGGTCACCGGCGTCGCGGCCTACAACGAGCAGCAGTTGCGCGAGCTCCTGGCCCCCACCACATGGGTCGACTACCTGTCCTCCGCGGACTTCTGGAACCGCACCCTGCAGAACTGGCAGTCCGAGCTGCTGGCGATCGCCTCCATGGCCGTGCTCGCCATCTACCTGAGGCAGCGCGGCTCGCCGGAATCCAAACCGGTCGGCGCACCCCACTCCGCCACCGGCGTCGAAGGGGGCTGAGGGCGGATGAGGCCGGCAGCGCCGCACGCGAGGGGTGGAGCGAGGTCCCTGCCACTTGTCAGCTCGGGTGACCGGACGCAAGGCGGTTATCACCGGCGGCGATTCCGGGATCGGTCGGGCTGTGGCACTCGCCTTCGCGCGCGAAGGAGCCGATGTGCTCTTCACGAGCTCGCCGGCTTTGGTCCGGCAGATGCGCCGCGTCACGGCGCAGTGTCGCCGGACGTGACGGCGTAGCACTGCGGAGCACTCTCTTTGATGCGGGTCTTGAGCCACTTGATCTGGGTGCTGGTTTGCGGGTGGAGCCGGGAGACCTCACTGAGGAGATCCCGATCGCGCAGGGCCTGAGCCGCCTGGCCGAGCATGATCCAATGCACCTCGACGAAGCCGGCCCTGAGATAGAGCCGGCACAGATCGTGGAGAAGACCGAGGCCGGCGGGAGACGTGAGTTCGAGCGCCTCTTCAGCCTTGCCCCGCACGAAGGCCGCGAGTGATTCCGGCCAGTGGGACTCCGACCGACTCGCGCTGAAGCCGGTGGCCGCCTCACGGAGCGCGGCGGCGTGTTGGTCGCACTGTTCGGCGAGGGTGAGGCAGACGTAGTGCGTGCCGGCGTCCGTGGCGTGTCGCTCGGCGGTCGCACGGTACTCCCTGGCCAAGGCGGTCTCCGCCTTGTGCAGGTCTTTGAGCAGTAGGTCGAGCGCGGTCATGAGTGATCTCCGGAGGGCGCGGCGGTGCCTGTGTTGCTGTCGCTGGGCCCTGGCCCTTCGGAGGCGGGAGGAACACCGCCCATGCCGGTGGAGGCAGAGGCGTCCGCGACCACGACGGGCAGGCCCCCTGCCCTGGCGTCGGCGATTTTCTGCAGCCGGACGGCAGTGGCCTTGAAAAGGGGCTGTTTGGAGACGGGGTCCCACTCCGTGCGAGTGAGTTCATTGGCCGCCCGAGCATGGCGATACGGGTCGGCTTGGTCGAAGTACCCGTAGTGGAAGGGTGCGAAGACCACGCCTTTGCGTTGATGGTCCTGGAGCACTGCAGGCGCTTCAATGGCGCCGCGCCGAGAGCGAACGCGTACCAGGTCACCGTCAGCGATGCCGAGAGGGAGAGCATCGTCGGGGTGCAGCGCCACCCACATCTCCGGTGCCGCCGCCTGGAGTTCGGGCGCCCTGGCCGACTTGGTGCGGGTGTGCCAGTGATAGACCGTGCGGCCCGTGGTGAGCTGTAGCGGATATTCCTCATCCACGGGTTCGTGCGGGGGCAGGTAGTGCGCGGACTTCAAGAATGCGCGGCCGGCCGGGTCGTGGGCACGATACTCGTCGGCTTCGTTCTGAGCGCCGGTGACCAGGTCGTGTCCGTAGTCCTCGCACTCTTCTGCGGCGGTCGGGAAGACATGGTCGGTGTAAAGGCGAGCGGTCCCCTCGGCTGCCTCGTCGGTGCAAGGCCATGGGATGCCTTCGCTGTCGGTGAGTTTGGTGTAGGTCAGTTCGCTCTGGTCGCACGGACGGCCACGGGTCAGCTCGGTGAAATCGTTCCAGGCGTCCTCTGGACCGGACCAGTTCAGCAGCGGGCCCCCGTCCTTGTCCTTCAACCCCATCCGCCGGCTGTAGTCCAGGAAGATGTCGAAGTCGGACCGTGCCTCCCCTGGCGGACTGACAGCACGGCGTGAGAGATGAACGGTGCGATCGGCATTGGTGAAGCAACCGGTCTTCTCAGCCCACATGGCCGTCGGCAGAACGACGTCCGCCAGTGCGGTGGTCTCGGTGGGGAACGCGTCGGAGACCACGAGGAAGAGTTCCCCTCGGCGGTATGTGGAGCGGATCCGGTGCAACTCGGGCAGTGAAACCGCCGGGTTGGTGCCGCTGACCCACAAGAACCTGATCGAACCGCTTTCGCAGTGGCGGAAGATCTCCATGGCATGGGTGGGTGGCGACCAATGGGGAATGCGCAGCGGATCCACGTTCCACGCCCGGGCGACTTCTTCGACATGTGCGTCGTTCTGCCAATTACGAAAGCCGGGCAGTGCCCCGTCGGCCCCGGTCTCCCGGGTGTTCTGCGCGGTGGGCTGGCCGTTCATCTGGAAGACCGTGCAGCCAGGGCGTCCGATCATGCCCCTGAGCAGGTTGATGTTGTTGACCTGGACAGCGGCAGCGGTCGCCTGGTGAGCCTGGTAGACGCCCTGCAGCACGGTGGACACCAGCCGCTCGGCCTTACCGAGGAGACCGCCGGCTGCGCGGATCGCTTCGGCCGGCACACCGCAGATCTCCGCGGCACGCTCGGGCGGGTACTGGAGCGCCACCTCCACGAGGCGGTCGTAGCCCACGGTGTGCGCGCGGACCCACTCCTCGGCGACGCTCCCGTTGACCACCAGCTCGTGCAGCAGGGAGTTGAGCAGGGCCACGTTGGTGCCGGGACGAAGGGCGAGATGAACGTCGGCTTCGCGCGCAGTAGGCGTACGGCGCGGGTCCACCACGACGAGCCGCGGCCGATCGGGACCGTGAAGCCGGTCCAGCATGCGGGCCCACAGGACCGTCTGGGTCTCGGCCGGGTTGTGGCCGACGAGGAGCAGGGTGTCGCACTCGTCGATGTCGGCGTACGAGCCCGGATTACCGTCGCTGCCGAAGCTCTCCACCAGGGCCCACTGGGCCGTCGCCGTGCACAGCCGGGTGTTCCCGTCCAGGTGCGGAGTGCCGATGCCGCCTCGGGCGATCAGGGCCTGGGCGTAGTACTCCTCGGCGAACAGCTGCCCACTCGTATAGAAAGCCATCGCCAGTGGCCCGTGCTCGGCCAGCACCTGTCGGGAACGGGTGACCACGGCCTGCATGGCGGTCTCCCAGTCGGTGGTGCGCAGCTCGCCGTCGACACGGAGCAGCGGCCGGGTCAGCCGGTCCGGGGAGTTGTTCGCCTGCCACCCGAACAGCCCCTTGGGGCCGAGCCGCCCATGGTTGACCCTGTCCTGACGCCTGCCTCTTACGCCGACGATACGGCCGTCGGCAACGGCGATATCCATCCCGCATCCGGTGGAACACAGCACGCACGCCGACCGCACCCACCGCTCCACACGTGGCGCCTCCACCGTCAGGTATGCGTCCACGCGATCGGGCCAGTCGCCACCCGCAGGGAAGGGGCTACGAGCCCCCCATACATCCGAGATCCGTTGGGCCATCAGCTCTCCCAGGTAGCGCAACGGCGCTTGGCCCGACATGCCGGGTGGACGCCGACCGCTACACGTCCGCCGGTGAGCACAGCGGCTGCGGCGACGTCCGACGTGCCGGGGACGGAGCGGCCCTCGGCACGGGTAGGAGGGGAAGTCATTCAGGAGGGTACTGCTCTTGCGCGGTCCTCATTCCCTGAGAACGGCCGTCGTCTCGCCGCTGGCTCTGCTCTTCGATGCGTCGGGCCTCTTCTTGCAGCCTCCGTCGCTCCTCAGGGTCGCCGGCCAGTTCGGCTGCGTCCCTCAGCTGCTGGACCCTCTGCGCCTGCTCCGCCCGACGGCTTCCGGACTCGTCTGACACGCTCATGGACACTCCTTGGACTTCGCGACCGTGCCCTCAGCGAAACAGAGGCCCGTAACCGTCGCATCTCGAACCGTTGCTGTCCGCTGCAGACCCCGAGTTGGTCGTACGGGTCGAGGCCGACAGCAGCGAACACCGTCGCGTGCCAGAATCCGAAGCGAGTCGCTGCGTCACTCGCCAGGACTGACCATGACCCGCACGGTCTCCAAGCCGGTGTCCACGGCATCGGGCACGTACATCCCTGCTTGGACGCCTGAGTGCAGGTAGCGCAGCACCGGTTCGGTGAGCAATTCGCCCGGCAGCACCGCAGGAATACCGGGCGGGTATGGCGTCAGCATCTCCGCGGCCACCCGGCCGGGCGCCTCGTGCAGCGGAACATCCTCGACAGCGCCGAAGAACGCGTCACGTGGCAGGCACTTCTGTTCCATCCGCAGCCGTTCAGGCGCGGGGACATGCACCTGGGGGCCGGGACCCAGCTCGGGCGCGGCCGCTGCCAGTGCCTTGAGCCCGTCGACAAGTGCGTTCGTGGTCTCTTCGTTGTCGGCGTACGTGAGCTGGGTGTTGATACGGCGATGGTCGGACAGGTGCACATCGATCGAGCGGTGTTCGCGCAGCCAGTCCGCCGCGCGGTACCCGGTGGTGTCCAGACCGCTGACGTCGATGACGACCGGCAACGGGTCGAGGTCGTCCGCCAGGCCCGCACCGCAGAAGTCGGCACGGCCGTTCACGTGCAGGCCCTCGATGTCCTCGATCGCCGCCCGCGTCTGCGCCACCAGCTTCAAGGCTCGGTCGAGCAGCTCCCGGCCGTGCTGGACCATCTGCCTGCGCCAGCCGTCGAGAGCCGCATAGATCAGCACCGACGGGCTGGTGGTGCCCAGGAGGTCGGCGCGCGTCTTCAGCAGCGCCGGCTCCAGCAGATCCCCTTGCAAGTGGAAGACGGAGCCTTGCTCCAGGCCGGCGCCCATCTTGTGGATGCTGGTCACGCACACGTCCGCACCCGCGTCCATGGCCCACGCGGGCAAGCCCGGGTGGAAGGGCAAATGCGCGCCCCATGCCTCATCGACGATCAAGGGGCGGCCCCGACGGTGACATACGTCCGCGATGGCCCGCAGGTCAGCACAGCTTCCATACGGTGTCGGGCTGGTGACCAGGGCTCCTCTGGCATCTGGGTGAGCGGCGAAGGCCTGCTCGAAGTCGTCTGCCGAAGGGGGGTGCGCCAGATGTTTGTCAGCGTCCCATCGGGGGTCCACCCAGATGGGACGAATACCGGAGAGGATCAGGCCCGAGACGACGGACTTATGCGCGTCCCTGCCGATCAGCAATTCCTCGTGCGGGCCCGCCACCGCGAGCATGGCCGCCTTCACCGAAAGGGAGCTTCCGCAGGTCGAGAAGAACGTGTGAGACGCGTGCACCGCGTCGGCCATCAGGTGCTCGGCACGCTCCAGGATCCGGCTTCGGGCCCGCCGGTCGTCCAGCCCGCCGAAGGCGAGTACGTCGCCGTAAAAGACCGCATCACCCAGCACGTCACGCGTCCTGGGGTCGGCTCCGCGCGCCTGCTTGTGGCCGGGCGGGCCGAAGGCCAGCTGCCCCGTGGCGTGATATTCCGCGAGGGCGTCCAGCACCGGCGCCTGGCTGTGATCAGGAGACATGGCACCACCACATTCGAAGGTCTGACTCGATTGGGTCTCCGACCCCCGCGCACCGCCGCATGGGCCGTGCGCTGTGGCCGAGAGATGATCTATGCGTCCTGCTGGGGGGCCTCCCTCGGCGTGTTGGAGGCCGTCTCGTGAGAGGTGTCCTCAGACTCCGGCCGGCGGGCTCCTGTGGCGATGGCCGCGCGATCCCTCTCCTTTCGTCGGTAGCCTCCGGCGTAGCCGCCGGGCGCTACTGGTTCACGCCCGAGGCGGGCTCTGCGTCGGACGCACACAGTCCGCTGCGCCACGCAATCCGATAGGCCCTGGCCTGTCGGTCAGTCGCTGGAGAGCGCATCGAGGAGACCGCCGACCTCGGGGTCGGGAAGGGCGCGGGCGACGTCGGCCATCGCCACCATGCCGACCAGGCGGCGACCGTCGATGACCGGGAGACGGCGGACCTTGTGGCGAGCCATCGTCGCGAAGATCTCGTCCGCCCCGTCGTCGGCACCGATGGTGACCGCCTCGCCCTGTGCCAGCTCGCCGGCCTTGGTCTGCTGCGGATCGCGTCCCTTGCCCAAGACCTTGACGACGATGTCCCGGTCGGTCAGCACCCCCTTGAGCTTGTCGTCGGTGCCGCAGATCGGCAGCGCCCCCACACCCAGATCGGTGAGCTTGCGAGCGGCGTCCAGGACGCTGGCCTCGGATCCGATGCACTCCGCACCAGGCGTCATGATGTCGCGTGCTACCGGCATGTCTTTCACCTCTCGTTGGAGCGGCGGGATTCTTGCCCGCGGCCGGTGAGGTCCTCGCGCACCCGGTCACCAGCCCCAGACCACGGGCGAGCAGCTTCAGGGGCCCCTAGGGCCTGTCCGATGGGTCAGGGTCGGAGAGGCCGCGGCGTCTGGTGCGGTGCATCGCAAGGCGCCGGAGCGTCTCGATAGCGGAGCTATCGGGACGTTTCGGCAACGCCGCGAGGTGCCGTGCCAGACGCCGCGGCCTCTCCGACCCTGACCCATCGGACAGGCCCTAGGACTCCGGCGGACTTCATCGCGCGGCTGAGGAAGAGGCTTCGGGCTATCAGCTCTCCGGCCGTCGAACCACGGGTTCCCGATCGTGGGCCGCAATAACACCCGTATGCCTTCTGTTGCTCCGGCTGCCGGTGGATCAGCGTGGCGCTCAGGCACCGGACTGGAAGGAGAACGATGACGGTGTGTGCCTGTCCCACCTAGGGCTGACGGGAGGGCCGGTCCCGGTGCCCAGCCTGCTACAGGCTTCGCGGTTCTGCGTGGGGCGAACCCCGCCAATCCGGGCGTCGCGGAGACTTCAGCAAGGGTTCTTGCGGCCCCGGTACTCACGGACCGCGTAGAGCAACCTGGACCGCTGACCCGGCTTGTAGCAGGCCGTCATCCCCGCCAGCGAGACTCTGCCGGAGCCGCGTCCTCGCACCCGCACCACCGGGTGCGGCCGATGCGGCCCCAGAGGCGGCGACGCCAGGTGACCTTCGTGATCGAGGCGACAAGCGAGGTGTGCTCGTGGCAGAGCCGGGCAGGGGCCTACGACGTACGGGGACTCAGCAGCCGGAGGGAGCCGGAGATGAGCAAGAGCAGCACGACGGCGGGAACCGTGCAGGAGACCACGTCGAAGGTGTGGGCCGACCCGGCCTCGACGGTGCTGCCGCAGATCCAGGACCCCTTGCACCTCGCTCCGGCTGACGCACGAGGGCTCACGAAGGCTTTCCTGCTGCGACTTGACGCGCTGGAGGAGGGCACGCATGAGTACCAGTACGTGCGCAACACCCTCATCGAGATGAACCTGACCCTGGTGCGCTACGTCGCCCGGGGCTTCTCCGGCCGCAGGGAGTCCGCCGAGGACATGCTGCAGGTCGGCACGATCGGACTGATCAAGGCCATCGACCGCTATGACGTCTCGCGTGGTGTGGAGTTCACCACGCTGGCCGTCCCCTACATCCAGGGCGAGATCAAGCGGTTCTTCCGCGACACCACCTGGTCGGTCCGGGTACCCCGCCGTCTGCAGGAACTGCGCATCGAACTGGCCCGAGCCCGCGAGCAGCTCGAAGACCAGGGCGTCCACGAACCGACCGTCGCCGACCTCGCCGCCCACCTGGACCTGGACGAGGCGGAGGTGGCGGAGGGTCTCGTGGCCGCCAACGGTTACGACAGCGACTCCATCGACCGGCCCATACAGGCCTCGGGCTCCCAGCAGCAGACCGGATTCGTCGCCGACCTCATCGGGGCCGAAGACCCCGCCCTCGCACTGGCCGAGGACATCCAGGCGCTCAGGCCGCACCTTGCCGAGCTCGACGACCGCGACCGCACTCTCCTCGAACTCCGCTTCGGCGCCGAAATGACCCAGAGCGAGATCGGCGAGAAACTCGGTGTCTCCCAGATGCACGTCTCCCGCCTCATCACCCGCATCTGCACACGGCTACGGGAGAAGATGCTGGCCACCGACTGACGGGCATCGTCGGTTTGCCGGGCCTTGGCAGGTGCCCCGGCCCGGCAAACCGGGTCAGGTCAGATCAGATCAGGTGCCGGGCGAAGAACCGAAGAACCTCAGCGAGCTGTCCAGAGGCGCGGCGAGTTGGGCGTGGTGGTCGAAGCCGGTGGGCCGACGGCGATGCCGGCGACCCACCGGGCTCTTACTTCCCGAGGTTGTGCCGTGTGACTCCGAAGCGAGCCACGCCTGCGGCGTCATCGGCCGGGGTGGTGTCGTACCGCTCGAAGCCGGCCTTCTTCAGAACGCGGACGGAGGCCGGGTTCGACAGTTCCACGCCGGCGGCCACGGTGTGGACGCCGGGCGCGACGAGGGCGAAGGCGGCGAGCGCCCGGGTGGCCTCGGTGGCGTAGCCCCGGCCGCGTCGGGAGGCGACGACGCCGTACCCGAGTTCGAGGACCCCCTCGGCGGGCGGCCAGAACAGGCCGATCGAGCCGACGACGAGACCGCTGTCCCGCTCGATGATCAGCCGGTGGCCGTACGTGTCGAGCCAGGCGGGGTTGTCGCCGAGGAGGCTCGCGATGACACCGTCGCCTTCGGAGGGGAAGTCTCCGGCCCAGTCAGCCGGCCGGGTGCTGCTCTCGCATTCGAGGACGGCGAGGGCCTCGGCCGCAGTCCAGGTGCGCAGGACGAGCCGCTCGGTGGTCAGCTCGGTGAGGTTCTGGGAGAGGGAGGAATGCACGTGTGACTCCTGGTCGTTGGAACGACCCGGACCGCGTCGCGTCGCTTCAGCGCGCGGACCGGAAAAGGGCATGCTGAGAAGGGCCATTGACGGCCATATTCATCAACCTCCCTGAAACGGAGCCGTGTTCGCGCGCTTTCCGCGCCGAGGTGACCGTAACAGAGCGAGCGGAGAGCTTTGAGCTCAGGCTGGGGCACGGGCGGTCACCAGGGCGAAGGAGAGGTATTCCCCACCGTCCTCGGTGAGCATGTCCATCACCGGCCGATTGGCCTTCTCGCCGTCCGGCCGGTGCCACAAAGACCATTGCCGTATCAGCGGGCGTCGAAGCGATCCTGAGAGGCCAGGACGACGTCCGCGTAGCGGGCGGCCCAGGTGCCCATCGCGCGGATGGGAACCAGCAGGGCCGTGCCGGCCTCGGTGAGGACGTAGTCGACGCACGGGGGCGCCTCGGCGTAACGGCGGCGCTCCACCAGGCCGTTGTACTCCAGCCGCCGCAGCGCGTCGTTGAGCGCTTTGGGGCTGATGCCGCCGATCCGGTCCAGCAGGTCGCGCGGGCGCATCGGGCCGCCCTCGCCGAGGATGAAGACCACCACGCTGTCCCATCGGTTCGCCAGCACCTCGAAGGCGACCCGGGCCCGGCAGTCCGCCGCGAACCCGTCCCCCGCCAGTTCCTCACGCTCTCCCATACGCCCCATCCTGCCCGGCTGATGCACACCGCGGGGTGTGCATCAGCCTGCCTCGGCACGCCCGCCGCGGTCCCGCGCGGCGCTGCTG
This sequence comes from Streptomyces sp. NPDC033270, assembly GCF_055576575.1. Taxonomy (NCBI): domain Bacteria; kingdom Bacillati; phylum Actinomycetota; class Actinomycetes; order Kitasatosporales; family Streptomycetaceae; genus Streptomyces; species Streptomyces sp. NPDC033270. The sequence goes on from NZ_JBVIRA010000029.1 coordinate 42,589, forward strand.
GAGGCGGCTGCGGTCCTCGCCATCGGTGTGTGGTGGTCCGGCGGGCCCGGCGCCGGCCTCGTTCTCGCGCCCGTGGCTCAGGACGCCGCCGCGGTGAGGGCCTGCTCGGTCCACAGGACCTTTCCGCCGGTGGTGTAGCGGGTGCCCCAGCGCTCGGTGAACTGGGAGACCAGGAAGAGCCCGCGGCCGCCCTCGTCGGTCGTGCGGGGGTGGCGCAGGTACGGTGAGGTGCTGCTCCCGTCGGACACCTCGCAGATCAGCGACTGGCTCAGGATCAGCCGCAGCTGGATCGGGCCGGTCGCGTAGCGGATGGCGTTGGTGACCAGTTCGCTGACCACCAGTTCCGTGGTGAAGGCCAGCTCCTCCAGGCCCCACAGTTCCAGCTGCCCGGCGGCGTCGGCACGGGCCTCGGCGACGATCTCGGGGTCGGCGGGCAGGTCCCAGGAGGCGCAGCGGTCCGCGTCCAGTGCGCGGGTCTCGGCCAGCAGCAGCGCCACGTCGTCCTGGGGCTGGGTGGAGACCAGTCCGTCGATGACGTGGGCGCAGAGCCGGTCGAGCGTCAGGCCCGGTGCGGCGAGGGCGCGTTGCAGGCGCTCCTTGCCGCTGTGCCCGCCGAGGCCGGAGGCGGAACCGGACAGCAGGCCGTCGGTGTACAGCGCGAGCACGCTGCCCTCGGGAACCGGCAGCTCGAAGGATTCGAAGGGCAGGCCGCCGATGCCCAGTCGCGGGCCCACGGGCAGTTCGACGAAGGTGACGGTGCGGTCGGGGGCGACCACGGCGGGTGCGGGATGCCCTGCGCTGGCCATGGTGCAGGTGCGGCCGACCGGGTCGTAGACGGCGTACAGGCAGCTGCTGCCGCGGGTCCCGGGGCCCGGCCGGCTGTCCTTCTCCTCCCGTACGACCCGGCCGACCACATCGTCGAGGTGCGCCAGCAGTTCCTCGGGGCGCAGGTCGAGGGCGGCGAGCGTCTGTACGGCGGTGCGCAGCCGGCCCATGGTCGCGACGGCGTCGATGCCATGGCCCGTCACATCGCCGACCACGAGAGCCACTCGGGCACCGGAGAGTGCGATGACGTCGAACCAGTCGCCACCCACGTCGCCCAGCTCGTTCGCCGGACGGTAGGCGGAGGCCACGCGTACCGCGTCCTGCTCGGGGGAGCTCTGCGGCAGCAGGCTGCGCTGGAGGGCGAGCGCCGCCTCGCGCTCCCGGGTATAGCGGCGGGCGTTGTCCATGCACACCGCGGCCCGCGCGACGAACTCCTCGGCCAGGCGCAGATCGTCCTCGGTGAAGGACTCGTCGCCCTGGCTGCGGAAGAAGGTGGCGACGCCCATGGTGATGCCGCGGGCGCGGATCGGGACCACCATCGAGGTGTGCAGCCGCAGCTCCGTGCGGTGTGGAGGACGTCCGCCCGGGGGCTCGGCCGCCCAGTGCGGAGCGAGCGGGTCCAGCCGCTCCGCCCGCCACGATCCGCCGCCGGCCAGACAGCGGACGGGCGGCGACCAGGCGTGGTAGCTGACCAGGCCGCCGGTCTCGGGGGCGGCGCCGGGCGCGCCGTCGCGCAGCGACCGCAGCCCGCCCCGGCGCAGCGGCACCATGTCCGCGTCGCTGAGCGGTCCGGGCAGCGGTTCCTCGCCCCTGACCACGGAGTCCAGCAGGTCCACGGCGACGAGGTCGGCCAGCTCCGGCACCGCCACGTCCGCCAGGTCCTGTGCGGTCTGCAGGACGTCGAGAGTGCGCCCGATGTACTCGCCGGCCCGGTCCAGCAGGGCCATCTGCCGCCGTGAGCGGTAGCGCTCGGTGACGTCGATGACCGTGTAGCACACGCCCAGCGGCCGGCCGTCGGGGTCGTCCAGGCGGACGAAGGACATGGTCTGGGCGCGCTCGTGGTACGGGTCGGACACCACACGGCCGCTGTGCTCGTAGCCGGTCACGGGGATGCCGCTGCGCAGCACGCGCCGCATCTGCGCCTCCAGCGCCTCCGCGTCCAGGCCGGGCTGGATCTCGCCCAGCCGCCGCCCGATGCGCTTGGGCGCGGGCGCGCCGCCGAACTGCTCCAGCGCCGTATTGGACCAGACGTAGCGCAGATCGGTGTCCACGATGGCCATGCCCACCGGGGACTCCGCCACGATCCGCTCCAGCACCGGCCGGCTCCTCTCCCAGCCCGGCACCGCAGGCGCGTCGACCGCCAGGACCAGCCAGTGCCCGCGCCCGGCGCCGTCCGTCACCGGCACCACCTGCACCTGGACGGCGACGCGGTGGCCGTCGGTGCGCCGCGCCGACACCAGCCCGGACCAGCCGCCGCGTGTCCGGCAGTCCGCGGCGAGGGCGGGCAGCCGCACCGCGTCGTCGGGGGCGAGCAGCTCGCCGACGGGGCGGCCGACGGTGTCGTCGGCGCGGTGTCCGAGCAGTCGTTCGGCCGTCATGGGCCAGCTCTCGATCCTGCCGTGCGCGTCGAGCAGCAGCACGGCGGCGTCCGCAACGTCGAAGGCCGCCTGCCGTCCGGTAAGGCCGTCCGCCGGGCCGCCGGCGCTGTCCGCTGCCATGTCCGCTTCCGTCCCTGTCGGCTGTGTTACGTACCGTATCGCTCGGACTCACTCGTTTCTGCCATTATTTGACCAATCAAGCGCAGCATGCGTCCGATAGCGCGCAGTCGGTCGCACCCGGTCGTCCACCAGGTCGTCGAGGGGCGGCGCGCGGAAGCCGGCACGGGCCTGGGGCCTGTCCGATGGTTCAGGGCCGGGTCCGCGGCACGGGAAGGTGGGCTGCTCCGCCCGGGCCGGGGGCCGACTGCCGAACGGCCCGGCCACGATGTGCCGTTGTCCGTCTGTGTCGCCGGTGTCCGCCGCCGGACCCGGCCGTGCGCGCGGGGCGGCGGGGCGGCGGTTCAGCCGGGCGTCCCGACCGTGCCCTCGGTGCCCGCGACGGCTCCCCCGGCCCCCTCCCCGTGCGCCCGCTCGGCACCCGGATGCGTGCCGTGCAGGTACTCCTCGGTGATCCGCTTCGGCCCGAACGGCCACTCCTTCTCGTGGCGGGCCCACAGCAGGAAGGCCACGACACCCGCCGCGACCCATGCCAGGGACCATTCGACGGGGTGCCTGCCGGGCGCGTTCTCGTCCGCGTAGCCGTAGATCACCAGCCAGCCGACCAGCGCCACGACGCTCGGCAGCGGGTAGAGCCACATCCGGTACGGGCGGCGCAGCCCGGGTTGGCGGCGGCGCAGCACCGTGACCGCGGCGACCTGGGCCAGCGCCTGCACGATCACCATGACGGTGGTCAGCAGCTGGATGACGGTGGCCAGGTCGGTGTGCCGCCCGATGAGGAACCCCGCCGCCATCAGGGCTCCCATGGTGAGCAGCCCCAGTACGGGGAAGCGGTGGCGCGGGTGGAGCCTGCCGTACGGGCGGAAGAAGACCCGGTCGCGGGCGGCGTCGCAGGGAACCCGGGAGCCGCCGAGGAGTCCGGTGACCACGGAGGCGACCGCGGTGATCAGGATGAGCACGGTGACCGTGTCGGCCGCTCCCCTGCCCCACGCCTTCTCCAGCACGGCCGAGGCCACGGACGACGACGCCGTGGAGTGCGGATCGAGCATGTCCCGCCAGTCGACGACGCCCAGCGTGCCGATCTGCAGCAGCAGGTAGATCGTCATGATGCCGAGGATCGAGGTGATGACGGCGCGCGGGATGGTGCGGCCGGGCTGCCGGATCTCGGCGCCCATGTACGCGATGGTGTTGTAGCCGAGGTAGTCGTAGATGCCGATGGTCAGGCCGGCCGCGAAGCCGACCCAGAAGTGACCGGCCGTCAGCTCGAAGGCGTGCGCGGGGTAGCCGAAGGCCCGCTCGGGGCTGAAGTGGGTGAAGGCCGCGACGACGACCAGGGCGACGGAGGCGATCATCACCGTCCACAGCACGACGGTGAGCCTGGCGACGTTCTCCACCCGCCGCCACAGCAGCGCGATGACGCCCGCCGTGACCACGAGGCCGACCAGGTCGCCCTGCCCCTGGCTCATGCCCGGCCACAGATAGCCGAGGTACTGCACGAAGCCGATCACGCCCGTGGACATCCCGAGCGGGATGAACAGCATGGCCGTCCAGACGAACAGAAACGGCATCAGCTTGCCGGTGCGGTACTGGAACGCCTGCCGCAGGTAGACATAGCTGCCGCCCGCGCCGGGCAGCGAGGCGCCCAGCTCGGCCCAGATCAGCCCGTCCGCGAGCGCCAGCACCGCGCCCGCGAGGAATCCGATGACGGCCTGCGGCCCCCCGAACGCGGCGACCATCAGCGGGATGGTCACGAACGGGCCGATGCCGCACATCTGGCTCATGTTGATGGCGGTGGCCTGGAACAGGCCGATCCGGCGGACGAATCCCACACGCTCATCGAGGAGTTCAGGCACGGCCCGCCCCTTCTCGTGCCGGCCCGCACACCGGGCCGACGGCCCTTTGCCGCCGCGCCTCAGGCTGGCACGAGCGCCGCGCCGGCGCACCGGTCCGGGCGGTACTTTCCGGGCCGCCGGCGCACCGTCGCTCCCGCGCGGCGGGCAGGCGGGCGGACCGGCCGGCGGCGAACCGGCGCGGCCCGGTCCGCCCGCGGGTCACAGCTCCCCGTACGCCTCCCCGCCGAGCTCCAGCCGCGCCGTCCCGGCCGTCGTGTCCGCGAGCCAGGCGCGGAAGGCGTCCAGGTCGGCCTCCGGGAGCCCGACCTCGATGCGCACCTCCGCTCCGTACGTCACCTCGCGCACCGCTCGCCCCGTCGTCCGCAGGTCGTTCTCGACGCGCCCCGCCCGTTGGTGGTCGACGGTGACGGTCACCAGCCGGAAGCGCTGCCGGGTGACCGTGCCCAGCGCGTCCAGCGCCTCGCCGACGACGCCGCCGTAGGCACGGATCAGGCCGCCGGCACCGAGCTTGACGCCACCGAAGTAGCGGGTGACGACGGCGACGACGTAGCGCACCTCGCGGCGCACCAGCATCTGCAGCATCGGCACACCCGCGGTGCCGCCCGGCTCGCCGTCGTCACTGGCCTTCTGGACGCCGCCGTCGGCGCCGAGGACGTAGGCGAAGCAGTGGTGGCGGGCGGACGGATGCTCCTTGCGGATGCGCGCGATGAAGTCCTGCGCCTCGGCCTCGGTCGCGACGGGCGCGAGCGCGCAGAGGAAGCGGGACTTGCTGATCTCGATCTCGTGGACGCCCTCGCGCGCGAGCGTGCGGTACTGCTCCTGCATCCGACCAGCCTATGCGGCCGCACCGACAGGCCGACGGCGGCCCGCGCCGCGCGGGGCTGTCCGCCGAACGGGCGCGGGTGCCCGCCGTACGGGCGCGGTCCGCACGGCCAGGCGGCGTACCCGCACCGTCCGCACGGTGCGTCGGGGCGACGTCGGCGCCGCCCGTGGGCACTGTGAGGCCAGTGCGAGAGCCTCGTGTTTCCGGGGCCCCGCTCGTAGACCAGGCAACGGCGGGTTGGCGGAGGGCTGCATGGAAGAGAGCACAGAGTCGGAGACGACGGCGGGCGTTCCCGTGACGGGCGAGGAGATGCCCGAGCCCCCGCCGGAGGTCGTCGAGGCGGCACGCAACGCGCCCGACCACTGGCTGGCCATGGTGGATCTGACCTGGCAGGGCGAGGGACAGCCGCCCCTGTGGGCCTTGATCGGACAGTGGCGGTCCGGCCCGACGGGCGAGATCGAGGAGTGGCGGGACAACCCGGAGTACCGTCCGTCACCGCAGATGCTGGACTGGCCGGAGCCGACCGATCCGGTCGACCACGCGCTGCAGCTGGCCGCGACCGGCTACGGTCCGGGGCACGAGGTCTCCGAGGCGCTGGCGCACGCGGAGGTCGCGGTCCTGGTCACCGCGACCGGCACCCCGCTGGCCGCCGCCTCCCCCGAAGGAACCCCGGTCATCCCCGTCTACACCTCGGAGAGCTACGTCGAGTCCGTGGGCCGGCTGCTGTACGACCGGCGCCCGGTGAGCGAGCTGGTCGAGCAGCTGCCGCCGGGGCATGCGCTGTACCTCAACCCGACCGGGCCGGTGAGCATGCTGGTGGACACCGAGGAGCTGCGCGCGACGCTGGCCGGGGCGCAGGAGACACCGGACGAGGCCCAGGACGCGGCCGGAGCCGGGGCGTTGCGCCCGGGTACCGGAGCCGGCGGGGCCGAGCCGGTGGGCGGCGGCCGTGCGATCGGCAAGCCGGCCCGCGCCGCCAACGGCAGCACCGTCGTCGGTGCCGGTCTGGCCGGCAGCGGAGCGGCCCACGGGGCGAACTGACCCACCGGCCCATCGAGCCCGCCCCGCCCGCCTTCCCCTTCGGGCGGGGCGTCTGCCGTACGGGAATCTTCCGGCGACACCGGCCGTTGATGCGCACAGGACCCTTCCCATCGCAGGAGGCAGTGCGTGTACGGCGATCCCCGAACCATCCGCAGGATCCTCAACGAGCTCGGTGACACCTGGGCGGTGGTGGGCCTGTCCGGCAACGAGCGGCGTGCGGCCCACGGCGTCGCGGAGGCGCTGCAGCGCTTCGGCAAGCGGATCGTGCCGGTGCACCCGAAGGCCGAGACGGTGCACGGCGAGCCGGGCTACCCCTCGCTCGAGGCGATCCCCTTCCCGGTCGACGTGGTCGATGTCTTCGTCAACAGCGAGCTGGCGGGCGGCGTCGCCGACCAGGCCGTCGCGGTGGGGGCGAAGGCCGTGTGGTTCCAGCTCGGGGTGGTCGACGAGGCGGCCTGGGACCGGGTGCGCGACGCCGGTCTCGACATGGTGATGGACCGTTGTCCGGCGATCGAGATACCGCGTTTGGGCTGAGCGGCGGGTGCGTTAGCGTCCGTGCATGATCACGATACGGACCGCCGTTCCCCAGGATGCCGCTGAGCTCGTCCGGCTGCGCCGGCTGATGTTCCGCGCGATGAACGGGCGGGACGAACCGGGGAGTTGGGAGCGGGACGCGGAGGCGACGGCGCGTCGGATGCTGGCCGGGCCGGAGCCGCGGCTGGGCGCGTTCGTGGTGGCGGGTGACGAGCCCGGCGCGCCGCATCTGGCCGCCTGCGCCGTCGGGACGGTCGAGGAGCGGCTGCCGGCGCCGGGCCACCCGTCGGGCCGCTTCGGCTTCGTCTTCAACGTCTGCTCCGACCCCCGCTACAGGGGCCGCGGCTATGCGCGCGCCACGACCGAGGCGCTGCTCGACTGGTTCGCCGCACAGGGCGTGAGCCGGGTCGATCTGCACGCCACCGACGGCGCCGAACGGCTCTACCGCAGCCTGGGCTTCACCGAGCACTCCACGCCGCTCTCGCTGGATCTGCGCTCCCGCGCGTCGGCCCGCTAGCGAGCCGGGCACCCCACACCCCCTAGGGCCTGTCCGATGGGTCAGGGTCGGAGAGGCCGCGGTGTCTGGTGCGGTGCATCGCAAGGCGCCGGAGCGTCTCGATAGCGGAGCTCTCGGGACGTTTCGGCAACGCCGCGAGGTACCGTGCCAGACGCCGCGGACCCGGCCATGACCCATCGGACAGGCCCTAGGCGACCCCGAGCCCCTCCAGGACGACGGCGCCGGGGAGTTCGGCCAGCGCTTTGCCGGGGACGATGAGCTTGCCGCGGCGGCTGCCGCTGCCGATCAGCGCGTACGGGACATCGGCGACGGCGGCGTCCACGAGCAGTGGCCAGCCGGCCGGCAGCCCGATCGGGGTGATACCGCCGTACTCCATCCCGCTGTCGCCGACCGCCTGCTCCATCGGCGCGAACGACGCCTTGCGGGCTCCGAGTTGACGGCGCACCACCCCGTTGACGTCGACGCGGGTGTGCGAGAGGACGACACAGGCGGCCAGGGTGCTCTCGCCGCCGCGCTTGCCGGCCACCACCACGCAGTTCGCCGACTGCTCCAGCAGCCAGGGACCGTGATGCGCGACAAGGGTGGCGGTGTCCGCGATGGCCGGGTCGGTGTCGACATAGTGCAGTTCCTGGACCGGTACGGATCCGCTCCAGGTGCGGATCGCGGCGGCCACCGGCCCGGTCAGCAGGTCCAGGCACTCGGCGGCGGGCCGGACATCGTCGAAAGCATCCATCGGCGCAGGCATATCCGCCAAGTTAACAGCCCCGCCCGGCCGTCGGCGGGCCGTCTCAGCGGGCGAGCGGAATGATGACGGACATGGTCATCTCGACCGGCTCGCCGCCGTCGTTGCGGTAGCCGTGCGCGACCTTGGCTTCGAAGGTCGCCGAGGCGCCTGCCGGCACCTCGTGCGCCACGTCGTCCACGACCAGCGTCAGCGTCCCGGCCCGGACGTGGATCAGCTCGACGGTGCCGGGCGGATGGGGGTCGGAGGCACTGCTGTCGCCGGGCATCAGCCGCCAGTCCCACAGCTCGAACGGCCCCGGTGCCTCGGCGCCCACCAGGAGCGTGGTGTAGCTGCCGGCCTCGGTGGACCACAGGCGGACCGCCTCGTCGGAGGGCACGATGCGTACCTGCGGTCCCTGCTCGTAGTCGAGAAGCGTGGTGATGCTGACGCCCAGCGCGTCGGCGATCTTGACGGTGGTCCCCACGCTCGGGTTCGTCCGGGCCTGCTCGATCTGGATGATCATGCCGCGGCTGACTCCGGCGCGGGCGGCCAGCGCATCGAGGGTGAAGCCGCGCTCGGCGCGCCAGTGCTTGAGGTTGCGGGCGAGCGACTGCGTGAGCTGGTCGAGATCCGTCACGGTCCGTCCACGTCGTAGGCCAATATATTCGATACCGCAGTTCAATCTGTTGCACTACGGTGTGGTGTACTCCATCGTCCGGTTCACTGTACTGCGAGGTTTCACCATGACTGCGGTCTTCGCCCTGGCCACCAGCCTGCTGTGGGGGCTCGCCGACTTCGGCGGCGGACTGCTCACCCGACGATTCCAGGCGCTGACCGTGGTGGTGGTCTCGCAGACCCTCGCCGCCCTGGTGCTGGGCGCCATCGTGGTGGCCACCGGCGGCTGGCGGGAGGCCGGACCGCAGCTGTGGTTCGCGGTCGGCGCGGGCGTCGTCGGGCCGGCGGCGATGCTCTGCTTCTACCGCGCCCTGGCGCTCGGCCCGATGGGCGTGGTCTCCCCGCTCGCCGCGCTCGGCACGGTCCTGGTACCGCTCGGCGTCGGCATCGTGGCGGGCGAGCGACCGGGCCTGCTGCAGGCCGCCGGCATGGTGGTCGCCGTGGTCGGCGTACTGCTGGCGGGCGGCCCCCGCGTCAGCGGTGCGTCGGTGGCCCGCCAGACGGTCGTGCTGACGCTGGTCTCGGCACTCGGATTCGGCGCGGTGATGGCGCTGATCGCGGAGGCGTCCACCACTGTCACCGGGCTGTTCCTGGCACTGTTCGTGCAGCGGGTGTGCAACATCGCCGTCGGCGGCGCCGCGTTGTACGCGTCGGTGCGGCGCGGCACCCCGGCGCTGCCCGAGGGCGGGTTCCCGGCCCTGCGCGGCTCGCTGCCGATGCTCGCCTTCGTCGGCATAGCCGATGTCGCCGCCAACGGCACCTACGCCATCGCCGCCCAGCACGGCCCGGTGACCATGGCCGCGGTCCTCGCCTCGCTCTACCCCGTCGTCACCGCGCTCGCCGCGCTCGGCGTCCTCAAGGAGCGGATGCGGGCGATCCAGACCGCGGGCGCCTCCCTCGCGGTGGTCGGCTCGCTGCTGCTCGCCTCCGGCGGCTGACGGCCGGCCCGAGCGGTCCGGGGCCGGGCGGCGGGCCGGCCGGCCCCGGCTGACGGCGACTCAGGAGGCCCCTGGGGCCTGTCCGACCCCGACCCGTCGAACAGGCCCTACGCCTCCCCCGCCGCCGTCTCCTGCCACGCTTCGAGCGCGAGCAGGTCCTGCGGCGTGACGCCCTCGGGGATCGGCACCGGCGTGGGCGTACGCAGCGGTGGCTGCCAGCCCTGCCGCGGGTCCCAGCGCCGCACGATCCTGGCGGGCGCACCGGCGACCACCGCGTGGTCGGGGACCTCGCCGCGCACCACGGCCCCGGCCGCGACCACCACGTTGCGGCCCAGCCGCGCGCCGGGCAGGATCACCGCCCCGGTACCGATCCAGCCGCCGGGGCCGATGGTGACCGGCTCGCTGCGCGGCCACTGCTTGCCGATCGGCACTTCGGGGTCGTCATAGCTGTGGTTGGTGGTGGTGACGTAGACGCCGGGGCCGAAGAAGCAGTCGTCGCCGATCGTCAGCCGGACATCCGCGATCACATGGCTGCCGCGGCCCAGCACCACTCCGTTCCCCAGCGTGAGGATCGGCTCCGGGCCGAGGTCGAGGTCCGGCATCATGCCCGCCGTCAGCGTCACGTCCTGGGCGATGATGCAGTAGTCGCCGATCTCGATCCACGGATCGCCGAAGACCGTGCCCTGCGGAAAGGCGAGCCGGGTACCGGGGCCGATCCGGCGGAAGCGGTACGGGCCGGGACGCTCGGCCGTGACGGCCGCGGCCTCTCTCACCCAGCGCGCACCGCGATGGACCGCACGCGACACGGCCCGGCGCCGCCAGGCCGCGACGGATGAGAACACGTTCTGGTTTATCGGCACCCGCACACCGTAATCGGCTCCTCGGGCGACCACCCGCACGCCGGGCTGTGATCTTCGCCCCACCGGCTGGCGCATCCGCCCGGCGGTGCGGCCGTCGTCTACGGTGCTGGTGGCGCGGCCCAGAAGCGGCAAAGGAGATCCAGTGATGGCGGAACGGGCGTTGATTTCTCAGGTGGGCGGCAAGGAGCCGAGCATCGATCAGGCGGCGTTCTGCGCCCCCACGTCCGTGGTGCTCGGCGAGGTCACACTGGCCGCGGGCGCCAGCGTCTGGTACCACGCGGTGCTGCGGGCCGACTGCGGCCCGATCGTGCTCGGCGCCGACAGCAACATCCAGGACAACTGCACCGTGCATGTCGACCCCGGCTTCCCGGTGACCGTCGGCGAGCGGGTCTCCGTCGGACACAACGCGGTGCTGCACGGCTGCACCGTCGAGGACGACGTGCTGATCGGCATGGGCGCCACGGTGCTCAACGGCGCCCACATCGGCGCGGGCTCGCTGATCGCCGCGCAGGCACTGGTCCCCCAGGGCATGCGGGTACCGCCCGGATCCCTGGTCGCCGGGGTGCCCGCGAAGGTCAAGCGGGAGCTGACCGACGAGGAGCGCGAGCTGATCAAGGTCAACGCCGCGATGTATCTGGAGCTGGCGGCGCAGCACCGGGAGGCGACCGGGAGCGGCCAGGACGGCAACTGAGCCGGGGCGCGTCGGCGCCGACGAGGCGCCGCACCGACGGCAGGGGCGTCCGTCACACCGACGGCACGGGTCCCTGCATCTGCTCGCTGATCCAGTGCAGGGACTCGGCCATGCGCTGCATGTAGGTCTGCGCGCTGTGCACGCCGTCCGGTATTTCGAAGAGCGTGGAGTGGACCGGTCCGCCGGTGTAGTCCTTGACGAACGCCTTCACATCGGGCACCGCGGCCTCCAGGCTGCCCAGCTCGAACGCCAGGTACACCGGCGGGCCCTGGCGCTCGGCCAGCCGCCGGGCCAGGTGCCGCGGGTCGTTGGCGCGCATCTCGTCCGGGTGGCCCCGCCACAGCGGCGAATCCGGCGCCGTGTCCGGGCCGTTGACGATGGCCGCCTTGAATCTCTCCGGCTGCTTGAGCACGGCCTTCAGCGCGGCGAAGCCACCGGACGAGGACCCCATGAAGGCCCAGCCGTCACGGCCTTCGTACGTACGGAAGTTGGCCCGCGCGAAGTCCGGTACGTCCTCGGTCAGCCAGGTGCCCATCTTCGGCTGCCCCGGGATGTCGCTGCCGTCGTAGTACCTCTTGCCGGGATTGAGCACCGGCATCACCACGATGAACGGCAGCGTCTTGCCCTGCTGCGACCACTGCGCGATCCGCTCCTGCAGCGCGAACGACGCCCCGGCCCAGTAATTGGACGGATAGCCGTAGGCACCGGGCAGCGCGATCAGCACCGGGAAGCCGCTCTTGGCGTACCGCGCCTGGTGGTACTGCGGCGGCACCCAGGCCCATATGTCGCCGGTGAAACCGGACTTGCGGCCGTGCCACCGGGTCCGCACCACCTGGGTGCCGTCGTCACCGGTCGTACGAAACGGGGCGAACGAGGAGCGCGGGCCACGGGGCGGGACCACCCGCGGCTTGCCGTTGACCGCGTCCGCGGGCTGCGCCCTGAGCCGCGGCACGCTCGACGCGTCGACGGTGTCCGAACCGGTGCCGCATCCGGCCAGCAGCCCCAGAGCCACCGCACTCACCGCGGCACCCCACCGCAGGCACTTCATCGGGACGTTCTCCTCGGATCCTTGGGCCGGTGCCGCGGGCGGCCACGGTGCCACCGCCATACCGGTCGAAAGACACCACTCTAAGGACGGCCGGAGCGCGCCCGACGCCGACCCCGGCCTTGTGACCTGCGGGTCCGCTCTCCGGCCGACGCGAAGACGGCCGTCGCGTCAAGCGCACCGGCCGGGTTTCCCTCGTTCGATGCGGCCTCCGCCTGTTTACCGGTAGGTCGGTTCTGGCATGGTTGGTTCCCCAATCGGAAGGGCGCGGCGCTGTGCCGCGGTTGGGGATGACTGACCGATGACCGCGTGGGCCGATCGTGGGCCGCTGCCCGGCGTAGTGGGGCGGGCCGTTGAGCACGAGCAGGTGTCCGGCCTGCTGCGCAGCGCTCCGCTGGTGACACTGACCGGAGCCGCCGGGGTGGGCAAGAGCGTCCTGGCCCGTGCCGTCCTGGAGGAGCACACCGCCCGGCAGGGCGGCACGGTGATCCGGGTCGCCTGCTGGGACGGCCTGACCGAGGGCGGTCTGACCGACGCGCTGCTGCGGGCCGCCGGGCTGCCGGACGCCGCCCGCCGGTACACCGCACGGGCACTGGCCCGGCGGAGCGCACATCCCTGCGTCGGCAGACCGGCGGGCGGACCGGCGGGCGGCGGGGACTCCCCCGCGGACGATCCCTCGGCGGCCGGGGAGGGCCTCGCGGCGCTCACCGCGCACTGCCGGCGACATCGCGCGACCGTGCTGCTGGACGACTGCGACCCGATGCTCGGTGAGTGCGCGCAGCTCGTACGGCGGTTGCTGCGGGCCGAACCGGGCCTGCGCATCGTGGCGACCGCGCGGCGCGCACTGGGGCTCGCCGAGGAGCGGGTGGTAGGGCTCACGACGCTGCCGGTGACGCTGGGCGAGGGGATCGCCGGACCGGCCGTCGAGCTGCTGGCCGCGCGGACCGGACCCGCCGCCCCGGAGCTGCTGGTCGCGGTCTGCCAGGCCCTGGAAGGCTCGCCGCTGGCGATCGCGCTGGCCGCGCACCAGCTGGACCGGCTGTCGTTGCCGCAGCTCGCGGCCCAGGTGGGCGCGGAAGGCGCGCTGTTCTACTCGGGGCCGGCGGTGAGCGTGCGGCACACCTCGCTCTACGCCGCGCACGCCGCGGGCTACGCCCTCTGCTCGCCCGTCGACCGGCGGGTCTGGGCGAGGCTCTCGGTCCTGCCCGGCGATTTCGATCCATGGCTCGCCGGCTGCGTCTGCACCAGCAGTGACGTTCCTGCAGGCGCGGTCGACGGCGCGCTGGAGCGGCTCCGCACCGCCTCGGTCATCGAACGCGTAGGGGATGCCGCAGGCCCCCGGCACGGCACCGAGGCCACCCTGCCACCCCGCTACCGGCTCCCGCGCGCCGCCCGCGACTTCGGGCGGACGCAGCTGCGCGAGGCGGGCGAGGAGGCCGCGGCGCTGCGCCGGTTCCGGCAGGCCTGTGCGGCGCTCGCGGCCGAGGCGCAGATCGCCTGGCAGGGCCCGAACCAGCAGGTCGCGGTGCGGCTGGTGGAGGACGAACAGCACAACCTCGACGCCGCGCTGACCCACCCGCCGCAGGACGCCGACGATGCGCTCGGCGCGCTGGAGATCGCGGTCTCGCTGTGGTTCCACTGGGCGGCCTGCGGCTTCCGCCAGGAGGGGCGGGCGCACCTGGACCGGCTGCTGCTGCTCTCCCGGGAGGACACCGCCCTGCGGGCCCGGGCGCTGTGGCTGGCCGGCTATCTGGCGGCGCAGGAGAACGCGCTCGGCGCCGCGGAGCGGCTGCTCGACCAGGCGTGGACGGCGGCGGTGATGCATGCGGACGACGACGGACTGGCCCGGGTCGCGCATGCGCACGGTGTGGTGGCGCTGTACCGCGAGGACACCGGGGCGGCCGTGGCCGCTCTGGAGGAGGCCACCGGGCACCGCTCCCGGGATCCGTGGTTCGGACCGGGTCCGGCGCACAGCTGGGCGCTGCTGGCCATCGCCCTCGCGCCGATCGACGCGGACGGGGCGCGGGCGGCGGCCCGCAGCGCCTGGGCGGGCCGGCACTCCGACGGGGACTACTGGCTGTACTCGACGGTCCTGTACGCCGAGGCCATGACCGAGCGGGCCCACGGTGAGCCGGCGGCGGCCCTGCGGGCCTGCCGCAAGGCGCTGGCGGCCAAGAAGGTCGTCGGCGACCCGCTGTTCATCGAGGGGGCCCGCAACCTGCTCGCCGGTCTGCGGCGCGCGGTACGCGGCGGCGCCCCGGTGCCGGACCTCGACCAGGACGCTCCCTGGTGGCAGCGCGGCCGTAGCGGCGCCACCAGGGGACGGCCGTTCTTCTCCCGGCTGCGGGCGGGGTCTTGATCACGGGTGGCGGACGTACCCGGGAGCGGGCGGACGGCGCGAAGGCGGGCTCACGGTGCGGCCCCGGCCCGTGAACACGCCGGGTGACGCACCGACCGCGCTCGGGATGCGGCAGCAAGGGGGCGGTCGCATCCTGGGGCAATGAAGCGTGCCCCCGTGGTCGTGCATCCGCCGTGCACCGGCGGCCGCCGGGTCACGCTCCACGGACAGGATCTGGGCCGGGCGCTGCGCCCCGGTGACGTGGCCGCGATCCTGCGCCGGGCCGGTTTCTGCACCACGAAGTTCGTCTGGGACGACACCGGCGTCTTCGAGTGGCGGGACGGCGGACCGGACGTCTGGCAGATGCCGTGACCCGCGAAAGGCGCTGCTCCGGGCCCGGTCAGTCGACCGTCGCGGCGACCGGGGCCTCGGCCGCCTCACGTGCGGCGGCCGCCTTCTTCGCCCGGTGCTTCATGAGGAGGAACGAGCCGATGCCGAACAGTACGGCGGCGACCAGCCCCCACGTCGAGAAGCGCTTGAGCCACGGCTCGGCGACGATGCCCACGCTGTAGATCAGCGCGGTCGTACCGCCGGCCCAGACGATGCCGCCGAGGACGTTGGCGATCAGGAACTTCCAGTACGGCATCTTCAGCACGCCGGCGAGCGGACCGGCGAAGATGCGCAGCAGCGCGATGAAGCGGCCGAAGAACACGGCCCACATGCCCCACTTGTCGAACTTCGACTCGGCCAGGGCCACGTGGTCGGGGCCGAAGTGCTTGGGGAACTTCCGCCCGGCCCACTGCAGCAGCGGCTGACCGCCCTTGCGGCCGATCAGATAGCCGATGGAGTCACCGACGATCGCGCCGACGGACGCGCAGGCGCCCAGGACGAACGGATCGATGTGGTCCTGGGTCGCGGCCAGGATCGCCGCACTGACCAGGACGATCTCGCCGGGCAGCGGAATGCCCAGGCTCTCCAGGCCGATGACCACCCCCACCAGGAGGTAGACGCTCACGGCCGGTACGGTCTCGAGCCACTCCTGGATGTGCAACGCCGATTCCTCCGCTGGTCTAGGGCCCCCGTGGGCCGTCGCCCCGGCCGTCCGTGACGCCGGCGCCGGTCGTTCCCCTGACACGCCGCAGCGCGCCCGGGAAGCGTACTCGATCGCTCCGACCGAGAGCCGAATTCACGTGCGGTACGCGACATCCGGCTTCTCGGCGGAACGGCACGGGCCTCGACGGCCCCAGGGCGGCTCGACCGAGCGGCTCACTTGTTGGGGCGCAGGGTCCACACGATGGTCATCTCGCCGGTGACCGCGCCGTCCTCACGCGTGATGGCGATGTTCACGGGGAATTCAGGGCGCTCACCGGCGTCCAGCTCGGCGACCACCTCGGCCACCGGCCGGCCCAGCTCCGCGGTGGCGGTGACCGGTCCCATGGCGAGCTTCTTGTAGCCGATCTCGGCGCGCACGGCCAGCGGCACCGCGCGACCGAGCTGGTCACCGAAGGCCGTCATCACGATCGCGCCGCTCGCGGACTCGGCGAGGGTGAACATCGCGCCGGCGTGCGGACCGCCGACGTGGTTGTGGAAGTCGGACTGGTCGGGCATGCGGACCACGGCGCGCTCGGCGGTGGTCTCGGTGAACTCCAGGTTCAGGGTGCGGACCATCGGCACGGATGCCGCCATCATTTCGCCGATCGACGGCAGGGTCTCAGAGGACATGGGGTGATGTTACCTAGCGGTAGCTTAGCTGTGAAGGGCCGGGCCGGACGCGGCAGCGCGGACGCCCGCAGCCGCCGGGCCACGGCGCCGTACTGGCCGTCTGCACCGCCGCATATCGTTGACGCCCATGCGGTCAGGACAACAGCACACCGGCGACGACAGGGCAGCGGGCAACGGGCGAAAGCGGCTCGGCCCAGCTCGCCCGAGCTGGGCGGGGCGCAACTTCCTGCTGCTCACGGGCGCCACGGTGCTCTCCGGCCTCGGCAGCTCCGGCGCGCTGATCGCGACCGCTTTCGCCGTCCTCGCCACCGGCGGCTCCGCCACCGACGTCGGTCTGGTCGCCGCCGCCCGCACGATCCCGCTGGTCCTGTTCCTGCTCATCGGCGGCGCGATCGCCGACCGGCTCCCCCGGCACCGCGTCATGGTCGCCGCGAACGCCCTCAGCTGCGCCTCCCAGGGCCTGTTCGCCGTGCTCGTCCTGGCCGGGGAGCCGCGGCTCTGGCAGATGGCGGTGCTGGCGGCGCTCGGCGGCACGGGGCAGGCGTTCTTCGCTCCGGCCTCGGAGGGGATGGTGCTCGCCAGCGTCTCCGGACCGCAGGCGGGGCGCGCCTTCGCCGTGTTCCGGATGGGCATGAACGGCGCGAACATCGGCGGCGCGGCGCTGGGCGGCGCGCTGGTCGCCGCGGTCGGCCCCGGCTGGGTGCTGGCCGTGGACTCGGCCGCCTTCGCTCTCGCGGGGACGTTGCGGGCGTTCCTCGACGTCGGCGAGGTCCCCGAGCGCACACCGGGCGGCGGAATGCTGCGCGATCTGCGCGACGGCTGGCGCGAGGTCGCCTCCCGGCCCTGGCTGTGGGCGGTGGTGCTCCAGTTCTCCATCGTCAACGCGGTGGTGTCGTCGGCCGAGGCGGTCTACGGACCACTGGTCGCCGAGCAGCAGCTGGGCGGCCCCGGCCCGTGGGGGCTGGCGCTGGCCGCCTTCGGCGCCGGCACGGCGGGCGGCGCTTTGCTGATGACCCGCCTCAAACCGCGCCGCATCCTGCTCACCGGCACTCTGTGCGTCTTCCCGCTGGCCCTGCCGTCCGCCGCGCTCGCCGTACCGCTGCCGGCCGCCGGACTCACCGTGGTGATGTTCGGCACCGGCATCGCCATCGAGGTCTTCGCGGTGACGTGGATGACGGCCCTGCACCAGGAGATACCCGAGGAGAAGTTCTCCCGGGTCTCCTCCTACGACTGGCTCGGCTCCCTGGCCATGGTCCCGGTGGCCACGGCCCTGGCCGGTCCCGTACAGGACCTCATCGGCCGGACGGCCGCCCTGTGGGGCTGCTCGGCCCTGATCGCCCTGCTGACCGCGGCGGTCCTGTGCGTCCCGGACGTACGCCGCCTGACCCGGCGGGAGCCCGCCGCCGCCACCGGAGCGCCTGCCCCGCCCCTCGGCGACCACCCGGACGACGCGCCTTGCAGTGGCTCGCTCTCCGCTTCGGCCGGCCCGCCCGGGCCTTGAGCCGGCCGGCCCGCGTCCGCCGTCACCTCGCCGTCGAACGGCTCACCCCCGGGTTCGGACGACCCTCCCGTCAGCCCACGCTGAACGCCCCGTCGGGCGGCACCGGAGAAGCCACCGCCTCGGCGTCCCGTACGGGGGCCGCGTCCGCGATCAGCCGCCGCAGCGCCGCACCGTGCTCGACCCGCGCCGGGAACGCGTCGGCGGCCGCCCGCCGGGTCAGCGCGGCGATCGGGAGTTCGGCGTGCGAGGCGAGCAGCACGGCGTTGCCGAAGCGTCGGCCGCGCAGCACCGAGGGCTCGGCGATCAGCGCGAGATGCTCGAAGAGCGTGGCGAAGTTGGCGAGTTGGCCGCGCAGAAAGGCGAAGGGCGCGCTGTCCGCGAGGTTCGCCGCGTAGCAGCCGTCCGGGCGCAGCACCCGGGCGACGGCCTGCGCGTACTCGACCGAGGTGAGCTGGGCCGGCACCCGTGAGCCGCCGAAGACATCGGCCACGATGACATCGGCGCCGGCCGTCGGCGCCGCCTCCAGCGCGGTACGGGCATCCTGCGGATGCACCGTGATGCCGCAGGCGTCGGGCAGCGGCAGTCGCTCGGCCACCAGGGCGAGCAGCCCACGGTCGGCCTCGACGACGTCCTGCCGGGACCGCGGGCGGGTGGCGGCCAGATAGCGCGGCAGCGTCAGCGCCCCGCCTCCCAGGTGCAGCGCGTCGAGCGGCTCTCCCGGGGCGGCCACCTCGTCCAGGACGTGGGCCAGGCGGCGCACATACTCGAATTCCAGATGCGTGGGCGCGTCGAGGTCGACGTACGACTGGGGTGCGCCGTCGACCGTGAGCAGCCAGGCGCGGGGGCGGTCGACGTCGGGCAGCAGCTTGGCGGTGCCGCAGTCGACGGGCCGGGTGACCGGTATGGGCTCCGGTGCCTCGGGTGCGGGCTCGGGCGCCGCGGCCGTCGGTTCGGGCGCGTCGGGCGCCGGCTCCGCCACGGCGGATGTCGGCTCGGGGGGTTGTTCCACCGTCCCATTGTGCCGGTGGCGCCGTGGGGCGGGTGGACAGGTGGGTGGGCGCGACGGCGGGGGGTGTGACGGCAGGTGGGCGGGATCAGTCCGTGCCCGACCAGACCCGGTGGATCTCGGCGACATGGGCGGCCGACTGCCGGTGCCCGGCGCGCGCCGCGGCCGCTCGCTTGGCGGGATCGAGCACATTGCGCCCGAACGCCGACCGGGACGCGCGGTCGGGGGTGATCACGCACACCCGGGCGCCCTGTCGCGCCAGCCGCTCGCCCTGTGCCCGGGGCCCGGCGATCGGCCCGCCGCTGACCGCCATCGGCGCGACGACCACCACGCGGGAGTACCCG
This sequence comes from Streptomyces sp. NPDC033270, assembly GCF_055576575.1. Lineage (NCBI taxonomy): Bacteria > Bacillati > Actinomycetota > Actinomycetes > Kitasatosporales > Streptomycetaceae > Streptomyces > Streptomyces sp. NPDC033270. The sequence goes on from NZ_JBVIRA010000029.1 coordinate 61,741, forward strand.
GCGGCCAGATCCGCGTTGGCGCTGGAGTGCACCCCGCCGTCGATCCACCGTGTGCCGTCGATCGTCACCGGCGGATAGACGCCGGGGACCGCGCAGCTCGCGCCCACCGCGTCGAGCAACGACACACCACTGGTGTCGTCGAAGGCGGCCCGCCGCCCCGTCGCCGCGTCCACCGCCGTGATCAACAGCCGGCGGGCCGGCCAGTCGGCCAGGCCGCCCAGGGACCGGGCGATCGCCGCGCGCTGCTCCGCCTCCGGGGCGGTACGGGCCGCGAGCGCCAGCTTGCCCATCCGGGCGCCGAACGAGACCGTGTCCCGGGAGCGCACCGCGATGGCCGCGAACCGGGCCAGCGCGGCGGGCCCCATGCGGGCGGCGGACCCGCCCCGGGGCAGGGCGAGCTGGTGCTCGTACAGCTCCTCCAGGGTGCGCTGCTGCGCGGTGAGGTGGGCGGCGACGATCGATCCGGCGGAGGTGCCGATGACGACATCGGCGTCGGTGAGGTCGATACCCGCGGCCGCGAGACCGGTGAGCACACCGACCTCCCAGCCGATCCCGGTGAGCCCGCCACCGCCCAGGACCAGCGCCGTACCCGCCATCAGAGGTCCTTCCCTCGTCGCGCCATGGCCGCTCCGACCGATTCGACCGCCGCGCGTGCTGCCTCCGACGCGCCCGCCGGTCGTTGGTCCGTCCGCGGCCCTTCGTCCGCCGGCCCGTGCCGGGCGAGCAGTGTCGCACTCCCGGCGTCCGTACGACAGCACACGACCGCGCCCCGCACCTGCGAAAGGTACGGGGCGCGGCCGTATGTCATGCGGTGCTCACTCCTCCACGGTGCGCACCGTGCCGGCGCCGACCGTCCGGCCGCCCTCGCGGATGGCGAAGCCGAGGCCGGCCTCCAGCGGCACGTCACGGCCCAGTTCGACCGACGCCGTCACCGTCTCGCCGGGGCGGGCGATGCCTCGCTCGCCGAGGTCGAGGTCGCCGACCACGTCCGCGGTGCGGATGTAGAACTGCGGGCGGTAGCCGGTGGACACCGGTGTCCGGCGGCCGCCCTCCTCGGTGGAGAGCACATACACCTCGGCGGTGAAACGGCGCCGCGGTGTGACGCTGCCGGGTGCGGCGACCACATGCCCGCGGCGCACCTGGTCCCGGTGCAGACCGCGCAACAGCAGCGCGACGTTGTCCCCGGCCTGCGCGGACTCCATGGGCTTGCCGAACGTCTCGATCCCGGTGACGGTCGTCTCGGCCTCCGCGCCGAGCACCGCCACCCGGTCGCCGATCCGCACGGTGCCGCGCTCGACGGCCCCGGTGACCACGGTGCCGCGCCCGGTGATGGTCAGCACGTTCTCCACCGGCAGCAGGAACGGCGCGTCGACATGGCGCCCGGGCATCGGGACATAGGTGTCCACCGCGTCGAGCAGCGCCTCGATCGCCTCCGTCCAGCGCGGGTCGCCTTCCAGGGCGCGCAGCCCCGAGACCCGTACGACGGGTACGTGCTCCCCGTCGTAGCCGTGCGCGCTCAGCAACTCGCGCGCCTCCAGCTCGACCAGGTCGGTGAGCTCCGGGTCGCCGGCGTCGGCCTTGTTGAGGGCGACGACGATATGCCGTACGCCCACTTGCCTGGCGAGCAGCACATGCTCGGCGGTCTGCGGCATGATCCCGTCGAGCGCGGAGACCACGAGGATCGCGCCGTCGAGCTGGGCCGCGCCGGTGACCATGTTCTTGATGAAGTCGGCGTGGCCGGGCATGTCGACATGGGCGTAGTGCCGGGTGTCGGTCTCGTACTCGACGTGCGAGATGTTGATGGTGATGCCGCGGGCGGCCTCCTCCGGGGCCCGGTCGATCCGGTCGAACGGCACGAAGGTGCCGCTGCCCCGGTCGCTGAGGACTTTGGTGATGGCCGCGGTCAGGGTGGTCTTGCCGTGGTCGACGTGGCCCATGGTGCCGATGTTCAGATGCGGCTTGGTGCGTACGTATGCCGTCTTGGGCATGGTGTGCTTCCTCGCAACGATGCGGTGAGAACGGCGCGTTGGCGCCGTGGGGACCCCTGGGCCGGGCCGACCCTCCCCCTGCGGGGTCCGCCGGACGATCCGGAGAGGGTCAGCTTCGTGCGCCTTCGGTGGCTGCGGCGAGGGCCGCGAGGAAGTCGGCGGCAGCCTTCGGCGCGTCCGCGACTGCGGACGACAGCGAGAGGAAGGCGTACCGGAACATGCGTCATAGAGTGCCGGGCGGCGGTCCCCGCGTCGAACGATTTACGCGACGGGCTCCCGCTTGCCGGCGCCCGGCACGAGCATGACGCCATCCACCCCCAGGGCCCTCGACCGAGAAGCCCCATTTCGTGACCATACGGGCGGAATGACGATTGTCGGCGATTCCCCGGCAGCCAGGTCGGTTACGCTCCCGGGATGCTCGACCCCGCCGCAACGCCCGACGGCCTCGCCGCGCGCTGCACGCGTGTGCTGTTCTCCCCCTGGGCCCGGCTGGGCCTGCTGCTCACCCTGCTGGCCTGCGCCGCGGCGGCCATGCTGATGTGGCGTCCGCAGCGGCTGCTGATCGGCGGCTGGCCCGCGCAGCTGTCCGGCCCGACGGCCTTGGCGGTCTTCGTGCTGGCGTACGGCGTGTGTGCCACCGCCTTCGTGCCGCGCTCGGTCCTCAGCTTCGGCGCGGGCGCGCTCTTCGGCAGCGTGGCGGGGCCGGTGGCCGCGCTCGCCGGCACGGTGCTGGGCGCGGCGCTGACCTTCGGACTGGGCCGGCTGCTCGGCCAGGACGCGCTGCGCCCGTTGCTGCGGACCCGCTGGCTGACCGCCGCCGACCGGCAGTTGAGCGACTACGGGTTCCGCTCGACGCTGATGCTCCGGCTCTTCCCCGGTCTGCCGTTCTGCGCCACGAACTACTGCGCGGCGGTCTCCCGTGTCGGCTGGCTCCCCTATCTGCTCGCGACGGCGCTCGGGAGCGTCCCCAACACCACGGCGTACGTGATCGCCGGCGCCCGGGCCTCGACGCCCACGTCGCCGGCCTTCCTGCTCTCCATGGCCTTCATCGTCCTCAGCGGGCTGGCCGCACTGGTGGTGGCCTGGTGCAAACGCAAGTCGCTGCGCGGAGACCGACCGGGAGCGGAAGAGGTCCGGGAGCAGACCGGTAACTGACGGGGATGGGGGGATGGGCCCGGGTGGGTCCGGAATGCCTCAGGACGGGGCCGGGCGGGGCGGGGCCAGGCCGGGGCCGGGCGCCGTGACTCGTACCACAGCGGGCGAGCGCGGTTCGTACAGGACCCCTTGGGCACCCGGACATCTTCGGACGTTACGCTGCCCCGGTCGGCAAAGACCCATGTCCCCCGCCGGCGTCAGCTGTCCCCGCTCGCGCAGGCAAGCGCTCGATCACCCTTGGATCGCGTAATTCCATGACTTGGTTTGAATCATTCGTCCTCGGACTCGTCCAAGGGTTGACCGAGTTTCTGCCCATCTCCTCCAGCGCGCACCTCCGCCTGACCGCGGCGTTCGCCGGCTGGCAGGACCCCGGTGCGGCCTTCACCGCGATCACGCAGATCGGCACCGAGGCGGCCGTGATCATCTACTTCCGCAAGGACATCGGGCGGATCATCTCGACCTGGTCCCGCTCCCTGTTCAACCGGGAGCTGCGCCACGACCACGACGCCCAGATGGGCTGGCTGGTCATCGTCGGCTCGATCCCCATCGGTGTGCTGGGCATCACACTCAAGGACGCCATCGAGGGTCCGTTCCGTGATCTGCGGCTGATCGCGACCACCCTGATCGTGATGGGTGTGGTACTCGGCATCGCGGACCGACTGGCCGCCCGCGACGAGACCGGGGGCCGGCACCGCGCCATCAAACAGCGCAAGACCCTCACCGACCTCAGCATCAAGGACGGCCTGCTGTACGGCGTTTGCCAGGCCATGGCGCTGATCCCCGGCGTCTCCCGCTCCGGCGCCACCATCAGCGGCGGCCTGCTGATGGGATACACCCGCGAATCCGCGGCCCGCTACTCCTTCCTGCTCGCCATTCCCGCCGTACTGGCTTCCGGCGTCTTCGAGCTCAAGGACGCGGGCGAGGGCCATGTCTCCTGGGGCCCCACCATCTTCGCCACGATCATCGCCTTCGTCGTCGGCTACGCGGTGATCGCCTGGTTCATGAAGTTCATCTCCAACAAGTCCTTCATGCCCTTCGTGATCTACCGCATCCTCCTGGGCATAGCCCTGTTCGCCCTGGTCGCCGCGGGAGTACTGGCGCCGAACGCGGGCGAGACGGCGGGGTAGCACCGCCCCTCGGACGCACCCGCATCCCCCTGCTGACGGGGTTGCAGCGGGCGCGCCGTCACGCGGAGGCCACGACCTCCCCGGTCGTGATCTGGGGTGGGTTGGGGAGCAGTGTCGCGAGGTGGTCCCGTACGAAGTCCGCCGCTCTGGAGACCGAGTCTTCGGCTCCGGCCCGGTCGCGGAAGACGCTGGTCGAGACCATGACTCCGTTCCCGGCGTCGATCCAGTAGTACGCCACGAAGCCGGGGACCTGGCGCATGAGCGGTACGAACCCTTCGCTGACGCGGCGTCCTGCCTCGGCCGGATCGGTCACCCCTTCGTACCGCCGGACTGCTGCGTACATGGCCGATCTCCTCATGCGGGTTCCGGGTCGTGGTTGCGGGGACGCCGTACCCCTGTGGCGGCTGCCCGGCTCGCGAGGAGTCCGGAAATCACCTGAAGGGCCGTCTTCGGTGATCCGAACGGCGTGCCGGAACGACGGCGGATCACCGTCGGCGATCAGCGATCAGCGGTCGGCTGTCAGCGGTCAGCGGTCAGCGGTCAGCGGTCAGCGGTCAGCGGTCAGCGCGCCGGTGGCCGCGGTGGGCTTCGCATAGTCCTTGGGGGACGTCAGCCTGCCGAACATTGTGACCGTTGTCAGTGCCCGGAGGGGGGTTCGAAGCAGCCCGTTTCCAGGTACGGCCCGTTGACCTGGACCTGATAGTTGGTCTTCTGCACGAACGCGGTCACGCAGGCGTCCTTGTGGACGTGGAGGCCGATCTGGGCGCCTTCCGGTGTGACGTAGTGGTCGCCCTCGTAGCGGGCGTCCATGCTCCGCACTTCGAGCTTCCCGCCGAGCTGCTCCCCCTTGGGGCCGGTGCGCAGTTCCTCGTACCCGAGGGCGAGCAGGGCCGTGCGGACGCTCTTGGGGTCCCACTTCCGCTGCTTCCAGAGTCGGTTGAGTACGGGCTCGATGCGGTCGGCTTCCCTTTGGGCGTCTTTCCCGCTGGCGGGCGACATGTCGCGAGGGCGGCGGTAGGCGTTGTTGTCGCCGTAGTGCGGGGCTCCGTCGTGGGCTCCGGGTTCCACGTAGGGGGACGCACCGGCACCGGAGGGGCTGGGAGTGGACCTGGTGGTGGAACTGAGGGTGGGAGCGGGGGCAGCACTGGGGGGCGTGCCCGGGGCGCCGGCCGCGACGCGCTGCTGACCGCAGGCGGTCAGGGGCAGGGCGGCGCTCACCAGCAGTAAGGCGGCAGCGAGGTGTCTTCGCCGTCGAGGCATTGATATGAGCATGCGGCTTACTCTGCCACGGCGGGCACCTCGGTATCGGCGGACTGCGGCCGTACGAGCGGACGGGCTTCGGTGAGGTGTGCGGGTACCACTACCGCACCTCGGGGTGAGCCGCGGCCGTCGCCTCCGTGGGACCGACCGCAGCGCCCCTGGCTCCGGTCCGGTCAGCGGTAGCCGGTGTCGTCGGCGGGGAGGCCCCGGGACTGGACCTCGGCGAGGTAGCGCCAGCAGTCCGGCTGGGTGCCGTCGGTGTCGGTGAAGCCGTAGAGGGGGGCGAGTTGGCCGCTGGAGACGACCTTGCCGCTCCAGCGGGCGACGTCCGGATCGGCGGCGAGCGCGGTCACCGCCCGCGCCACGTAGGCCGGGGACTCGGAGATGCAGAAGTGCGGCACGTCGGCGGTCGCGTCGCGCCAGTTGTCCTCGGTGACTTTGAAGGCCTCCAGCATGTGCTCCGAGCGGAGCCAGCCGGGGGTCACCGCGACGGCGGTGGCCCGGTGCGGGGCGGGTTCATGGCTCTGGGCGAGGGTCATGCGCTGCACGGCGGCCTTGACCAGGTCGTAGTAGAAGCCCTCGTGGTGGCGGTAGGCGACGTTGTACTCCGCGGTCCCGTCGGTCATTTCGACGACCAGACCACCGGGGCGGCGGATGAGCAGCGGCAGCGCGTGGTGGCTGGTGATCGCGTGGGTGTCGATGCCCATGCGCAGTATGCGCAGCCCGCCGGCCAGGTCGTGCTCCCAGAGAACGGTGCCGAACTGGGCGTATCTGTCGCCGCCGAAGATGTCGTTGACGAGGAGGTCGAGACGGCCGTGGTCGCGGTCGATGCGCCGGACGAGGTCGCCGACCTGGTCTCTGTCGAGGTGGTCCACCCGCAGGGCCGTACCGGAACCCCCGGCCGCGACGATCAGGTCACCGGTCTCCTCGATGGTCTCGGGCCGGTTTATCTCCGACCGTCCTGCGGTCCGGCTGCTGCGCCCGGTGGCGTAGACAAAGGCACCCGCGCGGGCGAGTTCCACCGCGATGGCGCGTCCGGCTCCCCGGGTGGCGCCGGCCACCAGCGCCACTCTCCCGTCCAGCGTGCCCGCCGGAGCTTCGTCGTTCGCCATGGGTCAAGAACTGAGGTGGTATTGGGTCCAGGGCTGATGCGCGGGGGCGGCCTCCTCGTGCGGGGGTGTGATGGAGCCCCAGGGGGCGAGGGCGTTGTCCCATTCGGAGGCAAGGGCGGTCACGTCGGGAACGCACTCGGTCGAGGGCATCGTGCCGGTGTGCCAGGCGGATGCCATCTGGTGTGCCGAGGGGGCGGCGTTCCAGACGGCCGTCTGCTGTGCGGGAATGGTGTACTCGGCTTCATGTACATCTCCGGGACCGCGCCGGTGGCGTCCCGCATGGGATTCCGCCGGGCCTGGATAGAACCGCCCCTGGGCGGACAGTTGCTGGGCACGGGTAACCAGGCGCGTGAGGTCGATCCCGAATTCGGAGGCGAGTTCCCGCAGATCGACACCGGTCTGCCAACTGCCGATGAGGACCGCGTCCATCGCCGGGGACCAGTTCTGGTCGGATGTGCCCGTCATGCCGCCGCCGGTGGCGTCGCGGGACGAACCGGTGGATCGGGTTCCGTTGGACGGGCTCTGCAGGGGCGGTTCGGCCGAGGCATCGGGCGCGGGGGGCGCGTCGTCCGGCTCACTGGGCGGTGTGGGGGTCGGTGAGGCGGTCGCCAGCAGTTTCTCGGCGACGGCACGGGCATCGTCCTTGCCCACCGTGCGCCGGGCGATCCGCACTTCCCGCTCGTTCAAACCGAACAGACCGGCCACCGCGCCGGTACTGCCCACCGTGACCGCGAACGCCGCCAAAACCCGTGACCGGTCGGCCTGGGCCTCGTCGAGCCTGGCCTGCGCCTCCCGCACGCGCTCGTCACCCAAACAAAACGCTTCCGCCAGAACGGCATTGCGGTCCCACAAGTCTCTAGGATCCATACTCATTCAACGCCTCTTGCGCGGAGGTGTCCCGATCTTGCATAGCAAAGCACACCAAAGCACCCATCGAACCACCAGATGAAAATCACTCCGTGTGTCCGGAGGAGGGGTGCCGCCGAGGCGGGCGAATGGTGAACCCGCAGGCCAGCGGGGTGGCGCGAAAATTCGGCAGGGATTGTCAGTGCGGTGGGTTACCGTCTTGATCAGTCACATCTTCATAGTTCCAGGTGTCCGTGGGGGGACCGTGTCCGATCTTTCGCGTAACTCTTCTTCCGCCGGCTCGCGTTCCGGCGTGCCGCACTCCGGGGCCGCTCGGTCCGGTGTCTCTCCTTCCGGTGTCGCGGGCTCTCCGTCCGGCGTCGCGCGTCGCGGTGCCGGGCGTTCCCGTACGTCGGTCCGGACGCTGGGGGCGCTGCTCGCGGGTGTGATGGTGTACGGCGGTACGGCGGCGTGCACGGCGTCCGGCGGCAAGTCCGCGGCCCGGTCCGGCGGGTCGCAGAGCATCAACGCGACGCCGGTCGCCGCGGTGCAGAAGGCGGTCAACAAGGGCGCCAGGCTCAATTCGGTGTCCTATCGCCTCTCGGGCAAGGTTCCCGGCCAGGGGACCGTCGAGGGCAAGGTGTCGTTCAGCCTCCGCCCGCGGGCCATGGACATGCGGATGAAGGCGTCCGGGGGCCAGGAGGAGGGCGAGTTCTCGGTGCGGCTCGTCGGCGGCTCGCTGTATCTGGGCGGCGGCAAGGACGCGGCGGCCGCGATGGGCGGCAAGCGCTGGATCAAGTTCCCCATGAAGCACAAGGACGCCGGCGGCAGGGCAGGCGGCTTCGGGGGAATGCAGCGGCAGGCCGACCAGGACCCGGCGGCGCAGGCGTCGTTGCTTCCCCAGTCCGACGAGGTCAAGAAGGTCGGCGAGGAGTCCGTCGACGGCGTACGGACCACGCACTACTCCGGCACGGTCGATGTGGCGGACCTGCTGACGAAGCGGCACGCCAAGAGCGCGCTGGCCGTCGAGCGCCGCAAGAAGGTGGTCGAGCAGTACAGGCAGCTCGGGGTGAGCGAGCTGAAGCTCGACATGTGGGTCGGCCCCGATGACCGGATGGTGAAGTTCCGGGAGCGTGCGCGGGCAACGCAGGGCCCGCTCGACGTGACCATACGGTTCTTCGACATCAACAAGCCGGTCCGGGTCCAGGCCCCGCCCGCCTCCGAAACGATGGACCTGGAGCAGAAGTTGAAGGAGGCGGGCAGGCAGCGCGCCTAGGCTTTCCGGCCCCGGCCCACCGGACGGACCTCGCCTTCCGGCCCTGGCTCATCGGACAGGCCTCAGGGAGCGTCGCCGACGGTGGGCGGGGGCAGGGGGTCGTCGAGGTGCGGGAGCCCGATGGGGTTGGGGAAGGGCAGCACATCCGCGGCAAGGATGCGTCGGACGACGGGTTCCAGCGCGTGCAGCAGCGCCTGGATCTCCACTTCCGGCAGGGAGTTCAGCAGCCGGGCGGCCAGCCGGGCGGCCAGCCGGTCGGTGGCCTGCTCGATGCGCTCGCGTTCCCGCAGGCCGTGTTCGGTGGCGCCGCCCCGTGCGTCGACGAGGCCGCGGGAGCGCAGCCGGTCCGCGGCGGCCGCCCACTCCTCCTCGCTCCAGCCCCGGTCCTGGCGGATGGTGTCCTCGGGTACGCGACCGGACGCGGCGGCCAGGACGAGGGCTTCGCAACCGTCGAGGCTCTCGTCGGCGAGTACGGCGAGGTGCGCATCGCCCCTGAACTCGCGCAAGGTGGTGACCAGTTGCCACAGCCGCTCGACGGGGTCGGCCTGGTCGCACAGTGCCCGGTTGGCGGCGAAGAGGGGCCGCGCGAGGCCGGGGGCGTCGTCGACGATCTTCTGGAGCGGCGGCAGCAGTTCGGCGGCGCCGCGCTCCAGCTCGGGACCGATCCTGCGCAGGGCGCGGGCAGCCCGGCTGCCACGCTCGTCGACGACGTGTGCCGGGCCGGCGATGCTCCAAGCGGCGGGCAGGGCACGGGCCACCATTTGCGGGGCGAACACTCCGAGTACGGCCGTGGCGGCCGCGGGTTCCACGGCTCCCAACGGGGCGGTGCGGGAGGCGAAATACCCCATCCAGAAGCCCTTGAGGCCGAGCGCCTTGCCCAGGCCGCGGCACTCCTCGTCGAAGTAGCAGACCGCGTGCAGCGGTTCGGTCACCAGCCAAAGCGATCGCGCATGCAGCTCCATGAAGATCACGCTACCGCCGCCGCACGTCGGGCGCAGCGCACCCGGGCACACCCGACGGCGCCAACCACCCGTACCGCCCCAACGACCGGACCGGATCGAGGCTCCGCAGCGATCGGCTGCCTCGACGTCCGGCGGATCAGGGCCGGTGGTCCGGCCGGGCGTCAGCCGTCGGTGCGGCCGCCGGCGCCGAAGCCCGACTCCCAGGCCCACAGGTGGGTGCAGTTGGGGCACTGCAGATGCAGCACGCTGCCCTTGTTCGACAGCAGGTAGCGCCAGTGTTCGTGGCAGGTGCGGCCGTCGAGGCAGGTTCCGCAGCCCTCGTGGTCCTGGCAGCGGGGGCACGGCACCCAGGCCCGGCGGCCGATGTCGGCGGTGGGGTCGAGGGGCAGCATGTTCAGCCCTGCCCGGAGGACGGCAGCACGCCCGCGGCGACCAGCATGTCGTAGGTGGCCTGCTGGTCGGCATCCAGGCCCGAGTAGAGCAGGCGGTTCGCCTCCGCCTCGCCCTCCATGACCGCGATGGGGTCCCAGGTGTCGCCCAGCGCCGCGAGGACCTCGGTCCGCCGGCGGGCCTCGTGATCGGCGAGGTCGAGCTCGAATATGTGGTGGTCCGAGGTGTTGCGGTCGTTCATGGTGCGCGTCCCATACCACGTGCGGATGATGCGGACGTGTCTATCAAGCGGGGCGGCACTGAGGAAGCGTCAGGCGGGGAGCGCGGCTCCCCGGGACCGGGAGCCGGGAAGGAGCGGTGGCGTGGAGTGATGAGACGTGGCGCAGAGTGCGATGCTTTACGTCGGGCGAAAGTGGATGATGTGGGGCGTTTCGGGGTGCCGGCGGGGCGCCTCGGCGCACTTCGCGGCGGGAGCATGCCTCCGCCGCCCGATATGCGAGGCATTTTCCGAGGTGACGTAATTCATCCTCCGCCGCACCGCACCGCACCACGGCCGGACCCTCGTCTCACCCCGCCCCCCACGGCCCCTCGTCTCACCCCGGGGGCTGCGCCGCCTCGCCGCGGAACGCCGCGATGAGCAGATCGAGCGCGGACTCGACGGCCGAGCCCGCCATGACGGGGAGGTGCTCGCGTACGCGGTGCAGGCTGGGAAAGTCGTCCGCCGGCAGGCTGCCGTAGGCGTCCTGCCACGCCTGCTCGTCCGCCGCGCGCTGGGCGGGTGCCAGCCGCAGCACGCCGGCGTCCAGGGCCGCATGGCCGAGGGCGGTGTCGACGAAGGCGTGGTAGTGGCGGACGGCGGTGGCGTCGTCGAAACCGGCCTGGAGCAGCAGCCCGACGCCGGTGTCGACGGCGCGCTGCTCGTGGGGGCGGCCCGTGACGCGAACGGTGCTGAACACCGCGATCTGCGGGTGGCGCAGCGCGGAACGGTAGGCGCGCATACCGAAGTCGCGCAGGTCGGCCGCCCAGTCGCCGCTGGGCGCGAAGCCCGCCATGGACTCCCCGATCAGCCGGTCGGCGAGCGCCAGCAGCAGGTCCTCGGTGTTGCGGAAGTAGCGGTAGACGGCGGACGGATCGGCGCCGAGGGCCGCGCCCAGCTTGCGCACGGTGAACGCCTGCGCCCCTTGGGCGTCGATCAGCTCGCGCGCGGTGTCGACGATGAGGTCGGCCGACAGGACCACACCTGAACCGGTCGGCCGGCGCCGTTTGCGCTCGGCCGGGACGCGCTCGCTCGCCGCCACACCGCACCCCTCGCTTCGCCTTGCCGCCCGGTCCTGCCCGGTGCGCTCCCGCGCCGTGCCCGGGCCGCGTCACGGCCCGGTCGGGCCAGTTAATCATCAGGTTACGTCAACACCGTTGACACAAGAATGCGCGGACTGTTTCATCGGCGGACACCCGGCCCATCGGGACCGGTCCGGCCCCCGTCCAAGGAGTCAGTGCCATGCCCTCCGCAGTGCAGCAGCAGGACCCCGGCCCGGCGAGCATGCGTCGCTCACTGGGGGTGAAGGACGGGGTGGCGATCGCCGCGTCGAGCACCGCGGCGACCACCAGCATCGGCATCGGAATGGGGTCGCTGGCCGCGTACGCCGGCCGACAGACCCCCGCCCTGCTGTTGCTGGCCTTCCTGCCCATCCTCGGCATCGCGCTGTCGTACGCCCGGCTCAACCGCACCGAGCCCAACTGCGGCAGCGGCTACACCTGGGTGGGCCGGTCCATCGGCCCCTGGCCCGGCTTTCTGACCGGCTGGGTGGTGCTGGTCGGCAATGTGATCTTCATGGCCTACACGGGCGCCGTCACCGGATCCGTCGTGCTCCAGTTCCTCAACAAGCTGGGCCTGTACAGCCTGTTGGGGCTGCGCCTGGATCCGTCCTCCACCGGCATCAGCACGGCCGTCGGCCTGATCGCGCTGGTCGCCGTCACCCTCACCGCCATCACGGGCGTACGGGCCGCGACCCGGCTGCAACTGTGGCTGCTGGTCTTCGAGTACGCGGTCCTGCTGGTCTTCTGCGGCTACGCCCTGGTCATCGGCGACCAGCCGTTCTCGCTGTCCTGGCTGAACCCGTTCGACATCGCCTCACCGCAGGCGCTGGCCCAGGGCATGGTCATCGCGGTGTTCATCTACTGGGGCTGGGACGCGGCGTTCAGCGTCAACGAGGAGACCCGCAACGCCTCCGACGCGGCGCGCGGCGGACTGATCGCGCTGGTGGCGATGCTCGGTCTGTTCCTGGTCGGCGCGCTCGCCTTCCAACGGGTGATGAACACCGACGAACTCATCCGCAACGGCCCGCAGGCGCTCACCTTCCTCGGCGGGAGACTGGCGCCCGAGCCCTGGGCCTCCCTGCCGCTGGCCGCGCTGATGTGCTCGGCCTTCGCCTCCCTCCAGTCGAGCGTCATCCCCACTGCCCGCGGCGCGCTGGCGATGGCCCGTGACCGGACGCTGGGCCCCGTGTGGCAGCGGGTGCACCCGCGCTACGGCTCCCCCGCGGTGGGCACCCTTCTGATCATGGCCGTCGCCGCGCTGCTCGCCGTACTCGCCGTCGGCATCCCCCAGCTCAACGACATGATCCTCACGGCGGTCAACTCGATCGGTCTGACCGTGGCGCTCTATTACGGGCTGACCGCCCTGGCCTGCGCGGTGCGCTTCCGCGGCAGCCTGCGCCGGGGGCCGGTCCGCGCGCTGCGGGATGTGGTCGTCCCCGCGGCGAGCGCGCTGGCGCTGTTCGGGCTCGGCGGCTACCTCGTCCGGTACTACGCGACGCTGAGCGACCACTTCGAGCCGAGCCCGGACAACGGCTGGTTCATGCTGCTACTCCCCTCGCTCTTCGTCCTGGTGGGCCTGGCGACCGCGGCATGGGCCAAGTGGGTACGCCGCGCGCCGTACTTCACGACCGGCCGGGGCACGGACGCCGACGCGATCACCTTGCCGATGGACGGCGAAGCGGCTCCGCTACCCCGTCCTTCCCAGAGCTGACCGGCCGCGGCGCGCCGGGTGCCGGATCGTGGCCCACCACGTTCCGCGCCCCACCCCCACGCCCTCCCGGACCGCGGCCGGTCGTCCCCTGCCGCACCCGCACCACCCCACACACCACACACCCCACGCGACTGGAGCAACTGCCAGATGGACCTCAGCACCACCGTCGAGCCCGTGCCGACCGCGGACGCCACCGCCGACTCCGGTTCCCCGGCCGACCTCGTCTTCCTCTCCGGCCCCGTGCACACCGTCGATGCCGCGCGCAGCCGGGCGGGCGCGGTGGCGGTGCGCGGGGACCGTATCGTCGCCGTCGGACACGAGCCGGAGGTGCGTGACCTGATCGGGCCGGGTACCGAGGTGGTCGATCTGCGCGGTCGGCTGCTCGTCCCCGGCTTCCAGGACGCGCATGTCCATCCGGTCGGCGGCGGCATGGAGCTGGCCCTGTGCGATCTGAGCGCGGCGGAGACGGCGGACGCCTACCGCGAGCTGATCGGCCGCTATGCCGCCACGCATCCGCACCTGCCGTGGATCACCGGCGGCGGCTGGTCGCTGGAGGCGTTCCCGGGCGGGATGCCGACCCGGGAGTTCCTGGACGCCGTGGTGCCCGACCGCCCGGTGTTCCTCGTCAACCGCGATCACCACGGCGGCTGGGCCAACTCCCGTGCGCTGGAGCTGGCGGGGCTCACGGCCCGTACGCCGGACCCGGCCGACGGGCGGATCGAGCGGGCTGTCGACGGTCGGCCCTCCGGCATGCTGCAGGAGGGCGCCATGCGGCTGGTGGCCGACCTGATTCCGGAGCCGGGCCTGGACGAGCAGACCGCCGGCCTGCTCAGGGCGCAGCGGCTGCTCCACTCCTACGGAGTGACCGCCTGGCAGGACGCGATGCTGGGCGACGGGCCCGGCACGGTCGACGCCGTCCCCGCGTACGTGGCCGCCCGGCAGGACGGGAAGCTGACCGCGCGGGTGACGGGGGCGTTGTGGTGGGACCGGGCCCGGGGCGCCGAGCAGATCCCCGAACTCATCGCGAAGCGGTCCGAGTTGACCGGCGGACGGTTGCGCGCGACCAGCGTGAAGATCATGCAGGACGGGATCGCCGAGAACCACACGGCCGCGATGCTCACCCCCTACCTCACCGCCTGCGGCTGTGCGTCCGACAACAGCGGCATCTCCTTCATCGACCCCGAGGAGCTGCGGACCTACGTCACCCTGCTGGACGCGGCGGACTTCCAGGTGCACTTCCATGCGCTGGGCGACCGGGCCGTACGCGAGGCGCTGGACGCGGTGGAGGCGGCCCGGCGGACGAACGGCCCCCGCGACACCCGGCCGCACCTGGCCCATCTCCAGGTCGTGCACCCCGATGACGTCCCGCGGTTCCGCCGGCTGGGGGCGACGGCGAACATCCAGGCGCTGTGGGCGGCCCATGAACCGCAGATGGACGAGCTGACGATTCCCTTCCTGGGTGCCCAACGGGCGGCCCGGCAGTACCCGTTCGGCGATCTGCTGCGCTCGGGCGCCACTCTCGCGGCGGGCAGCGACTGGCCGGTCAGCTCCCCCGACCCGATCGCCGCGCTGCATGTCGCGGTCAACCGCCGTACGCCGGACGCCCCGTCCACGGCTCCGGTCTTCCTGCCCGAGCAGCGCATCGATCTGGGCTCGGCGCTCGCCGCGTACACGGCCGGCAGCGCCTACGCCAACCACCTCGACGACACCGGCACCATCCGGCCCGGAATGCTGGCCGATCTGGTCGTCCTGGACCGCGATCCCTTCGACGGCGCCGACGAGGAGATCGCCGGGACCCGTGTCCTGCAGACGTTCGTCGGGGGGCGGCGGGTGTACGCGGCCGACGACGCCTGAGGCCGGGCGCGGCGCGGGTGTTCTTGGGCGTTCCTCCAGATGCGGCGGGCTTTGTGCGGCGTCGTTTCGGATGACGTGCGGATGGCCCGGGGGCCGGGGTCGCGGTTGTACTGGGGCGAGTTGCTCGTTCGGGGGGGATGCGGTGTCTGCGGTGGGCGGTTTTCGTGCGGTGTTCTCCGTCGCGGGGGCCTGGCTGCCGGTGCTCTCGTTCCTGGCCCGGATGCCCGCGGCGCTCTGCCCGATCGGCACGCTGATGATGCTGACCGAGCTGGAGGGCGTCGGGCGGGCCGGGGTGGTCGCGGGGATGCTGTGGCTGGGTCAGGCGGTGGGCGGTCCGCCGATCGGGCGGCTGGCCGACCGGCGCGGGCACCGGCCGGTGATCCTGGTGGCCGCGCCGGCGAACGCGGTGGCCGCCGTGGCGCTGGTGGGGGCGGTGCTCGGCGGGCTTCCGGTGGCGGCGCAGGCGCTGCTCGCCGGGTTGGTCGGGTTGACGATGCCGCAGGTGGGGCCGCTGTCACGGACGCGGTGGATCGCGCTGACCGCGTCCCGCCCCGAGGGGAAGGAATTGACCGCGCGTGCGCTGTCGTTGGACACCACGATCGACGAGATCAGCTTTATGGCGGGGCCGGCGCTGGCGGCCACGGTCGTGGTGGTGTGCCACCCCTCGGCGGCGCTGCTGCTCGCGGCCCTGCTCAGCGCCGTATGCGGGGTGCTGTTCGCGCTGCATCCGACGGCTCCGGGGCCGGTGCGGTCCGGGCCGGTGGCGGCGGCCGGGGTGCCGCTGGCGTCGCCCGCCCTGATCGTGCTGTGTGTGATGGCGCTGGCGCAGGGGATCATCTGGGGCGGCGCCAACGCCGGCGTCAGCGCGCTGTCCGAGCACCTGGGCGATGCGGGCATGGCCGGCTTCGTCTGGGGCGCGATGGCGGTGACCAGCGCGCTGGCGGGGCTGGTGGCGACGGCGCGGCCGGGGAAGCGGGATCTGACGGTGCGGCTCCGGCTCGCGATCGTGGCGCAGACGCTGCTGGTGCTGGTACTGCCGGCGGCGTCCGGGTTCGCCGGTACGACGCTGGCGATCGCCGGGATCGGCGCGGCGGTGGCACCGCATCTGATCGCGGTGTTCGGGCTCGCCGAGCGGGTCGCGCCGGCCGCGCGGATGGGCGAGGCGATGACGCTGCTGGGGTCCGGACTGATCGTCGGCCAGGGAGTGGCGGCGCTCGCGGCCGGCCCGCTGGCCCAGGCGTACGGGTTCCGGGCCGCGTTCGGGGTGAGCTGCGCGGCGGGCCTGGCCGCCTGTGCGGTGGCGCTGGCGCTGGTCCGGGGGCGGCGGTTCACCCCGGTGTCCGCCGGGACCGGGCGTCCAGCACCGTCCGCCACCCAGGTGTCGGCGCCGGCTCCGGCACCCGCGCCGGCCGCCGACCGCCGCGCCTGAGGAAGTCCGCCAGCGGCAGGGTGGCCGCGCCGACCGTGACGGCGTCCGGGCCGAGCAGGCCCAGGCCGATGGTGACGCGGCCGGCGGGGTGGGCGAGGGCGTAGGCGGTGGCGTGGGTGCGGACGGCGGGCAGGAGGTGCGGGCCGAGCCGGAGGCCGACCCAGCCGCCGATGAGCACCCGTTCCGGGCTGAAGAGGTTGATCAGGTCGGAGATCCCGGCCCCGAGGTATTCGGCGGTCTCGTCCAGGACGCCGCGGGCGATCGGGTCGGGGGCGCTGCCGTACGGGGGGAAGGCGGCGTCGACCAGGGCGGTGATCGCCGTCTCCTCGTCGGCGTCCGCGGGCGGCCGGCCGCCCGCCTCCCGCCAGCGTCGCAGCAGCGCCTCGGATCCGGTGTACGCCTCCAGGCAGCCGCGGGCTCCGCAGCGGCAGCTCCGGCCGCGGACCTGGACCGTCAGATGCCCCCATTCGCCGGCACTGTCGCGGACCCCGCCGTGGCCGGCGCCGCCGGTGACGATGCAGGCGCCGACGCCGGAGCCGAGGAGCACGATGACCGCGTCCTGGGCGCCGCGTCCACCGCCGAACCACATCTCCGCCTGGCCGAGCGCCTTGGCGCCGTTGTTGATGAAGAGCGGTACGCCGGCGGGGAGTTCGACGGCTTCGCGCAGCAGGTCCTCCAGCGGTACGGCGTCCCACCCGATGGTCTGGCCGTGGACGACCGCGCCACCGGGGCCGGACCGGTCGACGATGCCGGGGACGCCGACACCGACGCCGAGCAGGCGGGCCGGGTCGGTAGCACTCTCCCCCAGCACGGTGGCGACCCCGTCCGCGATATGCCGGGTGATCACTTCCACGTCGTAGCGGTGGCCGCTCAACGGGAGTTCGGCACGGGCGAGTTCGGCCATCGAGAGATCGAAGAGCTCGATCCCGACCCGGGTCTCGCCGACGTCCACGCCGATGAGCCGGCCGGCCGCCGGGGCGATGCGCAGCAGGGTGCGGGGCCGGCCGCCGTCGGAGCCGACCACACCGGCCTCCTCCAGCAGTCCGTCGTCGACGAGTTCGGCGACCACGTTGCTGACGGAGCCTGAACTGAGGCCCGTTGCGGGAACGAGTTCCTGCCGGCTCAACGGGCCCTCGAAATACAACCGTTGCAGAACCGCGGAGCGATTGGCCCGGCGCAGGTCACGCACGGTCCGTTGGGTGTGCTCGGCCATCTGGTCCCCCTCCCGCCGCGCAATCTACCGGGGTGCGGTCCCTTGACGCGCCCTTCTCTCGGGCTTTAACTCACACCCTAAGTTAAGCCATGAGGCCGTTCAGGAACTGAACATGGCCGACCTCGGACTCCTCAGAGAGAGGCGTATCCGTCATGCGCAGACTCCGAGCCGCGACCGTCACCGCCACCGTCACCGCGCTCGCCGCCGTGGCCTCCGGATGCGGCGGCGGGACGAGCCCCGGTGGCGGGAGCGGCAGCAACGACTCCCCCAGAACGCTGACCTACTGGGCGTCCAACCAGGGGCCGAACGTCGAGGCGGACAAGCGGATCCTCGGCCCCGAGCTCAAGAAGTTCGAACGGGCGACCGGGATCAAGGTCGAGCTGGAGGTCATACCGTGGCCCGACCTGCTCAACCGCATCCTGGCCGCCACGACTTCGGGGCAGGGTCCCGACGTCCTGAACATCGGCAACACCTGGTCCGCCTCGCTCCAGGCCACCGGGGCGCTGCTCCCCTGGGACAGGCGGAACTTCGACGAGATCGGCGGACGCGACCGGTTCGTGGCACCGGCCCTGGGCGCCACGGGGGCCGCGCACCAGGACCCGGCCGCGGTACCGCTGTACTCGCTGACGTACGCGCTCTACTACAACAAGCGGATGTTCAAGGACGCCGGGATCGACCAACCCCCCGCCACCTGGGCGGAGTTGGTCGCGGCCGGCAAGCGGATCGCCAAGGACGGCAAGTGGGGACTGGGCGCCGAGGGCGGCCAGCTGGCCAACAACATCCACCAGGCCTTCGTCCTCGGCAAACAGCACGGCGCCGACTTCTTCGACTCCGCCGGCAGGCCCACCTTCGCCTCCGACGGCGCGGTCGCGGCGGTCAAGCAGTACGTCGACTTCATGGCCAAGGACAAGATCATCGCTCCGGGCAACGCCGAGTACGGGCAGAACCAGTCGCTCAGGGACTTCGCCAAGGGGAGGACCGCCATGGTGCTGTGGCAGGCCGCGGCCACCACCTTCGCGGCCGACGGGATGAAACCCGAGGACTGGGGCGTCGTTCCGGTGCCCGTCGCATCCGGCACCCCGGGCGGCGGCCGGCAGACCAACTCCATGCTCGCCGGCATCAACCTCGCCGTCTTCCGCAACACCGACAACCTCGACGGCGCCCGGAAGTTCGTGAAGTTCCTGACCAGCGACGCCGAGCAGCGGCTGCTCAACAAGGCCTACGGCTCCGTCCCGCCGGTCAAGGCCGCCCAGCGGGACGCGGCGTTCAACCGGCCGGACACCAAGGTACTGCGCGAGACGCTCACCAGGAGCGCGGCGCCGCTCCCCCAGGTCACCGACGAGGCGCAGTTCGAGACGTCCGTGGGCACGGCGATCAAGGATCTGTTCGCCGACGCGGCGGCCGGCCACCCCGTCACCACCGAGTCGGTCAGGGCGCGGCTGACCAAGGCAGAACAGCAGATGGCGAAGTGAGGCGGCTGCTGCCCGTCCGGCTGCGCCGCGCCGGACTGCCCTATCTGCTCCTGCTGCCCGCGCTGGTGCTGGAGCTGCTGGTGCACCTCGTGCCGATGGTCATCGGCATCGTGATGAGCTTCAAGGACCTGACGCAGTTCCATATCGGCAACTGGGGCCTGGCCCCCTGGAAGGCGCTGGGCAACTACCGGGTCACCGTCGACCTCGACGCCCCGGTCGGCGCCGCGCTGCTGCACTCGTTCTGGATCACCGTGGCGTTCAGCGTGCTGTCGGTCGGGCTGTGCTGGCTCCTCGGCACGACGGCGGCGATCATGCTGCAGGAGAACTTCCGGGGCCGCGGTCTGCTGCGCGCCGTCTTCCTCGCCCCGTACGCACTGCCCGTCTACGCCGCGGTGATCACCTGGGCGTTCATGTTCCAAAGGGACAACGGCCTGGTCAATCACGTCCTGCACGACCAGCTGCGGCTCACCGACGGGCGGCCCTTCTGGCTGCTGGGCGGCAACAGCTTCCTGGCGCTGCTGGTGGTCGCGGTCTGGAAGACCTGGCCGTTCGCGTTCCTGGTCGTGATGGCCGGGCTGCAGAACATCCCCAAGGACCTCTACGAGGCGGCGGCGCTCGACGGCGCGGGCATGATCCGGCAGATCCGGCGGATCACCCTGCCCTCGCTGCGGCCGGTCAACCAGGTGCTGGTGCTGGTGCTGTTCCTGTGGACCTTCAACGACTTCAACACACCGTATGTGCTGTTCGGCAAGGCCGCTCCGGAAGCCGCGGACCTGCTGTCCATCCACATCTACCAGTCCTCGTTCGTCACCTGGAACTTCGGCACCGGAGCGGCGATGTCCGTCCTGCTGCTGCTCTTCCTGCTGGTGGTGACCGCCGGCTACCTGCTGGCGACCTCGCGCGGAAGGAGAACCGCCGATGGCTGACCGCTCCCCCACGGCCCCCGAGCGCACCCCGGCCGGCCGCAGGTCCACCCCCATGGCACCGCCTCGCTGGTTCCGCTGCGCCCGAGGGATCTTCCTGACCGCGCTGACCGGCTTCGTTCTGCTCCCCGTCTACGTCATGCTCAGCAGCTCCCTCAAACCGCTGGAGGATGTCTCGGGCACCTTCCACTGGCTGCCGACCGAGCTGACGATCCGTCCGTATCTCGACATCTGGCGCACCGTTCCGCTGGCCCGCTACTTCACCAACTCGCTGATCGTGGCGGGCTCGGCCACCGTCTGCTCGGTGCTGATCGCGGTCTTCGCGGCGTATGCGGTCAGCCGCCACCGCTTCCGCGGCAAGCGGGTGTTCACCGTGACGGTGCTGTCGACGCAGATGTTCCCGGGCATCCTCTTCCTGCTGCCGCTGTTCCTGATCTACGTCAACATCGGCAACTCCACCGGCGTCGCCCTCTACGGCTCCCGCGGCGGCCTGGTCCTGACCTATCTGACGTTCTCGCTCCCGTTCTCCATCTGGATGCTGACCGGATACTTCGCCTCCGTGCCGCGGGAGCTGGACGAGGCCGCCTACGTGGACGGCTGCGGGCCACTGGGCGCGCTCTTCCGGGTCGTCGTCCCGGCCGCGCTGCCCGGGATCGTCGCCGTCGCCGTGTACGCGTTCATCACCGCCTGGGGCGAGGTGCTGTTCGCCTCCGTCATGACCAACGACACCACCCGCACCCTGTCGGTCGGTCTGCAGGGCTACGCCACCCAGAACGACGTCTACTGGAATCAGGTCATGGCCGCGTCGCTGGTCGTCAGCGTCCCCGTGGTCGCCGGGTTTCTGCTGCTCCAGCGCTATCTGGTCGCCGGGCTCACCGCCGGGGCCGTCAAATGAACCGCGCCGAAAGGACCTCTGTGAGCGACCGGATCGACTTCGCCGCCCTGCCGGACGACTTCGCCTGGGGCGTGGCCACGTCGGCGTACCAGATCGAGGGGGCGGTCGCCGAGGGCGGCCGTGGGCCCTCCATCTGGGACACGTTCTCCCACACCCCGGGCCGGACCCACAACGGCGACACCGGCGACCGGGCCTGCGACCACTACCACCGCTGGCGCGAGGACATCGGCCTGCTGCGGCAACTGGGCGTCGGGGCCTACCGGTTCTCGATCGCCTGGCCGCGGATCGTGCCGGACGGCGACGGCCGGGTCAACGCCGGGGGCCTGGCCTTCTACGACCGGCTGGTCGACGGTCTGCTGGAGGCGGGCGTCACCCCGTCCGTCACCCTCTACCACTGGGATCTGCCGCAGGCGCTCCAGGACCGCGGCGGCTGGAGCGCGCGGGAGACCGCCGAGCACCTGGCGGCGTACGCCTCGGTCGTGGCCGGGAAGCTCGGCGACCGGGTCCGCCACTGGGCCACGTTGAACGAACCGCTGTGCTCGGCCTGGATCGGTCATCTCGAAGGCCGGATGGCGCCGGGCCTGCGGGACCTCACCGCGGCGGTGCGTGCCTCGTATCATCTGCTGCTCGGGCACGGCCTGGCGACGGCGGCGATCCGCGCCGGGGCCACCGACCCCGAGGTCGGCATCGTCAACAACCTCAGCACCGTCGAGCCGGCCACCGGATCGCCGGCCGATGCCGCCGCGGTACGGCGGATGGACGGGCACACCAACCGCTGGTGGCTCGACCCGGTCCACGGCCGCGGCTTCCCGGCGGACATGCGCGAGGTGTACGGGGTGGAGCTGCCGGAGCGCCCCGGTGACGCGGAGACCATCGCGCAGCCGCTGGACTGGCTGGGGCTGAACTACTACTTCCCGGCCGTGGTCGCCGCCGATCCGGCCGGCCCGCCGCCGTTCGCCCGCCCGGTACGCCGGCCGCACGTGCCGCGTACGGGCATGGACTGGGAGGTCGACGCCGGCGGCATCGAGACCCTGCTGCTGCGGCTGACCAGGGAGTACGCGCCGCGCAAGATCTACGTCACCGAGAACGGCTCCGCCTACCCTGACGTGGTCACTCCCGCCGGAACCGTCGAGGACCCCGAGCGCACCGATTATCTGCATCAGCACATCGCCGCGTGCGCCCGTGCGGCCCGCCGGGGCGCGCCGCTGGCCGGATACTTCGCCTGGTCCCTGATGGACAACTTCGAGTGGGCCTACGGCTACGACAAGCGCTTCGGCCTGTTCCACGTCGACTACGCGACCCAGGCCCGCACCCTCAAGGACAGCGGCCGGCACTATGCCGGGCTGATCGGGAGCCATCCGCGCCGCGGCACTCCGCGCGCGGCCTGACCGCCACCGTGCCGGCACGGCCTTCGGCCGGCCTCCGTGACGGGGCCGGCCGGAGGGCGGGCGGGCGGGCTACTCGACGACGAGCTCGACATCGATGTTGCCGCGGGTGGCCTTGGAGTACGGGCAGTACTCGTGGGTCGCCTCGACCAGGCGGCGCCCGGTCTCGCCCGCGAGGGCGTCCGGCAGCTCCACCCGCATGACGACGGCCAGGCCGAAGCCGGTGGCATCCTTGCCGATCGAGACCTCGGCGGTGACCGAGACATCCTTGGTGTCGAGCTTCATCTGGCGGCCGACATTGCCCATCGCGCTGGCGAAGCAGGCCGCGTATCCGGCGGCGAAGAGCTGCTCGGGGTTGGTGCCGGCGCCGTTGCCGCCGAGCTCCGGCGGCATGGCCAGCGCCAGGTCGATCTTGCCGTCGGAGCTGACGGCGCGGCCTTCCCGGCCGTTGGCGGTGGCGACAGCGGTGTACAGCGCGTCCATGAGGGTTCCCCTTCGATAGCGCGGCGGCCTTTCCCGGCCGTCCGACGGCATCGACGATCGCACACTTTCAAATTGTCCGCAACTAAGTTGTGCACAACTAAGTCGTCCGCATGGCGCTACCCTGGATGCCATGACCGCGACTCCCGCGCCCGACACCGAACTGCTCCGCCTGGACCACCAGGTCTGCTTCTCCCTGCACGCCGCGTCGCGCGCGTTCGGCGGCGTCTACCGGGACGCCCTGAAGGACCTGGGCCTGACCTATCCCCAGTACCTGGTCATGCTGGTCCTGTGGGAGCACGGCTCCCAGCCGGTCAAGGCCATCGGCGAACGGCTCCGACTGGACTCCGGCACGCTCTCCCCACTGCTCAAGCGACTGGAGGCGGCCGGCCTGGTCCGCCGCGAGCGCAGCGCCGAAGACGAGCGCTCGGTCACCATCCACCTCACCCCCGACGGCGATGACCTGCGCGAACAGGCCCTGCCGGTCCCCCGCAGGATGCTCGCCGCCACCGGGTTGACCATCGAGGAACTCCGGACTCTGCGAACCCTGTTGGGGCGCGTGACCAGCGCACTCGACGAGGCCTGAGCTCGGCGTCCGGCGCGACTTCGACGCGGTTCCCGGCCGCGCCTCTCACCGGTTCACCGGATCAGGCCCGTAGGCTTCTCGCCGTCACCGCAACGCGGAGCGCGCACCTCTGTCGCGCCCAGCCACGCCATCACCCCATTGAGCGACCAATGTTGGGGCGAAATAGGGACAAAGGCGTATAAAGGGTAGCTAAACCAGCCGGGGTTGCCGGCGAACACCCGTGCAGGACGCGGATGGCAGCACGCCCACGACAAGCGGAGGAGCGCCACGTGAATGTCGCAGAAGTTGTCAACGCCTTGCTCGTCCAACGATTCGGGGTCCGGGCGGTCGACGTCTCCGACGGGACCCCACTGCGCGATCTGCGCATCGACTCCCTGGCCCTGGAAGAACTCCGCGTGATGATCGAGGACCGGCTGGACATCGACCTTGAGGACGTGACGCTGACCTCGCGCGACACCGTGGGCCAGCTGGTGGCGGCAGTCGACCGTCTGGTTCCGGCGTGACGGGCGGCCGCCAGCCGTTCTCCGCGGCCGTAACGGGACTGGGCATGGTGACGGCGGCGGGCGTCGGGGCGAAGGCGACCTGGCACGCCGTCACCGAGGAGACGCGGCCGACCGGCGTGCGGCACCACGAAGAACTCGCCGACCTGCCCTGCGACTTCATGTACACCTCCGACCTGGACACCACCGAGCAGCTCGGGGTGGCAGCCCAGCGGCTGATGGACCGCTTCGCGCAGCTCGCGGTGATCGCCGCCCGCGAGGCGGTCGCCGACGCCGGCCTGGACACCGAGGCCTGGGACGGCAGCCGGGTCGCGGTGGTCATCGGCTCCGCGCACGGCGGACTCCCCTTCTACGACGAGCAGCACACCACGATGCTCGAACGCGGCGCGCGACGGGTCTCCCCCAAACTCGCCCCGCTGACCGTGGTCAACGGGGCGGCCAGCAGCGTGTGTATGGACCTCGGCGCCCGGGGACCCAGTCTGGGCGTGGCGACGGCCTGCTCCTCGGGGACCGTCGCGCTGGGCACCGCACACCAGTTGCTGCGCTCCGGTGCCTGCGACATCGCCATCGCCGGCGGCGCCGAGTCCCCCGTCTCCCGGCTGCTGATCGCCAGCGCCTGCCGGATGAAGGCGGCCTCCACCCGCCGGGAGGATCCGGCCGCCGCCTGCCGCCCGTTCGATGCCGCACGCGACGGTTTCGTCGTCGGCGAGGGCGCCGGCCTCCTCGTCCTGGAGCGGCCCGAGCACGCCGCGGCCCGCCGGGCCACCGTCCGTGCGCACCTGCGCGGATACGGCGCCTCCAGCGACGCGTACGCGGCCGTGGCCCCGGACCCGGAGGGCAACGGCATCGAGCGGGCGCTGCGCAGCGCGCTGGCGGACGCGGAGGTGCAGCCCGGCGACGTCGGCCATGTGAACGCGCACGGCACCTCGACCGTGGTCAACGACCTGATCGAGGCCACCATGCTGCAACGGGTGATCGGCGACCATGCCCTGGTCACCTCCACCAAAGCGATGACCGGGCACGCGCTCGGCGCCGCCGGCGGCATCGAGGCCGCGCTCACCGTGCTCGCGCTGGAGGAGCAGTTGGTACCGCCGACCGCGAATCTCGACGTCCCCGATCCGCGGCT
Source organism: Streptomyces sp. NPDC033270 (assembly GCF_055576575.1). Taxonomy (NCBI): domain Bacteria; kingdom Bacillati; phylum Actinomycetota; class Actinomycetes; order Kitasatosporales; family Streptomycetaceae; genus Streptomyces; species Streptomyces sp. NPDC033270. The sequence goes on from NZ_JBVIRA010000029.1 coordinate 86,748, forward strand.
CCCCCTGGAGATCGTGCGCGGACGGTCCCGACGGGCGTCCTTCGACTGTGCGGTCAAGACCTCGCTCGGCTTCGGCGGCCACAACGCCGCGCTCGTACTGACCCGCTAGACCGGCGGACGCCGAACCGGCCGGTCCCGCCGGTCTCTCCGATAAGGAAGCAGAGATGTACGAGGAAACGATCCGGTCCTTGTCGGTACGCGGGGTGTCCTTCGCCTACCGGCGGCTGCGGCAGCCGGAGCGGATCACCGAGCCCGTCATGGTGCTGGGCGGCGCGCTGCAGGGGATGTTCGGCTGGCCGCAGATGGAGGACCAGGTGGGGCCGGTGGCGGATGTGGTGACCGCCGACCTGCCCGGAATGGGCAGCGCCGACCCCCTGCCGCCGGGGCCGGGCAACGCCTTCTTGTGCACCGCGATCGAGCGGATCATCGACGACCTGGACGTCCCGCGGGTCAATCTCTTCGGGTTCTCCTACGGGGCGGGCCTCGCCTACGGATGCGCCCGGCACCTGCCCGGGCGCATCGCGCGGCTCGCCCTGGGCGGGGTACCGGCGCACATCAGCCCCGCGCAGCTGGAGCTGTGGCGGCGGGCCGCCGACCAGCTCGCGCACGGCGACGCCGAGTCGTTCGCCACGCTGGTCACCGAGGGCCTGATGTGCCTCGACGACCGCCGGCACGTCGTCGGCCGGGCCCTGGCGTACCGCTATGTCCGGCGCTCGATGGTGCATGCCGCCCGGCACTCCCGGCACGCCGTCGAATCGCTGCGCCGCGCGCTGTCGGACCGCCCGGACTTCTCCGGCGAGCTGCTCGACGTCCCCACCCTCGTCTTCAGTGGCGAGCACGACACGATGACCTCGGCGGACCGGCAGCGGGACTTCGCGGCCACCATTCCGGGCAGCCGCTTTCTGACGATCCCCGACACCGATCACTGGGTGGTGCTCGAACGCGCCCGGGACGTCGCGGACTTGGCGGCCCGGTTCTTCACCGACGGTCCGCTGGGTTCGGCGCCCGCGCTCGCGCCGGTCCCGCGCGAGGGAGTGCCGGCGACCGGTTCCGCCGCGTGTGCGACACACCGGACGGTGATCACCGAGGCGGCGGACGCGTTGGTGTGAGGAGGCGCCTGCGCCTCGCCCCCCCTCTCATGCCCTTGCGGTTATATAACCGTCGAGGCATTCTGGGGCCATGCCCATACCGTTCGACGTACTCGCAGAGCCGAGCCGGCGCAGGATCCTCGATCTGCTCCTGGAGCGCCCCCGGCTGGTCGGCGAGCTCACCGACCAGCTCGGGCTGAGCCAGCCCGGCACGTCCAAGCACCTGCGGGTGCTGCGCGAGGCCGGGCTGGTCCGGGTCCGGCAGGACGCCCAGCGCCGCTGGTACGAGCTGCGGCCCGAGCCACTCGCCGAGTTGGACGCCTGGCTCGCGCACTACCGGCATCTGTGGGCCGGGAGCCTCGACGCTCTGGAACGGCATCTCGACGCCACAAAGGACGACCCCCGATGAACCCGCACTCCGACACCCTCACCACGTCCGGCGGACGCCATGCGCTGCGCATGGAGCGCAGGCTCGCCCATCCGCCCACGAAGGTCTGGTCGGCGATCACCGACCCGGCGCAGCTCGGGCAGTGGTTCCCCGCCGAGGTCACGGTGGAACTCCGGCCCGGCGGGGCGATGACCTTCACCATGCCCGGTGTAAGCGACGTCGCCATGACCGGTACGGTCACCGACGCCGAGGAGCCCCGCCTGTTCGCCTTCACCTGGGGCGAGGACCATCTGCGCTGGGAGATCACCCCGGACGGCGACGGCTCGCTGCTGACCTTGGTGCACACCTTCGGCGACCGGTTCGGCGGCGCCAGCTTCGCCTCCGGCTGGCATCTGTGCGTCACCGCGCTGTCACAGCTGCTCGACGGCGAGTCGACGGCCGTGGAGCCCGACACGGGCGAGCTGCACGAGGCCTATCTGGAGCAGTTCGACCTCGGGCACGGCACGGTCGAGGACACCGCCGACGGCCCGCGCATCCGCTTCGAGCGCCAGCTCGTGCGGCCGGCCGAGACCGTCTGGGCGGTGCTGGCCTCGGGGGACGAGCCCGTGGCGGGCGCGCCCGCGCCGGCCGGCTTCACCACGCAGAAGGTGCCGGGCGGGCCGGTCACCGAGGTGCGGGCCCCGTCGGTGCTGGCCTACCGCTGGCATCCGGACGGCCAGGTCCGCTGGGAGCTGGGCAGCGGCACCGGCCATGGCGCCCGCCTCGTCCTCACCCAGACCGGGCCGCGGGACTTCGACACCGACACCGCGCTGGACGCCTGGCACAACCGGATCGAGCATCTCGCGGCACGACTGCTGGAGGACTGACTCCCGCACCGCACCGCTGTACACCGTGCCCCCTGCGGATTCCGTGGGGGGCACGGGCGTGTCCGCCGCCCCGCGCAAGCGCTCGCCGGTGGCGGTGCCGCGGCGTCCGCGGCACCGTTTCACCGCCTCCGGGGTGTGAGCCAGGCAACTTCAGCGGGGCCGGAGAGGGGGTCCGGAAGCCCTCGCCGGGTGATGCGGGGCACGCGACCTACGTCACGTACGAACTCCGCTAGTCGACGCCCTTCCCGGCACACACCGCGAAACAAGGCGTTTATAACGGGCATATCGCCCCAACTCACGAAGATGGGTAGTACAAGGCACCTTTGCCACCATCCAGGGCGCTCGCTAAACATGTTCCCGGAAGCACCGAGAACGAGCCGGCGACCTCAGCCAGAGCGGCGAGCGCGGCAATGACCCTCGGTTCTCACGCGCCGACCGAAGGCCGCTCCCCCCGCCACCAAAGCCCTGGAAGAGGTCACCTCGCATGCCCAGCTTCACCCTGCCCCGCCCTGCCCGCATCACCCGCACCCACAAGATCTCCGCGGCGCTGGTGGCATCCGCGAGCTGCGCCGCCGCCCTGGCGTTCACCGCCGCACCGAGCGATGCCGCGACCACGTCCACCGCGTCGGCCACCGTCAAGCCGGTGAGCGCCAACGGCCTGCCGCTGACCGCGAAGGACCGGGCCGACGACGGCGAGAAGAGCAAGCTGGTCGCCTCGTCCGTGACCGACCGCCTCAAGGTCACCGCGGTCGAGAAGCAGGGCCACACCGCCAAGGAGGCCGCCAGCCGTTCCGTGGAGCGCAAGGCGATAGCCGCGCCGAAGGCCGCCCCCAAGAAGGCGCCGAAGGCCGCACCCAAGCGCTACGCGAACAACCTGGACGGCTGGATCCGTGAGTCCCTCGACATCATGGAGGCCAAGGGCATCCCCGGCTCCTACGAGGGCCTGCACCGCAACATCATGCGCGAGTCCAGCGGCAACCCCAACGCCGTCAACGACTGGGACATCAACGCCATCAACGGCATCCCCTCCAAGGGCCTGCTCCAGGTGATCCAGCCCACCTTCGACCGCTACCACGTCACCGGCACCCCCCACAACCTCGTCGACCCCGTAGCCAACATCACCGCCGCCGCCAACTACGCGGCCGACCGCTACGGCTCCATCGACAACGTCAACTCCGCCTACTGAGCCGGGTACGACGACCTCCGGCACGGCCGGAGCGGCCCCCACGGAGTGTTGCGGTGCAAACACTCCGACATGGCAACGGCACTGGCCCTGCCCGCACTTCGCGGGTGGGGCCAGTGCCGTTGCCGTTGCCCTTGCCGTGTCGGCGTGGGTGTCAGAAGCCGGCGTTCCGCGCCGCGCTGCTGCCCAGCAGACGGTCGAGCACCGCGCCGGCAAGGCCGAATCCCTCCTGGTCCTGGGCGGTGAGGTTGCGGCTGTCATCGACGGACTTCGCCGGGGCGCGACGCTCCTCCTCGGCGGTGGTGGGCGCCGGGGCGCGACGGTCCTCCTCGGCGGTGGTGGGTGCCGGGGCGCGGCGGTCCTCCTCGGCCGTGGTGGGTGCGGGCGCGCGGCGGTCCTCCTCGGCCGTGGTGGGCGCCGGGGCGCGACGCTCCTCCTCGGCAGCCGTCGGCGCCGGAGCGCGGTGCTCCTGCTCAGCGGCGGCAGGCGCCGGAGCGGGGTGGCGGTCGCGGTCCTCGCTGGCAGGCGCGGGGGCAGGGTGACGGTCCGCATCGACAGACGCCGCGGTGGCAGCGCCCGTCGCGAGGAATCCCGAGACGAGAAGACCGCTGAGAACAACGGCAGTACGACGGAACATGAGCACTTCCTTACGATGAGTGACTACTGCGTGCGATGTCACTGTCAGGGAGCCGGGGCCCGTAGTCATGCAACAGCCCCGGGCGCTGCTGCGAACGGACCAGCGACTACCGCCGTATCGACGTATCGGGACGCTCCCAACGGCCCAGCCGGCTCCCCGCGCCGTTCTGCGCGACGCCGCGCACCGGCGGTTTCCCGCCCGTCGCCCCCACAAGTGAATTGGGGCACAAATGCCGCCCTTTTGGCCTCGTCATAAGTGCCCTGCACCACATTTCCGGCAATCGCCCGGGGCGCCCTCGGACAGCCGGGTGGATGAATCCCCTCCGATGCGCGTATGAAGTGGCTCTGCGGAGCGGTAATTCCGGTGTGAGCCAGACAACTTATGAGCCCCGGCAGCGGGGGCTTTACGGCCGCTATCAAGTGATGCGGGGCACGCGATGTACGTCACTTACGAAGGTGCTTAGTCGAATGTCCCGCAGTCATTCCCGGCCCTCACGGAGAGAACCGCCCATTACCTCGGCATCCAGGGTTTATCTCACGAAGATGAGTAGTACAGAGCACCATTGCCTCGATTCCGGGCCGTCGCTAAACATGGATTCCGACGCACCGAGAGCGAGCTTGCGACTCACGCCCCCCACGGCGAACGCAGCAATGACCTCCGGTGAATCACGCGCCGCCCAAAAAGGCCGCCTCCCCGTCCCCGTACCTGGAAGAGGTCACTCTGCATGCCCAGCTTCAACCTGTCCCGCGCTGTCCGTGTCACCCGCATTACCCGCACCCACAAGGTCGCCGTGGCCGTCCTGGCCGCCGCGGGTGCCACCTCGGGCCTGGCCATGGCCTCGGCCCCGGACACCGCACAGGCTGCTTCTGAGCACGCCCCGGCAGCGGTCAAGCCCGTCAACGCCAAGGGCATGCCGACGAAGGCCGACGAGGCCAAGACCGCCCGCCCGGTGACCGCCTCGGTCGCCGACCACGTCAAGGTCACCGCGGTGGCCAAGCAGCACACCGCTCACCAGGCCGCCAACCGCTCCGCCGAGCGCAAGGCCGTCAAGGAGTACCCGAACAACCTGGACGGCTGGATCCGTGAGTCGCTCGACATCATGAAGGCCAAGGGCATCCCCGGCTCCTACGAGGGCCTGCACCGCAACATCATGCGCGAGTCCAGCGGCAACCCCAACGCCGTCAACGACTGGGACATCAACGCCATCAACGGCATCCCCTCCAAGGGCCTGCTCCAGGTGATCCAGCCCACCTTCGACCGCTACCACGTCACCGGCACCCCCCACAACCTCGTCGACCCCGTAGCCAACATCACCGCCGCCGCCAACTACGCGGCCGACCGCTACGGCTCCATCGACAACGTCAACTCCGCCTACTGAGCCGACGGCGTCCACGAGCCGTCGCGCCGGCGCACACAGGCCGGCCCCGGGTGAAGCCAGGGACAGGGCGGACACCACATACGAGCCGACCGGCTCGGCACGAGGCAGCTCGCGAAGCGGCGGAATGGCGCGTTCGCCGCTGCGCAGCGACAGCGGAGCGGGTCCCGGCACGGCCGGGGCCCGCTCCGCTGTCGGTTCGGCGGGCGCCGAGGGCCGGGCCGGGACCATGGTCACCCCGCCCCCGACCCCGAACCGGATCCGGGCCCGGGTGACCACTTCTGACGGCCGGACGGGTGAGATGCGCAGCCGGTCGGCGGACTGACGGCCTGTTGGGTCATAGAGTCAGGCAGTTCTGCGTATAAGTCTTTTATCGGCAGAACTCTGCTCAAAAGCTGCCGAACGTGACTCAACCGAAGGCCTCGGAGGCATGCGATGCCCTTGCGCAGATCCGGTCCGGCCCGCCGCACAGTCTCCCTCGCGGCCGGAACGCTCGTTTCTCTTCTCTCCGTGCTCGCTCTGCCCCTCGCGCTGCCCGGCTTCGCCACGGCGTCGGATGCCGGAAAGAGACCCTCCCACCCCGAGCAGGACTGGATGGGTTCCACCATCGCCGCCCGCGAGGGCGTCGACCGGGCCGGCGGCGGCCTCGAACCACAGGCCACGCACAGCAAGGCGGTGTCCGGCGTCGACGTCTCCAGCCACAACCACCACGTCAGCTGGTCGGCGCTGCGCAAGTCCGGGGTGCGCTTCGCGTACGTCAAGGCCACCGAGGGGAACAGTTACACCAACCCGTACTTCGCCCACCAGTACCGGGGCTCCTACTCGGCCGGCATGATCCACGGTGCGTACCACTTCGCACTGCCCGACCACTCCAGCGGCAGCACGCAGGCGCGCTACTTCGCCGACCACGGCGGCGACTGGTCCAGGGACGGCAGGACGCTGCCCGGGGCGCTCGACATGGAGTACAACCCCTACGGCGCGACCTGTTACGGCAAGAGCTCCAAGGCGATGGTCAACTGGATCCAGGACTTCGTGGAGACCTACCGGGAGGAGACCGGCCGCGACGCGGTCATCTACACCTCCACCAACTGGTGGAAGCGGTGCACGGGCAACTCCGGCAGGTTCGGCCACAGCAACCCGCTGTGGGTCCCGCGCTACGGCTCCTCGGTCGGCGCGCTGCCGGGCGGCTGGCGTTACCACAGCATCTGGCAGCACACCTCCTCCGGCCACCCGGTCGGCGACCGCAACCGCTTCAACGGCAGCTACGGCCGCCTGAAGGTCTTCGCCAACGGCCACTGAGCCCGCCCGATCCGACCCGCACCCCCCGCCCGGTCCCCGGCGCCGCACCAGGCGCCGGGGACCGGGCGCATGCCGTCGCCCCCGCGCCGTCGGCACCCGCGCCGACGCCGTCTTCGCCAACACGATTCGAACAATGGGGAATTCACGCCCGGGTACAACCATCCACCGTCGAGCGCGGTCCAACACTGCGATACGACCATGCGACGCACACCACCCGACGGGGGTATTCCCATGAAGCGTTCACGTGCCATCGCAGGATCCGCCGCACTCGCCGTTGCCGGCCTCGCCACAATGGCGACGGCCACCACCGCCTCCGCCGCTCCGGCCGCCGCCGCGTACAACGGAGCCTGCGGCAGCGGCTACAGCGTAGTGAATTCCGTACCGGTCACCGGAAAGGGGACCGTGTACCTGACGTACAGCGCAAGGACCGGAAAGAACTGCGTCGTGACGGTACGGAACAGCCCCGGTAGCCCGGTGTACATGTACACCTATCTCACGGCCACCGACGGCAGTTCCGACTGGGTTTACGACAGCGGTGAATACACCTCCTACGCCGGCCCGGTCTACCTGTCCGCAAAGGGCCTTTGTGTGGACTGGGGCGGCACGATCGGATCGGTCAGCGTCAGCGTTTCCGGCTCCAACTGCGGCCGCATGGCAGCCGGGGTCGTCACGCACCACTGACCTCGCACCGACGGTCCGCTGACCGACCGTCGCCTGCTGTACGGCGGCGGGGCCCCGGGCGCGCCCCCCGGGACCCCGCCGCCGTGGCCTGTCCGCCTTCCTGGTGACAACTCCACCGACACGCATGCGACTTGACTGGTCAGAACCGCCGGACGGAGCGCTCCAGGCCCAGCGCCCGCAGCGCGGAGCGGGCCGCGTTGTGGCCGCTCATGCCGTGGGCGCCGGCGCCCGGCGGGGTGGACGCCGAGCAGAGGTACACGCCGGGGACGCCCGTGCGGTAGGGGTCCAGGGCGATACGGGGGCGCATCGTCAGTTGGAGCGGGATGTTGGCGCCGCCGATGATGTCGCCGCCGACGAGGTTGGCGTTGCCGCGTTCCAGGTCCGCGGCGGTGGTGGCGGTGGCGGCGACGATCCGCTCGCGCGTGCCGGGCGCGAAGCGCTCGAACTGCGCCAGCATCGCGGCGGTGGCGTCACCGCGGTAGCCGTGGGGCACATGCGCATACGCCGAGACGGGGTGGACCTCGCCGGCGGAGCGGCCGGCGTCGGCGAGGTACGACTGGGAGACCAGGAGAAACGGCCGCTCGGGCATCCGCCCGCGGTACACCTCGCGCTCCGCGTACGCGATCTGCTCGAAGCTGCCGCCCAGATGCACGGTCCCGGCCCGCCGGCAGGCCTCGGCGCGCCAGGGAATGCCGCCCTCGACCGCCAGGTCGAGTTTGAACGCGCCGGGGCCGTGCCGGTAGCGGGTGTAGGCGCGGCGCACCCGGGGCGGCAGCCGGTCGCCGATCACGGCTGCGGCGGCGGCCGGGGCCAGGTCCAGCAACACCGTGGCCGCGGGCGGCAACTGGTCGAGTGAGCGGATGCGTACCCCGGTCTCGATGCGCCCGCCCTCCGCGAGGAGCAGGGCCGCCAGCGCGTCGGCGATCGCACGGGAGCCGCCCTTGGCGACCGGCCAGCCGTACCGGTGCCCGGCCGCGATGATCATGACTCCGATGGACGCGCTGACCGGCCGTGTCAGCGGCCCGAAGAGATGCGCCGCCACCCCGCCGAAGAGGCCGCGTCCGGCTTCCGTGCGGAAGCGGCGGGCGACCAGGGTGGCGGGCTGCAGGGCGTACAGGCCGAAGCGCGCGAGCCGGAACGGATGCCGGGGCACCGTGACGAGCGGCCGCATGACCGCGTCGGTCAGCACCTCGGCGTCCGCGGCCAGCGGCCCGAAGAGCCGTCGCCAGGCGGGACCGTCGGCGCCCAAGGCGTCCGCCGTCCGCCCGACCGACCGGTAGAGCGCCCCGGCTTCTCCGCCGTCCACCGGGTGGGCGAGATCGATCTCGGGCCGGCGCCATTCCAGCCCGTAGGCGGCAAGGTCCAGCGTGCGCAGATACGGGGAGCCGGCGCCCATCACATGGGTCGAGGAACAGTGGTCGAAGAGCACGCCGGGTACGGACAGCTCGCCGCTGCGGACCCCGCCGCCGATCTCGTCGGCCGCCTCGAACACCGTGACCCGCAGTCCGCTGCGGGCCAGTGTGACCGCCGCGGCCAGCCCGTTCGGTCCGGCGCCCACCACTACCGCTGCCTCGCGCTCCCGCCCTGCCCGTAATGTCATGCCCTCAGCATGCCAAGGAATCAGGAACGCCTCGGGGCGGACCGGGCGGGGGCGCGCCTCGTCAGCTCCTGGGACACGGGCCGGTGCTCGCGCGGGCCTCCAGGTGCGGCTGTTCGCCCCGTACGGTGCGTGGCGGTCCGCCGTCGAGGACGGTGAGGAGTTCCTGGGCGGCGAGCCGTCCGAAGCCGGGGGTGTCGCGGACCAGTGCGGTCAGCCGGGGGTGGGTGACGCGGCAGAGCGCCGAGTCGTCCCAGGCCACGATCGACAGCCGGTCGGGGACGGGGATGCCCCGCCCGGCGGCGACCGAGACGCCGGCCACGGCCATCACGTCGTTGTCGTAGATGATCGCGGTGGGCGGCTCGGGAGCGTCGAGGACGCGGCGGGTGGCGTTGGCCCCTTCGGCGTCGGAGTAGTCGGTGGTCACGGAGCGGACCCGGCGTGCGTCGAGACCGCGGAGGGCCGCTTCGGTACGCAGTGAGCGGATGCGGCGTTCGGTGTGGGCGAGGCCGGGCAGGCCCGCCACATGTGCGATGCGGCGGTGCCCGAGGCCGTGGAGGTGGTCGAGGACCCGGGCCATGGCCTCGGAGTCGTCGGCCCAGACCGTGGAGAGCGGGGGCTGCGGGTGGGCGGCGGGCCGCTCGGCCGTGGCCGGACCGGGGGCGGACGGGCCGCCGATGACGACGGCCGGCAGGCCGAGTGCGGCGAGCAGCTCCGGTCGCGGGTCCTCGGTGCGCGGGTCGACGACCAGGACGCCGTCCACCCGGCGTTCGGCCCACCAGCGGCGGTAGAGCGCGCACTCGGCGTCGAGGTCCTCGACGACCTGGAAGAGCAGCGCGATCCGGCGCGCCGAGAGCACTTCCTGGATGCCGGAGACGAGCTGGAGGAAGAAGGACTCCACGCCCAGGGTCCGCGCGGGCCGGGCGAGCACCAGTCCCAGGGCGCCGGCGTGTTCGCCGGACAGTGCGCGGGCCGCGCTGTTGGCCTGCCAGCCCAGCTCCTCCGCGACGCGCCGTACCCGGGCGCGGGTGTCCTGGGAGACGCCCGGCCGGTCGTTGAGGGCGAAGGAGACGGCGCTCTCCGAGACCCCGGCGCGGCGGGCGATGTCCTTGATCGTCGGTCGGCGCGCCGGCTTCCGGCGGGCGGCCTCACCGGGCGCTGTCATGGCGGGCTCTCCTCGACCTAAACCGCATTAGTGCGCCCAGTCTGATCAGCGGCGAGTGCGGTGTCAAACCCCGTGCGGACGGCCGTTGCGAACGTCCGTGAGGACGGCGTTCGCCGGCGCGGAAGAGGTTGTTCGGGACCGGGGTGTTGACACCCACTAAAACGCATTAGTACCGTCTGCCGCATCGTCGCCCGAGGACCAGTGAAATACCCGGCGGAACGGCTCAGGAAATCCGCCGCACGCTCGCTTCCCTTATCCGCGCCACTGGTTTATTTCGGCCACTGATTCATATGGTCCTGCGCGGCAGTCTTCTCACCGGTGTCTGGTTCGAGCAAAGGAGCCGCCAGTCATGCATTTCTCCCGTCGAGCGACTGCCGCGACAGCGGCGTGGGTCATCCCGGTGCTCGCCCTGGCCGCATGCGGTCCTTCAGGGCGCTCCGACGGGGCGGACGGCGCCTCGGGGAAGGTCGAGGGGCAGGTCACGTTCCAGACCTGGAACCTCAAGGCCAATTTCAAGGACTACTTCGAGGGCGTCATCGCGGATTTCGAGAAGCAGTATCCGGACGCCAAGGTGAAGTGGGTGGATCAGCCGGCCGAGGGATACCCGCAGAAGTTGAGTGCGGATGCGGCGGGCGGGACGCTGCCGGACGTCGTCAATGTTTCGCCGGATCTCGCCTATCCGCTGGCCAAGGCGGGGCTGGCACTCGACTTGGAAAAGGCCGCGGGAAAGTACCGCGAAGAGTACCTCCCCGGCGCGTGGAAGAGTCATGAGATGCCGGGGCTGCCGGGGGTCTATGCCTTTCCGTGGTATCTGAACACGGGGCCGATGTTCTACAACAAGGACCTCTTCATCAGGGCCGGGCTCGATCCGGAGAAGCCACCGGCCACCTATGACCAGCTCTTCACGGACGCGGTCGCGATGGCGAAGAAGAGCGGGCGGAAGATAGCGATGCTCGCCAGTACGCCGTCGATCGAGGACTTCGGACGGTACGGCGTACGGCTGATGAACGCCCGCGGCACGGAGTTCACGTTCAACGAGCCCAAGGGCGTGGAACTGCTGCGGCACTACAAGGAGCTGTATGTGTCCGGGGCGCTGGACTCGCAGGCGCTGACCGCGCAGGCGGAGTCGTCGGGGCGGAAGTTCCAGCAGCAGTCGGTGGCGATGAATCCGGGCAGCGCGCTCGATCTGGAGAACTTCAAGAAGGAGGCACCAAGCCTCTACCGGCACATCGGTATCACTGACGCGGTCAACAACACCGGTAAGGCCAATATGTACGTCCAGGGCCTGATGGTGAACGCGCAGAGCGAGGTCAAGCCGGCGGCGGTCGCGTTCGCGCACTTCGTCACCGACGAGAAGAACCAGATGGCCTTCGCCAAGAAGGTCACCATCTTCCCGAGCACCAAGGGCTCGCTGGACGACCCGTACTTCACCAAGGAGGACGGCACCGACGCGACCCGGGTACGGGTGGCGTCGGCCAAGTCGCTGAAGACCGCGGTGAATTACACCCCGGTGCTGCTCAGCGACCAGATGAAGACCGTACTGCGCAATGCGGTCGCCAAGGCCGTGCAGGGCGAGCAGTCCCCCGAGGCGGCACTGGACGGTGCGGTCGCCGAGTGCAACCGCCTGCTGAAGACCGGCTGAGGCCGGGCGCCCCGTGAAGACGCACAAGCCGGCCAGTCCCTGGCTGTTCCTCGGTCCCGGGCTGCTGGTCGTGGCCGCGTTCGGCCTCTATCCGTTCCTCAGCACGGTGGCGCACTCCTTCACCGATGCCCGCACGCTCACCGCGGGCCGGTTCGTCGGCGGCGCCAACTACCAGGAGCTGATCCATGACGCGATGTTCTGGACGGGGCTGCGCAACAGCCTGCTGTACGTCCTGGGGGTCGTCCCGCTGCTGGTGATCCTGCCGCTGCTGCTGGCCATGCTGGTGCAGCGGCAGATACCGGGGATCACGTTCTTCCGCGCCGCGTTCTACACGCCGGTGGTCGCCTCCGTGGTCGTGGTCGGTCTGATCTGGGTGTGGCTGCTGGACGACCGGGGGCTGATCAACGCCCTGCTGGAGGGCCTGGGCTTCGGCAGGGCGGGCTTCCTCAGCGACCCCTGGCTGCTGCTGCTCAGCGCGATGGCGGTCACCGTCTGGAAGGGCCTCGGCTACTACATGATCATTTACCTGGCGGCGCTGGCGAACGTTCCACCGGAGCTGCACGAGGCGTGCGCGGTCGACGGCGCGGGGGCGGTGCGCCGCTTCGTGACCGTCACGGTGCCCGCGGTGCGCAGCACGATGGTGCTGGTGGCCGCCCTGTCCGCGGTCGGCGCCTTCAAGGTGTTCTCCGAGGTCTATCTCATGGCCGGTCCGACCGGCGGCCCCGGCGGGGAGGACACCACCTTGGTGATGCTCGTCCAGCAGGCCGGAACCGGCCTCAGCGGCCGGGTCGGCTATGCCTCCGCGCTGTCCGTCGTGGTCTTCATGATCACGCTCGGGCTGATGCTGCTGGTGCTGCGCGCCGGCCGCAAGGAGGAGGCGTGAACGCCGCGGGGGCCGTCGCGCCACGGCGGCGGCGCGACGGGCGACGGCGCGCTGGGCGACGGCAGCCGCCGTGGTGGCGGTTGCCGCTCCGCTATCTCCTGCTGCTCGCCGTACTGGCACTGACCGTCGGGCCGTTTCTGTGGCAGCTGTCCACGTCCCTCAAGGGGCCGGGCGAGGACATCTACCGCTATCCGCCGAACCTGATCCCCCAGGATGCCACGCTGGCCAACTACGCCGGCGTCGCCGAGATCATCCCGGTCTGGGACTTCGCGCTGAACTCCCTGAAGGTCGCCACCGCCAATGTGGTCACCAACTGCGTGGGGGCGGCGCTCGCCGGCTACGCACTGGCCCGGATGCGCTTTCGCGGCCGCAAGGCCGCACTGGTCGTCTTCATCATGGCGATGCTGGTGCCGGTCGAGAGCATCATGATCGCCCAGTTCGTGACGATGCGGGAACTGCGGCTCAACAACACCCTGCTCGGTGTGGTGCTGCCCGGCTGCGTCGGCGCGATGAACGTGCTGCTGATGCGGAACGCCTTCGCGAATCTGCCGTACGAGGTCGAGGAGGCGGCGTTCGTCGACGGGGCCAACGCCTGGCAGCGGTTCGTACGGATCGCGCTGCCGTCGGTCAGGGGCACCCTCGCGGTCGTGGCGATCTTCTCGTTCATGGGCGCCTGGGACGACTTCCTGTGGCCGCTGATCGTGCTCAGCGACCAGTCGAAGTTCACCCTGACCATCGGACTGAACTTTCTGCACGGCACCTTCGCGGACAACCAGCGGCTGGTCGCGGCCGGCACCGTCATCGCCGTCGTCCCGCTGATCGTGCTGTTCGCCTGTCTGCAGCGCTACTTCTTCCGCGGCGTCGGCGAGGGCGCCGTCAAGGGCTGAACCGCCCCGGCCCGCCCGATCCCCGCCCGTACCGACAGGAGCCCCATGCGATTCGGCGCCAACTACACCCCCACCCGAGGCTGGTTCCACCACTGGCTCGACTTCGACCTGGACGCCGTGCGCGCCGACCTCGACTCGATCGCCGCCCTCGGCCTGGACCACATCCGGGTCTTCCCGCTCTGGCCGCTCTTCCAGCCCAACCGCACCCTGATCCGGCCGCGCGCCGTGGAGCAGTTGGTGCAGCTGGCGGACGCCGCGGCCGAACGCGGCCTCGACGTCACCGTCGACGGACTGCAGGGCCATCTGTCGAGCTTCGACTTCCTCCCCGCCTGGACCCAGACCTGGCACCGCCGGAACATCTTCACCGACCCGGAGGTACTGGCGGGCCAGGAGGAGTATCTGCGGACGCTGGCGGCGGCGCTCGGCGACCGGCCGAACTTCCTCGGGATGACGCTCGGCAACGAGATCGACCAGTTCTCGGACGGTCCGCACCCGGACCCGGACCGGATCACCGGCGAGCAGGCCGAAGCCTGGCTGAGGCGGATGCTCGCGGCGTGCGAGCGGGGCGCGCCGGGCCGGATGCATCTGCACGCCGCGTACGACGCCGCCTGGTACCGCGACGGCCACCCCTTCACGCCCGCGCAGGCCGCCCGGCTCGGCGCCGTCACGGCCGTGCACTCCTGGGTGTTCAACGGCACCGCACAGCGGCACGGGCCGACCGGCACCGCCACCGAGCAGCACGCCGCGTACCTCATCGAGCTGTCCAAGGCCTGGGCCGAGGACCCGCACCGCCCGGTCTGGCTCCAGGAGGTCGGCGCCCCCGCCCCGCACATCCCCGAGGAGGGCGCGGCGCGCTTCACCCAGGCCACCGTCGCGGCCGCCCTGGACTGCCCGGACCTGTGGGGCGTGACCTGGTGGTGTTCGCACGATGTGGCGCGCTCGCTCGCCGACTTCCCCGAGCTGGAGTACGGGCTGGGCCTGCTGCGCAACGACCGTACGGTCAAGCCGGCGGGCCGGGCGATCGCGGCGCTGGTCGAGGAGTACCGCGGCCGGACGCACCGGCCGCCGGTGCGCAGCACGGCGCTGGTCGTCGACACCGGCGGTGCGAAGGCGGCGCCGCGGCGTTCGGTGTGCGCGCCCGGCGGCCCGGTCTTCGAGGCCTGGGCGGAGCTGGCCGCCCAGGGGGCCCGGCCGGCTCTCGTACTGGCCGAACTCGCCGCCGACGCCGCACATCTGACGTCCCGTGGGATCACCGAGGTCCGCACACCCGACGAGGTCGGCGCAGCGCGCCGCCCGTCGCCATCCGCCCCCCACCGGAGGAGCACCTCATGAACCGGCAATCGTCGCCGCTGCCCCGCCGCCGTGTGCTGCTGGCCGGGGCCGGCGCCGCGGCCGCGCTGCTCGGGCCGTCCCTCGGGGGCGGCTCGGCGCTGGCCGCCGGCGAGCCGGCCGCCCGGCTCCAGGTGCGCGCCGTGCAGGAACTGTTCACCGTCTCGGCGCCTGCCGAGGTCGAACTCCCCTGGTAGGGACGGATGTTGCGGGTAGGGAGACACGCCCTGCCCACCGCCCCCCGTACCCCTCGACGCTACGGAGTCATCGCCATGCATGACGAGCGCGCACTGATCGAAGCCCGTCTCCAGCGGGTCCTGGACGAGCGCATCCGGCCCGCGCTGTATCCGGAGTCGGTTCCCCTGGAGGTCTCGGCGTGGGTCGCACCGGGTGAGCCCGTGCCGGTGGCGGAGGGCCTGGCCGCCGCGCACACGCCGGTGGCGGTGGGCGACGCCTGGGGCGCGCCCTGGGGCACGACCTGGTTCAAGGTGGTCGGCGAGGTGCCCGCGCGGTGGGCGGGCCGCACCGTGGAGGCCGTGCTGGACCTGGGATTCGACGAGCGGATGCCGGGCTTCCAGTGCGAGGCGCTGGTCCATCTGCCCGACGGCACTCCGGTCAAGGCGGTCAATCCGCGCAACCAGTGGGTGCGGGTGGGCGCGCCGGTCCGTGGCGGCGAGCGCGTCGAGTGGCATCTGGAGGCCGCGTCCAACCCCGTCATCCTCGATGTCCACCCGTTCCGGCCGACCCCGTTGGGCGACCGGGAGACCGCGGGCAGCGAGCCGCAGTACCGGCTGGCGCGGATGGATCTGGCGGTGTTCGACACCGAGGTGTGGGAGCTGGTCTTGGACCTGGAGGTGCTGGGCGAGCTGATGGTGGAGCTCCCGGTGGACAGTCCGCGGCGCTGGGAGGTGCTGCGGGCGGTCGGCCGGGCGCTGGACGCGGTGGACCTGCAGCGGGTCAACGCGACGGCGGGGGCGGCGCGGGCGGAGCTGAGCGCGGTGCTGGCGGCGCCCGCGGCGGCGTCGGCGCACCGGATCAGCGCGGTGGGGCATGCGCATATCGATTCGGCGTGGTTGTGGCCGCTGCGCGAGACCGTGCGGAAGGTGGCGCGTACGACGTCGAACATGACGGCGCTGCTGGAGGACGAGCCGGAGTTCGTCTACGCCATGTCGCAGGCGCAGCAGTACGCCTGGCTCAAGGAGCACCGGCCCGAGGTCTACGCCAAGGTCAAGAAGGCGGTCGCGGAGGGGCGGTTCGTCCCGGCGGGCGGGATGTGGGTGGAGTCGGACACCAACATGCCCGGGTCGGAGGCGATGGCCCGTCAGTTCGTGCACGGCAAGCGGTTCTTCCTGGAGGAGTTCGGCGTCGAGAACGACGAGGCGTGGCTGCCGGACACCTTCGGTTTCGCCGCGGGGCTGCCGCAGATCATCAAGGCGGCGGGGTCGAAGTGGCTGCTGACGCAGAAGATCTCCTGGAGTCAGGTCAACGCGTTTCCGCACCACACCTTCCGCTGGGAGGGCATCGACGGCACCCGGATCTTCACGCACTTCCCGCCGGTGGACACCTACAACTGCCAGATGGCGGGCGGCGAAATCGCCCATGCGGCGCGGAACTTCAAGGACAAGGGGGTGGCCCGGCACTCGCTGGCGCCGACCGGCTGGGGCGACGGCGGCGGGGGCACCACCCGCGAGATGATCGCCAAGGCCCGCCGGCTGCGCGATCTGGACGGTTCGGCGACGGTGGAGTGGGAACGGCCGGCGGACTTCTTCGCGAAGGCGGAGGCGGAGTATCCGCATGCTCCGGTGTGGGTGGGCGAGCTGTATCTGGAGCTGCATCGCGCGACCCTCACCAGCCAGGCCAGGACCAAGCGCGGCAACCGGCGCAGCGAGCAGCTGCTCCGGGAGGCCGAACTCTGGTCGGCCACCGCCGCCGTGCTGGCCGGGCACCCCTACCCCTACGCCGAGCTGGACCGGATCTGGAAGACGGTGCTGCTCCATCAGTTCCATGACATCCTGCCCGGCTCCTCCATCGCCTGGGTGCATCGCGAGGCGGAGAAGACGTATGCGTCGGTCGCCACCGAGCTGGAGGGGATCATCGCCGCCGCGCTGGCGGTGCTGGCCGGCGACGGCGGCGGGGAGCTGGTGGCGAACTCCGCGCCGCACGCCCGCGGCGGGGTCGCGGCCGGCGCGGTGGCACCCGCGGTGGCCGAGGGGCCGGAGGTGTCCGCCGCGGCCCGTGACGACGGCGGGTTCACGCTCAGCAACGGCCTGCTGCGGATCGTGATCGACGGCCGCGGCCTGGTGGTCTCCGCATACGACCGGCGGGCCGACCGTGAGGCGATGGCTCCGGGCGCGGCGGCGAACCTGCTGCAGATCCACCCGGACTTCCCCAACATGTGGGACGCCTGGGACGTGGACGCGTTCTACCGCAATGTCGTCACCGATCTGACGGACGCCGACGAGGTCGTGCTCGGCGAGGTGTCCGGGGACGCGGCGACGGTCCGGGTGACCCGTACCTTCGGCGACTCGCGGGTGGTGCAGTGGCTGACGCTGGCGCGCGGGCAGCGGCGCCTGGACATCGACACCGAGGTGGACTGGCACGAGACCGAGAAGTTCCTCAAGGCCGCGTTCCCGCTGGACCTGCACGCCGAGCGCTACGCCGCGGAGACCCAGTTCGGGCACCTCTACCGGCCCACGCACACCAACACCAGTTGGGAGGCGGCCAAGTTCGAGGCGTGCGCGCACCGGTTCGTGCATCTGGAGGAGCCGGGCTGGGGCGTCGCGCTGGTCAATGACGCGACCTACGGCCATGACGTCACCCGTACCGTCCGGGACGACGGCGACCGGGGCACGACCACGACCGTGCGGCTCTCCCTGCTGCGCGCCCCGCGCTTCCCCGACCCGGAGACCGACCAGGGCGTGCACCGCTTCCGCTGTGCGCTGGTGCCCGGCGCCGCCATCGGCGACGCGGTGCGCGAGGGACACCGCCTCAACCTGCCCGAGCGCCGGATCACCGGCGCGGAACCGGTGCCGCCGCTGATCACGGTCGGCAACGACGCGACGGTGGTCACCGCGGTCAAGCTCGCCGACGACGCGAGCGGCGATGTGATCGTGCGCCTCCACGAGGCGCACGGCGGGCGGGCGGTCACGTCGGTGACGGCCGGCTTCGAGGTGGCCGGCGCCGTCACCACCGATCTGCTGGAACGGCCGACCGACGACGGCCCGGCGATCGAGCGGGACGGCGGCACGGTACGGATGCGGCTCCGCCCGTTCCAGATCGTGACCCTGCGGCTGCGCCGGGCGGGGGATCGCTGAGGGGCGTCTTGCCGATCGGGCGGTGGGCGGGCCCGGGCGGATGTCAGGGCCTGGGCCTGCCCGAGCGTGACCGGGCGTCGCGGCAGGTGTCGCGCCGCAGCTCGGCGCGCCGCTCGCGCCCGGCGCCTCGCCCGGCCCGCCGCCCCCGGCCGGGCAAGGGGCCCGGGCCCAGCTCCTGGCCGTAGCCTTCCGGGCCCGGGTCCCGGCTCGGATCCAGGCCCAGCATGTCCATCAGCAGCGTCAGATCGTTCGCGTCCCGCGCACGGCCGGCCAGCGCCTTCCTGGCGAGCCGTCGTTCCTCGTCACCCGGCACGGCGCGCGGCACGGTGTGGTCGGCACTGCGGTGTTCATCGCTCACCGCTGCATTCTCGGCCGGACCGCGGCACCGTGCCCGTCGAGCGGGCCGAGCGGAATCCGCCGAGGGGGCGGTACGCCGAACGGGTGAGCCGGGGTCGGGGCCCGTCCCGCGACGAGGGAACCCCGGCCATCGGTTTTCCCTCTTTATGAGCACTTGTACTTGATCACCCCGTCGCGGAGTCACCGTTGAAACATCGCTTTGCCGTCGCGCTCACGGCCACCCTCGTCGCCAGCTGCGCGCTGCTCGCCGGCTGCTCGGATGCCGGAAACCCGGTCGACTTCAACGCCGGCGCCAAGGACGGGGGCGGCGCGCCGGTCAAGCCCGTGGACGACGACACCCTGATGCCCACCGGGCCCAAGAGCGACTTCCGGATCACCCGCACGCTGGACGACGGCACCCATATAGCGCGGGCGACGCTCAGGGGCGCGAAATCGGGCGTCACCGGCAGCGTCTGGGTCTGGGCCCCGAAGGAGTACCAGGACCCGAAGTACGCCAAGAGCGGCTTCCCGGTGCTGCTGGCCCTGCCGGGCGGTCTGGGCAGCCCGAAGGAGCAGGGCGGTGTCACCAACTACTGGGTCGGGGGCGACATCGCGCTGCAGGAGAACATCACGAAGTGGACCGCGGAGGGCAAGAGCCTGCCGTTCATCGTGGTGATGCCGATGCTCAACCCGGACACCCAGTACCACGACGGCAGCGACATCCCCGGGCAGCAGAAGATGGGCACCTGGCTGACCGAGGACGTCGTCAACCTCACGAAGGCCAATTTCCGTACGTACAAGTCGCGCGACGGCTGGGCCTTCATGGGCTCGTCCTCGGGTGGTTTCGCGGGGCTGAAGTCCGTACTGAAGTACCCGGAGAAGTTCAAGGCGGCGATAGCCAGCGGCCCGGACATCGTGCCGGATTCGCCCCTGTGGGCGGGGCACCAGGCGGAGAAGGACGCCAACAACCCGGAGAAGCTCTCCCAGCGCCTCCTCCAGAAGGGCGGCCCGGACGTCTACCTCGCCTTCCAGGCCGGCAGCAGGGAGTCCGCCGCCGTCTCCGCCTCGATAGAGAAGTTCCGCCGGACGTACGGCAAGGGTCCGATACACACCTCGATGCAGCTCATACCCGGCGGCCGGCACAACGCCTGGGACTACCAGAAGGGCATGGCGGACGGCTCGATCAAGTTCATCAGCGACCAGCTGAAGGGGCCGGTGGCGAGCGGCTCCTGAAGCCGGCGGCGAACGGCGGCCGGGGCCGGGTGCAGCGCCCCCGGTGCGCGGATGCCGATCGCCTGGTGGGGGGCGATGCTGGAGACGTGGGGGGACCCGTGGTGAGGAGGACGACTCATGTCCATGCTGGACAAGATCAAGCACATGCTGAAGGGCCACGAATCCCAGACGGACAAGGGCATCGACAAGGCCGGCGACATGATCGACGACAAGACCCAGGGCAAGTACTCGGGGCAGGTCGACACCGGCCAGGACAAGCTCCGGGACGAGTTCGGCGGCGGGCAGGGCAGACAGCGGCCGCCGCAGGGCTGAACCAGCGGTTCTGCCGAGGGTGGCCCCCCTGGGCCACCGCCTCGCCCGTACGCTGTACGGATGATCTCCGCGTCGTCCGTCCGGCTCACGTCCGACGTACTGATGCGCCCGGCGGCGCCCGAGGACGCCGCCGGCCTCGCCCGTTCCCACCTGCGGAGCCGTGATCATCTGCGCCCCTGGGAGCCGGACCGGGACGAGGCCTTCTTCACCCCCGCCGGGCAGGCGGAGCGGCTGCGGGAGACGCTCGCGGAGCGCGGTGCCGGGCGGTCGATGCCCTGGGTGCTGGTCCGGGAGCCGGACGGCAGTGCGGCGGGGCCGGACATCGTCGGTGCGATCACCCTCTCCGGCATCGTGCGGGGCCCGTTCCGCAGCGGCAACGTCGGCTACTGGATCGACGCGGGCCAGGTGCGCCGCGGGCTCGCCTCCGCCGCGCTGCGGGCGGTCTGTGCCGCCGCCGACACGGAGCTGGGTCTGCACCGGCTGCAGGCCGGGACCCTCGTCGACAACGCCGCCTCACAGCGGGTGCTGACCAAGTGCGGCTTCACCCCGTTCGGCACCGCCGAGAACTATCTGCACATCAACGGGGCCTGGCGCGACCACCGGCTCTTCCAGAAGATCCTCAACGACCGCCGCCCCTGAGGGCCACGAGCGCACTGCGCACGGCGGGGGGGGGGGGGGGGGGAGGGGGGGGGGGGGGGGGGGGGGGGTGGTGTTGTTCTTGCTGCCGGAAGCGTTTTTTCTTGTTTTCTTT
>NZ_JBVIRA010000029.1:107723-109752 GCF_055576575.1 Streptomyces sp. NPDC033270
CTACTCAAACATAAGTTGTGCTGTTACCTCCACCCTCTCCCCAAAAAACCCCCCAACCCCCCCCCCCCCCCCACCCCCCCCCACCCCCCACCCCCCCCCCCCCCCCCCCCCGCCCCCGGCCCCCCCCCCCGGTGCCGTTGCGGCCGCGCTCACGCCAGCCGGATCTTCTCCGCCTGGGGTCCCTTCTGACCCTGGGTGACCTCGAAGGTCACCTTCTGGCCCTCCTGCAGCTCACGGAAGCCGGTGGCGTCAATGTTGGAGTAGTGCGCGAAGACGTCGGCGCCGCCGCCGTCCTGTGCGATGAAGCCGAAGCCCTTCTCCGAGTTGAACCACTTCACCGTGCCGGAAGCCATGTACGTCTCCTTCGTTCAATGGGCTTGCGTCGGCTTCCGCGCGTACCGCGGAAACCGGAGGTGATCGCCTTGGCCCGGACACGCACCGCACAGCAGGAACGCCCGTGAATGCGACACGGGCGCCCGGTACTTCGGAACCACGACAGCTGATCAGGACGCTACACCGAGCGGCGCCCGGTGGGCGGTACAACCGTTGCTGACGCGTCGCCCATCACCGGGCAAGGCCAGCCGACGTCCCCCGTACCCCTGATGCATCGGACTGATGTACGACGATCGGCGGTGCGGGAGCCGCCTCAGTCCGACTCCCCGTCCCCGGCTTCGCGCGGTGCGCGCCGACGCCACCACAGCGCCGTGCCGAACCCGGCGACGGCCACGGCGCCGACGCCTGCGGCGGCCGACAGCAGCCACCGGTGCCGCGCCTCGGCATCGGATGCGGCCTGGGCCGCGACCGCGGCCTTGTACGGTGCGGCGGGCGGCTGCGGCCGGTGGGCGACATGCTCCGGCCCCTCCTCCCGCTCCTCCGGCGTCATCCTGGGCAGCATGCCGACGGCCGCGGCCCGCGGAGCCGCCTCGAAGCCCCAGTCCAGCAGGGCGCGGGTCTCCTCGTAGACGGCGTTGCGGCCGCCGGACCGCGGGTTCATGACGGTGACCAGCAGCCTGCGGCCGTCCCGCTCGGCGGCGGCGATCAGGGTGTTGCCGGCGTGCGACGTATAGCCGTTCTTCACCCCGATCAGGCCGTCGTACGGGCGGACGCCGTGCGAGCCAACCAGCAGCCGGTTGGTGTTCTGCATGTCGGACGCGTCGGGGTCGCCCTCGGGGACCTCGGCCCACTTCGTCGAGGCGAAGTGGGCGAAGTCGGGGTTGGTCAGGCCGGCCTGCCCGAAGAGCGACAGGTCGTACGCCGACGAGTACTGCCCCGGCGTGTCGAAGCCGTCCGCGGACTCCACCCTGGTGTCGCGTGCGCCCAGGCGCCGCGCCATCTCCTGCATGTCGTCGATGGTCTTGTCCCAGCCGCCGTTCATACCGGCCAGGGTGTGCACCGCGTCGCTGCCCGACCGCAGGAACACGCCGTACCACAGGTCCGCGACGCGGTACGGCACCTCCGGCTTCAGGCCTGCGAGCGAGCTGCCCGCCTCGATGCCGGTCAGGTCGGCGGCGGAGACGGTGTGCACCTCCCGCTGGGAGAACCTCGGCAGCACGGTCAGCGCGAAGAGGGCCTTGAGCGTGCTGGCGGGCGGCAGCGGCCGGTGGGCGTTCTGGGCCGCCAGGATGCTGCCGCTCTCCAGGTCCGTCACCATCCACGACAGCGCGGAGACCTTCGGTGGCGCGGACACCTGCGGCCGGGGCTGGAACTGCAGGCCCCGGCGGTCCAGCCGGCTCCCGGGGCCGCCCGGCCCGGCGGCGTGCGCGCCGGCCCGCAGGTCGTCGACGCCGTGCGGGCCGTCGGCGCGCGCCGGCCCGGTCGCGGCCAGCAGGCTCGCGGCACAAACCGACAGCGCGGTCACGACTCTGACGGGGACCCACCTCACGCTCGACATGAGGCCACGCTAAGAACGCCCCTGGCCGCGCGCCGGTTGGCGTACTCCATCCGATGCCCGGCCACCGGGCGCCGGGGGGGGGGGGGGGGGGGGGGGGGGGGGGGGGGGGGGGGAAAGAGAAGAGGAGTGGGGGTGGAT
>NZ_JBVIRA010000030.1:0-49413 GCF_055576575.1 Streptomyces sp. NPDC033270
GAAAGGCCGCGGCGTCTGGTGCGGTGCATCGCAAGGCGCCGGAGCGTCTCGATAGCGGAGCTATCGGGACGTTTCGGCAACGCCGCGAGGTGCCGCACCAGACACCGCGGCCCCGGCCATGACCCATCGGACAGGCCCTAGTCGGCCCGGCCCGTCGCCGCCACCGTCACGCCCAGGCCGATCATCGCGAAGCCGCCCGCCCCGCCGACCATCGAAAGGCGGCGGTCCGAGCGGGCGAACCAGGAACGGGCCGCCGAGGCGCCCAGGCCCCACAGGGTGTCGGTGACCATGCCGATGGTGACCGGGACCAGGCCCAACGCCATCATCTGGAGGGGGACATGTCCCGTGGAGTGATCCACGAACTGCGGCAGCACCGCCGCGAAGAAGACGATGCCCTTCGGGTTGGTGACGCCCACGAGAACACCGTCCAGGATCGTGCGCAGATCGCCGCGCCGCTCACCCACCGGTGCCTCCATGCCCGCCGCGCGCATCTCCTTGCGGTGCCGGAACGCCTGCACGCCGAGGTAGACGAGGTACGCCGCTCCCGCCAGCTTCACCCCCATGAACACCGCCGCCGAGGTCTCCACCAGCGCCCCGAGTCCCCACGCCACAGCGATCACCAGGGCGTACGAGCCGATCAGGTTGCCGAGTACCGTGGCGAGCGCGGTGCGGCGGCCGTGTGCGAGGGCCCTGCCGATCACGAACAGCACACTCGGCCCCGGAATCACGATCACCAACAGCGACATCGCCGCGAACGCGAGGATGCTCTCCGTGGACACCATGTGCCCCTCACCTCCTGAAATGTTGCCCGGGGGCATACAAACAGATGGCGGACCATCGGCTCTAGGCTCATCCGCATGCCGATATCAGCCGCACGGCGCCCCGGTGGTTGCGGAGGGGCGAGCGAGCGCCTCCGTGGACCACTCGCACGTGCCTCCCAGGCCGCCCGAAGTGGTCCGGGAGGTGCGCGCGGCCGCTGGGCAGGTGTCGCGAATCGACTGTTCGGGGTGAGGGGCGCCGACGTGAAGGCAGCCGTTGGCCGGTCTCACTCGCCCGACCGGCCATCCGGACTGTCTCTTCCGGCGCCCCGGACGGTAGCGGCTCAGGCGCAGGAGGGGCCGACGCACACGGTGTTCAGGAGTGTCAACAGGCCGACGCAGTCGTGGGTGCTCGTTGCCGTCATCCGTGGGCTTCAGGCTCCGGGATACGCTGCGCCGATCCCCCTGACTGGAGGCATCTGAGTGTTCCCCGCACGGGCACGGGCCGCTGCTCCGTTGGCCCTGGTAATTCTCTCCCTATCCGGCTGCTCTTCGCCCTGGGGCTGTACCGACACGACGGCAGAGCGCGGTGAGGCCGGTGTCAGGGTGCAGGTCGTCGACACGTCAGGTCGGCCTCTCGGCGCCACCGCCGAGGTCGTGGACTGGCGCCTTGAGCCCCACCCGCAGGTGCCCTCCGAAGGCGACCAAGTCCACTTCCACTACCGCTTCAACGGCGCCGACGAGATAGACGGCCCTGCAGTGGACGCCTGCGCGGTCGACAAGGAACGCGTGGCGTTGATGTGTCGGACGGTCTATTCCTCTGAGGCGTTCGGGCCGGGCGGGGATCACACGGGCGACGACTGGCTCGCCATCGAGCACCCTGAACGGGTGGCCGGGGTGCTATTGATTCCCAATGACCAGTCCTACGACCGGCGAACCTGCGAGCAGGACATCAAGGATGGAGGTGGGATGCACCCTCCGGATCCAGCCAGCGTGGGGGACCAACTGTAAGCCGTTGTCAGTTGGTGAGGCGGCGGTGGCATATGAAGGTCGCGGCGATGGCGGTGAAAGCCAAGAAGTGTCGAAGTGTTCCGGCTTGCGCTCGTAGCAGCGGTGGATGCGTCAGCAGCCGGACAGCCAGGACACGGTCCGTTCCACGACCCAGCGGTGTTTGCCCAAGTGTTGGGATGACTTGATGCCCTTGCGGGCGAGGCGGTGCCGGATGCCGCGAGAGGACAGCCATCGCCGCAGGTGACGATAGTCGTAGCCTTTTCTCCGTGTAGTTTTCCAGAGCCGTCGACGTCGGGGGCCGCGGCGGGAGCGGATGGGTGGGATGCCGCAGACCATCGGGATGAGGGCCTGGCTGTCGTGCAGACTCGCGGCAGAGACACCGGCCGACAGGGGCAACCCTCGGCGGTCGACGACGAGGTGGATTTTCGATCCCTCCCACCACCGGCCGCCCGCCTACGCCCGCACGTGACCGTCCACCCGCTGCGCTGCCTGCGCACCCACCACGGCTACCCTCTTCACCTGTCACCCCGTTGCCTGTCACGCGGCGCGCGTTGCGTGCGCCGGCCCAGTGGTGCGGCAGCCAGCAGCACGGCCAAGGCGGCGTAGCCAGTGCTGAGGGTGGACGCGGCGGCGATTCCGGCGACCAGCAACGGACCGCCTGCGTCGCCGAGTTCGCGGCCGATTTCGGCGGCGCCCATGTCTGCCCGAGACGCTCGGGGGGTGTGGCGGCGGCGAGCGCCGCAAACGCCAGCGGCGTGATCAGCCCCGTACCCACGCCGACGCCGACCGCGGCCAGTACCACTCCAGCCACGCCGGGCAGCATCGCGGCGGCCAGCCCCGCGGCGGTGAGCAACAGTCCCGCGCCGATGCCACGGCGCGCCGTGATACGTCCGGTGTCCAGGGCGCGACCCGCCCGGGGCTGGACGATCGCGGCGCAGGCTGCGAGCACGGACACCACGGCGCCGGTGGCCACGGACCCCAGCCCGGCAGCCGCGCCGGACACCGGCAGGAAGCCCACACCCACGGAAAGCGCCGCAGTGGCGGCGGCCAATGCACCGGTCGGCCGCAGGAATCCCGGTTCGCTCAGGCGCCGGGCCAGGTCCAGCACGGTCTGCCGGGCCCGAGGCAGGGGCGGAGCGGTGGGCACCGCGACGACGGTCCAGAGCGTCACGGCCGCGGCAAGGACGGCCATGACGGCGAACAGCAGCGACAGGCCGCCCCACGCGACCAGCACGCCGCCGAGCAGCGGTCCCGCGGTGTAACCAAGGCCCTTGCAGAAGCCGTAGGAGCCGAACGCGCGGCCGTGCCGGGCCTTGGGATTCAGCCGTGCGACCAGCGCGCCGGCGGCCGGGGAGAACGCGGAGGCGGCGGCGCCCTGTCCCAGCCGGGCCGCCCACAGCCAGCCGCTGTCACCGGCGAGCGCAAACGCGGCCGATGCGGCGGCGAAGCCGACCAGGCCGCCGAGCAGCACCGGGCGCGCCCCGATCCGGTCCGCCAGGGTGCCGAACACCGGCTTGAGCACAACTTCCGCACCGTCGTAGAGGGCGAGCAGACCACCGAGGGCCAGCAGGGAGGCATGGCGGCTCTCGGTGTACCCGCCGAGATTGGCCGCAATGCCGTGCGCACCGAACGCGGTAGTGAACCCGGCCGCGTACAGCGGCCACCTCCGCCACCCCGGCGTCGCCACGGCGGTGTCCGGTCCGCTTCGAGCCGCGGAAGAATTCATCTGTCCTCCTCGTTCCTCGGCCTTGAGCCACTGCATGGCTCCCCTACCGGGAAACTGCATGGCTTCCCTACTGGGACTACGTGAACGATCACGGCAGACCGGACGGCCGGGAGATCGTCGCCCACAACAATGTGCACGACTGGTGCGACGGAACCGTCTCCAGCCCGCCCACCGCGGCCAAAGACCCGATCTTCTGGCTGATCCATGCGCACGTGGACCGGGTCCGGGACAAGTGGGAGCTCACGCACAGCGGCATGCCGAATGTGACCGGAGCGGACGCCGGGCTGGCCGCCTGGTGGTCGTCTTCTGCTGGAGGGGGCACCACTACGGACGTCAAGGACGTCACTGTCCTCGGCGCGACGGACGTCAAGGACGTCGCTGTCCTCGGCTACTCCTGCCAAGAGCCGCACCGCGGCGGCCCCGTCGCGCGACCTCCATGGCGGTCACAAGGCTCGGCCCCAGGAGCCGATTGACTTGACCTCACCTGTCGCACCTGACGGCTGGGGCGGCGTTTGGCCCGCCGCCCCAGCCGCCGGTGTCAGCCGACGCGCAGCGTCAGCGCTGCGGTGTGCAGTTTGCCGCCGGTCTGGAACTGGAGGAACAACCGCCAGTTGCCGGGCTTGGGCAGCATGGCCTGGAACGCCAGGTCCGGCCTCGGCCTGCCCTTGCCGCCCTCCGCCTTGGTCTCGGGGTGGAGGTGGGCGAACGCCTGGTCGCCCTCGTGGAAGGCGGTCAGGTGGGCGTAGGTCTCCAGGTACGGCTGAAGGTCGGTGACCGGCTTGCCGTCCTTGCTGATGCTGACGGTCACGGGGTGGGTCATGCCGGCCGTCACATCGCCCTTGACGGTGACCGTGTAGCCGTCGACCTCGGCGCCGGTGGTGGCCGCCGGCAGCGGGGTCTTCTTGGCGTCGCCGGGGACGGTGACGGTACGGCTGAGGACGAGGCCCTTCCCCTTGCCCGGTCCGTTGTCCGGGGTGAAGGAGGCGTACGTCCGCCAGGTGCCCGGCTTCAGTGCCGCAAGGTCGGCGGTCCAGGTGCCGTCGTCGGCCATGGTGGGGTGCAGGTGCTGGAAGCCGGTGAGGTCCGAGCGGATGGCGTAGAAGTGCAGCCGCTTGGTCTGGTCGACGGCGAAGCCGGTGACCCGCTTGCCATCCGGGCCCGTGATCTTGAACCTGTACGTGGTGCCCTTGCCCGCCGGCAGTTCGGTGGCGGCGGAGGTCAGCTTGTAGCCGTCCTTGGTGTCGGCCAGGCCGTCGCCCATGCTGCCGTGATCCATGCCCGGCATCGAGGAGTGGTCGTGCGCCGACGACGAGGCCGTGGGCTGGGAGCCATGGTCCATGCCCGGCATGGAGGGGTCGGACTCCTTCGGCGAGCCGCAGGCCGCCAGCGTCACCGCGAGAACAACGGCCGTACCGGCCACTGCCAGGCCGCGACGACGGGGAGAGAGACGGGGAGAGAAACGAGAAGTGAACGACATGAAGCAGAACTTTCGGTGTGTGCGTGCCGCACCGGCGCGCGACTGATCAGGACACGTGGCCCGAAGCCCCGAAAAGCGGGCACGGGCGAGATGCCTGTCAGTTCCGCGCTACACCCACCGCCAACAGCAGGTCGCGACCGTTCCCCGGTGGACCGCGCCGCCCCGCCTGCCCTGCGGCCGGATGCCGCCGCGCGAGTGTCCACGCCGTGAGGCCCGCGAAGGTCACAGCGGCCAGGAGCCATACCGTCGGCAGCAGGATGCGGTCACGAGCGGGAGTCGCCACGCACTGGGTCCCGTGCTCGCCCGTCATGGACTGTGTGGCCACGTGCGCCGAGGCAGAGGACTTGCCCGGGCTCATGCCTGGGCTCATCTCGGCTGCAGCGCTGTGCCCACCGTGATCAGCGTGGTCAAGAGGCGCGGCAGCGTGCTCCTGCATGAACCCGTGGCAGCCGGTGGCCGCGCCGGCCGGTGCGCCGTGCATGAGGAAGAGCCCGAACAGCACCGCGCACGCAGCCAGCAGCCGGGCGAGCGCCCGCTTGCTGAGCTGTCCGCTGCTCGTCACTGCCTCGTGCCTCTTCCTTTTTCCTTATTCCTTCACGATCAGCCCAAACCCGGGGAGGGTCGGCCGCTGCCCACGATCGGACCATACCCCCGCCCCGTATCGCTAGTAGCTGGATCACATTCACGGGCAGCTGCGGCGGAGATGGCCCTGGTGACCTGGATGGTCTTCTGGATGCGCCGCACCGCCCGGCATTTGAAGGCCGAGCTGCACGGAAAGCTGGACCAGACCCTGGCCCTCACTTCCATGGTGGCAACGAGGTCGATCGACGTACATCCGACCCACGACATGGTCGACAGGCTGCGTCCATCAATCCTGCACCGCGGCGCCTGTAACGCGCCTCCTACGCCTCCGCATTGATCGGGATCCGGAACGGGTCGTGGCGGCCCCGGCTCGGCTGCCTCACGCGGCCGTGGCGGCAGCAGCCCGGTCGGTGGCGACGCGCGAGGGACACGAGTCGATCACTCCGGACGCCCGAGCAAAAACCGACCAGTGAGGTTGTTAGGTAAGGCTCACCTCACTTAGTGTGCTGGGCGTGGCGCTGCTGGTGCTGCAGCCGCAGGCGGGTGTGGATGCCGTCGGCGTTCTGGCCGGGCTGGCGGGCGCAGTCTGCATGGCGTCCGGCATCGTGCTCACCAAGCGGTGGGGCCGCCCGGAGGGTGTGGGCGTTGTGACCTTCACCGGTTGGCAGTTGGCCGTCGGAGGTCTCGTTCTGGCGCCGGTCACGCTGGTCGCCGAAGGGCTGCCCGGCCGCATCAACGGCACGAACATCGCCGGGTTCGCGTACCTGAGCGTGATCGGGGCCCTGTTCGCCTACGCCATCTGGTTCCGGGGCATTGGACGGCTGCCCGCACTGGCAGTGTCGATCCTGGGGTTCGCCAGCCCGCTGGCCGCGACGGCCCTCGGATACGTCACCCTGGGCGAGGCATTGACGCCCTTGCAGATGACCGGCGCCGCAGCCGTCGTCGCGGCGGTTGTCCTGGCGCAGCCCAGGCAGCCGCGCAGTGTCCAAGAACCGGCCGAGGAGCCGCCCGTCACGCGCGCGTCCCAGCACGTACCGTCCGGCCGAGGGGAGCTGTGATGGCGACCGCGCCGTTCAGCGCACGAATACACAGCACTCATCTGGGCGGTTGCCTGACGGGCCTGCTCAGGGAGCAGGCCGAGGTGCAGCCCGAGGCCGTCGCGGTGGTCTGCGACGACCAGCGCCTGACCTACCGGGAGCTGGAGAAGGCGGGCAGTCGGCTGGCCGCCTGCCTGCGGGATCTGGGTGTCGGCTCCGATGACTGCGTGGGGCTGTACGTCGAGCCGTCCCTGGAGTTGATGACCGGGGTGTGGGGCATCCTGTTCGCCGGGGCCGCCTATCTGCCGCTGTCCCCGGAGTACCCGGAGGACCGGCTGCGCTACATGATCGAGGACAGCCGCACCCGGGTGATCGTCACCCAGGACCACCTGGCGGTTCGCGTCGCGGAGCTTGCCCCGCCGGGGACGCGGGTCGTCACCCTGGCCGACGCGGCGGACCGCGCTGAAGTGAGCCCGGCGACGGTGCGGCC
This sequence comes from Streptomyces sp. NPDC033270, assembly GCF_055576575.1. Lineage (NCBI taxonomy): Bacteria > Bacillati > Actinomycetota > Actinomycetes > Kitasatosporales > Streptomycetaceae > Streptomyces > Streptomyces sp. NPDC033270. The sequence continues at coordinate 7,082 of NZ_JBVIRA010000030.1, forward strand.
GGATGCGCTGGCCTACGTCATCTACACCTCCGGCAGCACCGGCAGGCCGAAGGGCGTGATGGTCGAGCACCGCAGCATCATGTCCCAGATGCGCTGGATGCACGCCTACGGACACGTGGGCAAGGGCACCACGGTGCTGCAGAAGACGCCGATGAGCTTCGACGCGGCGCAGTGGGAGTCCTCGCCCCCGCGGTAGGCGGCCGGGTTGTCATGGGCACTCCGGGCATCTACCGGGACCCCGAGGCCGTGATCGAGGCCGTCGTCAAGAACGAGGTGACCGCACTCCAGTGCGTGCCCACCCTGCTGCAAGCGCTGCTGGACACCGAGGAGTTCCACAGGTGCACCACGCTGCGACGGGTGTTCTCCGGCGGTGAGGCACTCTCCTGGCGGCTCGCACGGGCCTTCGCCGCCGATCTCCCGTGGGCGTCGCTGGTCAACCTGTATGGGCCGACCGAATGCACCATCAACGCCACCGCGTGCCTGGTCGACCCGGACGCGGCCGACGACGGCTCGGGCACGGTCCCCATCGGTGTGCCGGTCGACAACACCCAGTGCTTCATCCTCGATCGGAACCTGGCGCCGGTGGACATCGGTGAGACCGGCGAGCTGTACATCGGCGGCATCCAACTGGCCCGCGGTTACCTGCACCGTCCCGAGCAGACCCGGGAACGGTTCATCCCCTCGCCGTTCGTCCCGACCGAGCGGCTCTACGGGACCGGCGACCTGGCGTACTGGAACCCTGACGGCACCATCCAGTTCGCGGGCCGGGCCGACAACCAGGTCAAGCTGCGCGGCTACCGCGTCGAGCTGGACGAGATCGCGCTGGCGATCGAGGAGCATCCCTGGGGTGCGGCATGCGGCCGCGATCGTCACCGACGACGAGCGGACCGGCTTTCAGAACCTGGTGGCCTGCATGGAGCTGAACCCCAAGGAAGCTGCAACCCCCTTTAGGACCGCGTCGCCCTCCCGCACTCGTCCCCAGAGGGCTCGCCCCGCCCGACCGGCACGCTGCGGTCGTACGGGTCGATCTCCGTGCCGGCCTGGTCCCCCTGGCGATCCGTGCCGAAGGGAGGGGTGAAGTAGCCCGTCGGGGCGCCGCAGCCGCCGTTGGTCATGTCGTACTTGTACGAGACGATCGAGAACGTGCCCGGCTCGGTGATCACCTTGTCAGGGTCGTCCCAGCTCAGGACCAGCTCGCGCCGGACGATCGTGCGCACGATCTCGTCGTTGCCGCCCTCGTCCGCGCGGGTGACCGGGTAGACGAAGGTGACGTCGGCGGTCACCTGGAGTGCGCCGCGCTCGCCCTCCCGGTAGGTGAGCCGGCCACGGGTCTTCACGACGTCGCCGACCAGGTGGGTGCGGGAGGGCTGGAAGCGGCTGAAGAGGAGGAGGGGGTCGTCCTTCTCGCTCGGGGTTCGGAAAGCGGTTTTCAGAAGGTCTTGGACGTCCTTCTGGTGCGGGTTGATCAGTGCAATCGCCTTCTCCGGGCGCTCGCCCCGCAGCACCCCGCGGTCCAGGCCGGACGCGACGAGGAAGTCCCGGCTGCGGGCGAGGGCCCGCTCGACCTCGGCGGCGCTCATCCAGCCGACCGCCCCGGCCTTCGGCACGGTGATCCCGGCCGCTCCGCTCGCCCAGCTCGCCGCCGGCGAGCCGCGGAACGGCTCGTCCATGGTGGGGCGTTGGGCCGCCGTCACCGCGGGGGCCTGAGTCGGGCGGGCGGTCTCGGCCGCCAGCGGCGGGGAGTCAGCGCCGGCGAACAGGCCCACTATTCGCCCCGGCGCGAGCGCCACCACCAGCAAAATTAGCGAGGCCAGCAACCCAGCCGCGTACCAGCCCGTGCGTCGCTTGGGCCGCGCGGGCGTGTAGCTGCGCCAGCCGTCCAGCCCGCGGCCGGGCTCCGCGCGCAGCCGATTTGCCACGTCGCGGGCCCGAGCCGACGGCTCCTTGGGCGCGTCGGCGGCACCGGCCACCGACTCGCGCAGAAACCGCTCCCACTCCTCGTCGGATCTGGACGAGCCGTCCGGCTCCGTACCCGCACCCATCCCCAACCCCCTGGCCACCAGTAGACCGCGGCCCGCTCCTCTGGGGACGCGTCCGCATAATGACACAGAGCGAGAAAGGGGCAGGTCCGGGGCGGGCATTTAGTGTGGAGGCCGTGAAGTGGAGTGAGGTGGACTACCTCGACTGTCTGCGGTCCGAGCGGCGCGGCTACGAGTGGGTGATGCGGCACCATGGTGGGCTCACGCCAACGCAGGCGCGGGAAGCTGCCCTGGAGCAGTACCCGTACGAGCCAGACGACGCCCCGTACCGTGGGCTCTTGTTTCACGATGAGGCGTGGCACTGGGCGATGCTGGCGATTCACGGCGATCGGTACGTGGTGGAACACCCCGAACTAGCCTACCCGTCACCCGAGTACCTGGCCCTTGAGTGAGCGTCGTGCTCAGCGGCACGTTCCACTTCTCAGGCCGGTGATGGCCGTCCGCTTCTGCTGAGTCGGTGGCAGCCGATGGCGGCTCCCTTTCTCGCTGGGACTTCAGAGCCGATCCTTCAAAGAGACGTACACGGACGAAGACTCGCGCGTGTACCGCCAAGAAGCGCCCTTCACTGGAGAGATGGCCACAAAGGGACGGCGAAGGTCGACTGACCAGCCTCGTGAACTACGTCGAGGGAGTCGAATGCGGGCCCGCTACCGGCGGGAAGCGGCGTGGGGCGTGGGGGCTGGTGGACCGCCGGGCCGCCCGGGCCTCGGTCCGTCCTGAGGCGTGCGGATGATCCCTTCGTGGCTGACGAGCAACGGGCGGTGAAATGGAACCGCCTGGCGGTGTCCAGGCCGAACCGGCCGACCACGGGCTCGGCTGCTCGCCGCCGTCGCGCCAACCGAGGCTCGCCCCGAAGCTGACGTCAAGATTCGGACCATTGACGGACCAAGGCTCCCTCGACGGCAGTCACATTCGCCGTTTCAGCAGGTCGCACGGTGTGAGTTCAGTGCCACCGGCGAACGAAGAGCCCGCTGGTGTCGTATGCGCCGAAGAAGCTCGGCTTCTTCCGGACGCCCGGGACGAGGCGTCTGACCTGGGCTTCGCCCGTCAGGCCCGTTTCGCGATGCCGGCGCCCTAAGGACGGACTAAGGCAACGCACAGAGTCGTGAGCACCATGACGGACAGGGGACATCGCCCCACGATCCCTCAGGAAGGGGGTACTCAGGCAATGGACGGTCCGGCCGATGCCACGACGGCTCCGAAGCCCGGCTCCACCGGGCCCAGGGACGTCATCTGGGACCTCACCTACGCGTGCCCGCTGCGCTGCACCCACTGCTACTCGGAGTCGGGCCGGCGCCCCGCCCAGCAGCCGGGTCACGAGGAGTTGCTGCGGATCGCGGATGCCATCGTCGCGCTGCGGCCCGGTGTGGTCTCCCTGGCCGGGGGCGAGCCCCTCCTGGTGCCCAGGATCGCCGAGATCGCGGCGCGGCTGACGAACTCCGGTGTCCAGGTGGTGCTGTACACCGGCGGATGGCGACTGACTCCCGGCATGCTGGACGATCTCGCGGACGTGTGCCACCGCGTCGTCGTGAGCCTGGACGGCGCCACCGCGGAGGTGCACGACCGGATCCGTGGCAGGGTGGGGTCCTTCGAGCGGGCGCTCGACGCGCTCGACCTCCTCGACCGGACCTCGCGTGCCCGCCGCGAACAAGGCGTGCGGCCCGTCCAGTTCGGTGTGGACTGCGTGGTGGTCCGCAGCAACTTCGACCGGCTCGAAGAGTTCTGCACCCGGATCGCGCCACGCTTTCCCGAGATGCGGATCCTGTCGTTCGGCGCGGTGATCCCGGCCGGACTCGCCAGTCGGACCGGCTTCGCGGACCATGAGCTGCTCTCCGACGCACAGATGGCCCAACTCTCCGGCGTGCCGCTCCACCAGCGGCTCACCGCGCTGGCCCCGTCGTCCGTGCTCGTCCTGGTCACCGACAACCTGCATCTGCAGATGCACCCGGGCCAGATCGCGCGGGGCCTCGACTTCCAGGCGATCCAGGTGGAGCCCGACGGCGCGGTGCGGGCCATGCCGGTCTACGAAGGCACGGTCGGCAATCTCCTCACGGACCCCCCGGACGTGCTCTGGCAGCGCGCGGTCTCCCGGTGGAGCGACCCGTTCGTGGTGCGGACGCTCACCCCGGTACGGACCGTGCGCGACTGGGCGGAGGCCGCCCGGCGGATCGACTACCGCTTCGGCTCGGACGCGGTCCGTGCCCGTATCGACCGGCGGCCCGCCTTCGTACCCCACGATCTCCCCTCCCCGGCTGATGGAAACCGAGGTCAGTGACATGGATTCGATGCCGCCGCGGGACGCACGACGCGCGGGCGACGACGCCTTCCTCGTCGATGTCGTGAAGTCGGTGTGCTCCCGGCACCAGGACGAGGGCGGCGCATGGCGCGTCCGCCCGGGGGACTTCTGGTGCTATGTGTCCCCCGTCGACGAGCCCACCAGGGTGCAGGGCTGGAAGCTGCACATCTCCGCGACTCCGCTGTCCGCGCCGCTGGTCCTGTCCCGTGCCGCACAGGTGCTCGTACGCCGGCGGTGCAGGTTCAAGTTCGCCGGCACCGTCGGCCGTGCCGCGGAGCTGGTGTCGCACCGCTACGACCGGGGCGGCGGAGGCAAGTTCCTCACCGTCTATCCGGAGTGCGACGACGACGGGCTGCGCGCCCTGGCGGAGCAGCTGCACCGCGCCACCGAGGGGCTGCCGGGGCCGGGTGTCCTCTCCGACCGTCCGTGCTTTCCGGGCAGCCTGGTCCACTACCGGTACGGAGTGTTCAGCGGTGTACGTGCCCTGAGCGACGACGGCATGCACGAGGCGATGCTGATCGCTCCGGACGGCTCACTCGTGCGTGACCGGCGCAAACCGTGGTTCTGCCCGCCGCCCTGGGCGCCCCGTGACCCCTTCGTTGTGGAGCAGGCCCCCGCGCCTGGTACGGCCGCGGCTCCGGCCCCCAAACCGGTTCTGCTGGACGGCCGCTACCTGGTCCATGAAGTGATTCGGCACGCGTTCGCCGGCGGCGTCTACCGGGCCACCGACCAGGCGACCGGCGCCCCCGTCATCGTCAAGCAGGCACGCCCGCACACCGCCGCGACCCTGACCGGACAGGACGTCCGCGACCGGCGACGCCATGAGGCCGCCATGCTGGACCTGTTCGCCGACAGCGGCTACACCCCGCGCCCGGTCTGCGTCTTCGAGCAGCAGAACGACATGTTCCTCGTGCAGGAGGCCGTTCCCGGCACGACGCTGCGTCAGTGGGTGCTCGACCACCTCGTCTTCGACGACGGGGGCTCCTGGGGAATCCCCCTCGCAGACGCCCTGCACCTGGCGCGCGGCCTGACCGGCGTCATGCGCTCCGTCCACACGACGGGGTGGGTGCTGCGGGACTTCAACCCCAACAACGTGATGATCGGTGGCAGCGGCGAGGTGCGCCTCATCGACCTGGAGATGCTCGCCCGGCCCGGCGAACCCACGACCCGTATCTACACACCGGGATACGCCGGCGCCGAGCAGAGCACCGCGCCCAGCATCGGTGCGGCGCCCCGCCCCGCATCCGACCTCTACAGCCTCGGTGCCACCCTCTTCTACCTGGTCAGCGGCGTCGATCCGCTGCTCGCCGCCGACGCACCGGCCACCCGCCCGTACGGCGAACGCCTCGCCGCCTGGCTGCTACGCCTGTCGTCCGGCAACGCGGCGGCGCACCGGCTCGCCCCGCTGATCCTGGACCTCCTTCACCAGGACCCGGAGCTGCGACCTGGTGTGGACGAGGTCCTGGACCGGCTGGCGGAGACGGCCGTCGACGAGAGGTCGCCCAGCGGCCTCGCCCCGGCGCGCGGTCTCGCGGGCCACGGGCTGAAGCAGCTCGTCTCGGACGGCCTCGACCATCTCCTCGTCACCATGGACCCGGAGCACGCGGAGCGGCTGTGGCCCACCGGCGCGGTGGGGGCGGCGACGGAGGCGTTCAACGTCCAGCACGGTGCGGCGGGTGTCCTCAGCGTGCTCGTCCGTGCCCACTGCGATGAGCCGCATCCGGGGCTGCGTACGGCCGTGGAACAGGCGGCCCGGTGGATCAGCCGACAGGTCGGGCGGGAGCCACGGACCCTTCCGGGGCTGTACTACGGCAGGTCCGGGACCGCCTGGGCCCTGCTGGACGCGGCCGTAACTCTCGGCGACGCGGCGCTGCTGGCCCATGCGAAGGAGCTGGCGGTGCGGGTTCCGGTGCGCTGGCCCGGTCCCGACATCTGCCACGGGGTGGCCGGTGCGGGCATGACCCAGCTGCGGTTCTGGGAGGCCACCGGAGATGAGCGGTTCCTCGACCGGGCGCGGCAGGCAGCCGACCATCTCTCGGCAGCTGCCGTCCACCAGGAGGGCTCCGTGGTATGGCCCGTGCCGGGGGAACTCCTGGCCAGCCCGTCCGACCTCACTCACTACGGGTTCGCCCATGGTGGCGCCGGAATCGGCGCGTTCCTGCTTGCGGCGGCGCGGGCCACCGGCACCGCCGCGTATGGGGAGCTGGCGGCCGAGGCCGCACGGACCCTGCTGGCTCTGGCCGAGGTGGCGGAGGGCGCCGCGTACTGGCGCAGCGGGGAGAAGAACAGCCCCCGCAAGACCCACTGGTGCAGCGGCTCCTCCGGTGTGGGGACGTTCCTGGTGCGGATGTGGCAGGAGACCGGCGAGGACGCCTTCCGGGAGGCCGCACACGGGGCCGCCGTCGCCGTCCGCCGCTCCCGCTGGCACGTCGGCACCGCTCAGTGCCACGGTCTCGCGGGCGACGGGGAGTTCCTGCTCGACCTCGCCGAGGCGTGCGGCACGGACACCTACCGCGAGTGGGCGGGAGAGCTCGCGGCAGGGATCCATGTCCGTCATGTCCTGCGGGACGGGCGTGTCGTCCTGCCGGACGACGGCGGGACAGAGGTGTGGGCCGACTTCAACACCGGCCTGTCGGGAGTCCTCGCCTTCCTGCTGCGCCTCACGCACGGCGGGCCCCGGCTGTGGCAGCCGCGTTCCTTCACGGGGCGCGGCGACGAAGACTCCGGCACGGCAACGGCCGTGCCGGTCCAGCACCGCCGGACAGCGGAGAGGGGGTGAACATCATGGAGTTCGACGTGAACGCTCTCCAGCTCCTGGAGGAGGAGACCGCCGAGAGCGGCGCCTGGCCGCCGCCGACCGCGTGCTCGTGCTGCAGCACCTTCTGACGCAGCGGCACCTTCGGCCCACCGTTCCCGCCCTCCGACGGCGGGAGCGGTGGGTGCCTTCATGGGGGCACCGGCCGCGGACCGGCGCGGGCCCGGCACGGCGACACGACAGGAGCGGGACATGGGGACACGGCATCCTTCCGGCAGGGCGGTACGGGCCAGGCTCGCGGCTGCGGTGAGCGGTGTGGTGCTCCTCGCCGTGCTCGCGCCGGCATCCCCCGCACCGGCCGCCTCCTCGCGGCAGGTCCTGTCCGCCGAGCGGGCGGTGCCCCGGCCGTGCCACACCGCCCTGCTGCCCCCGCACACACCGGGCGTGGCCGCGCGCCCGGTGACCGCCACTGCGGACGGAGTGCTGCGCGCCCGGCTCGCGCCCCTCTCCGGGGCGGAGGGCGACTGGGACATCGCCGTCTTCGACGCGGACAGCGGCACGCTCCTGGCGGCCTCGGCAGCGCCCCGCAGCCGTGAACTCGCCGAGACCGCCGTCGCCGGGGGCCGGCACCTTGTGGTGCAGAGCTGCCGGAGGCTGGGGCCCGCGCGCACGGTGTCGCTGCGTGTCGACCTGTTGGCGCAGCCTCCAGGGAGCGGCCCGGCACCCGCCGCCGCTCACACCGAAGGCGCCGCTCCACACAGCTCTGCGTTGCCGTCCGGACGGTCCGGCTACCGCCAGCTGTACGAGTACGAGTACGAGCTCAAGGAACTCGCCCGCGCCCACCCGTCCCTCGTGCGCTCCTTCGTTCTGCCGGACCCGACGGTCGAGGGCCGGGACGTCTCCGGAGTCGAGGTGAGCAGCCACGCGCCGCACATCGCCGACGGCAAACCGGTGCTGCTCACCCTGGGGCTGCACCATGCGACCGAATGGCCCAGCGGTGAGATCGCCCTGGAGTGGGCCTATGAGCTGGTGCGCGGCTACCGCACGGATTCGCGGGTCCGGGGCCTGCTCGACCGGACCCGTGCCGTCATCGTCCCGGTGGTGAACCCCGACGGGTTCTCGGTCTCCCGCGAGGCCCCGCCGCTGGGTGACTTCACCCGCTTCGACTACGAGAACAAGCGCAAGAACTGCAGCGCCGTGGACGCCCCGCCCTCCCACGCCTCGGGGGCGTGCGGGGCCAACCCCGCGGGCCGCGACCGCGGTGTGGATCTCAACCGCAACTACGCCGGGTTCTGGGGCGGTGTGGGCGGTGACCCGCAGTGGTACGCCGACCACTACCGCGGCCCCGCTCCCTTCTCCGAGCCCGAGACCCGCAATGTCCGCCATCTCGTCTCCACCCGGCAGGTCACCGACCTCGTCTCCCTGCACACCTACGGCAATCTGGTGCTGCGCCCGCCGGGAGCCCTCGACACCCGTCCGCCGCTGGACGAGCCGGCCTACCGGGCCCTGGGCGCGCGGCTGGCCTCCCGCACCGGCTACCTCAGTGAACCGGCCTGGAGGCTGTACGAGGCGACGGGCATGACGGAGGACTGGTCTTACTGGGCGACCGGAGGCTTCGGTTTCACCCTGGAGATCGGTCCCGCCAGGGCCCATGGTCCGTACGCGGACGCGGTGGTGGCCGAGTACACCGGCAGGGGGCCGGCGGCCGGCGCGGGAAAGGGCGGAGTCCGCCGGGCGCTGTTCGATCTGCTCGCCCACACCGCTGACCCGGCCGGGCACGCGACGCTGACCGGCACGGCGCCCCGCGGCCACCGGCTGCGGCTCCACAAGACCTTCCGGACCCCGACCTCGCCGGTGCGCGGGGCCGACGGCTCGACCGGGCCGCCGCTCCAGGTCACCGACACGCTCGTGTCGGACCTGGTCGCCCCCGGCGGCCGGTTCACCTGGTCCGTCAACCCCTCCACCCGGCCGTATGTCGCGGGACGCTACGGAAGGGACCCGCAGGGCCCGGCCCAGCCGGTGGCCGAACTCGCCAATCCGCCCGGTCTGCCGCCCGAGAACACCGGGTTCCCGAAGGACCCGGCCGCGGACCGGGTCCCGTTCATCGTCCTCGGTCCGCCGCAGGCCGACGCCGGCCGGATGACCGTGTCGGTGTCCTGGACGTCGCCCCGCACCGACTGGGACCTCTACGTCCTCGACGCGGACGGCCGTCCCGTGGCCCAGTCCGTCACCGGCGGGGCCAACTCCGAACAGGCGGTCCTCCTCGACCCTTCCGCGGGCCGCTACACCGCCGTCGTCGTCAACTACGACCAGACGGAGACGGACCCCGACGACTGGACGGGCCGGGTGACCTTCCAGTCGCCGCTGCCCGCCACCCACGGCCCCTCGGAGTCGTACTCCCTCAGCTGCTCGGACCGCGCCGGGCGCACCCTCGGTGTCGCCGAGGTGCGGGTCGGGCGGGGTGAGCGGGTGGACCTGGGCGAGGTATGCGCCCGGCCGGCGCGCGGCGCCGCGTTCACGCCGGCCCGGTCGGGCCGTGCCGCAGATAGGTGAGCACGGCGGTGACCCGGCGGTGCAGCTGGGACTCCTCCGCCAGGCACAGCTTGGCGAACGTGGAGTTCACGTGTTTCTCGATGGTCGACTCCGACAGCGACAGCGACTCGGCGATGGTCCGGTTGTTCATGCCCTGCGCCATCTGCCGCAGTACGTCGAGCTCGCGGCGGGTGAGCTGGGCCAGCGGTGAGTCGGTGGTACGGATGTGGCTGCCGACCAGCACCTCCACGATGCGCGGATCGATCACCGAGCGCCCCGCGGCCACCTCGCGCAGGGCCCGCAGCAGCTGATCGAGTTCGCCGATCCGCTCCTTGAGCAGATACGCCAGGCCGTCCGTGCCGCGCTGGAACAGGGCGAAGGCGTACTGCTCGTTGGCGTGCTGCGACAGGACGACCACGCCGGTGTCCGGGTGCCGTGCCCGGATGGCGTGTGCGGCGGTGATGCCTTCGGTGTGGTGGTCGGGAGGCATCCGGATGTCCGCGATGACCGCGTCGAGCCGGAACCGCTCGACCGCGTCGAGAAGTTCCCCGGCCGTACCGACCGCCGCAACGACATCGACCTCGCCGGTGTCCTCAAGGAGCCTGCGGGTGCCCTCCCTGACCAGATAGTGGTCCTCGGCGATGACGATGCGCAGCCGCTCGGGGGCGGTCGCGCCGGGTGCGTTCCGGTCAGGCATGGGTTGTTTCCCTCCGCCGCTCGGTGAGCCGTGCATGGACGGTCGTGCCGCCCCCGGGCCGGGATTCGATGGACAGCTCCCCGCCCACCGCCTCGATCCGGTCGCGCATCCCGGTCAGCCCGGAGCCGAGCCGGGAACCGGTGGGGAAGCCGACTCCGTCGTCACTGATGGCCAGGAGCAGGGCGGCTTCGACGTGCGAGATCCGGATGGTCACCCGGGTCGCGTCCGCGTGTTTGAGCACATTGGTCAGCGCCTCGGACACCAGGAAGAACGCGGACTCCTCGATCTCGGGCGCGAAACGCCGCGCGCACACCGTGGGTTCCACATGGACGGTGACGGGGATCGGCAGCCGGCGGGCCCGGGAGGTCACCGCGGCTGCGAGGCCCTGGTCGGTCAGGACCGGGGGGTGGATACCGTGCACGAACTCCCGCAACTCGTCGATGACCCGGACGGCGTCCTCCTGGATCTCGGTGAGGGTGCCGTCCACGGTGCCGCCGTTGCCGCGTAGTTGATTGCGCGCCAGCCGCAACTTCGCTACCAGCGCCACGAGTTCCTGCTGGATCCCGTCGTGCAGCTGCCGTTCGATGCGTCGCCGCTCGGTGTCCTGTGCCTGCACTATCCGGGTCCGTGAGGCGTCGAGTTCGCTCGCCTGGCGCTGGACCTCGTCGACCCGCGCCGACAGTTCGGCCGTGAGCCGGGCGTTGTGCACGGCGAGCGCCGCCTGTCTGGCCAGGGTCTCGACCAGGTCCCGGTCCTCGGGGGTGAACCAGCCCTCGTTCTTGGGCCCGTACTCGATGGACCCGAGGATCTCCTCGCCGTGCCGCAGCCGCACCCCGGCCCGTGAGCCGGTATCGCCCGCGGTACGGGAGCCGGCCGTCGCCACGGCGAAGGGCCCGTCCCCGGATTCTGCCGCGCCCAGCTCGACCCGTACCCAGCGCAGGTTGAGTCCCTCCCGCAGGCTGGTCGCCAGTTGCGGTGCCAGCCGTTTCACGTCGTAGGCGTGTTCCAGCGTGGTGCCGCATTGCACGAGCAGTTCGAAGTTGGAGGGGCGCGCCCCGAACACCCGGCGCGCCGCGAGCTGGTTGAGCCGCCCGCGCACCGGCTGGAACAGCATGGTCGCGCTCACCGCCACCAAGACAGCCAGACCGATGGGCAGGTACTGCCCCGCCGTCAGGCCCAACGCGGTGGTGGTGCCCAGATACCAGCCGCCGATGATCAGCCAGAGCAGCCCGTACACCACGGGTTTGCGCAGGGCGATGTCCATGCCGGGCAGCAGATGCCGGAACCCGGCGTACACCACGCCGACCGAGATCAGCAGATAGGGCAGCGCCCCGAGCACCGCACCGATGAAGTACGCGACTCCCGTCTCTCCCTGCCACATCCGGAACAGCCGCGATGAGCCGCGCCCCAGCAGTACGGCGAACGCCACCGCCGCGACCAGCGTCAGACGGTTGCTTCGGGCACCGCGGTCCCGCGCCGGCAGCAGGGACCGGAGGAGCAGCAGGCCCGCGCCCACAGCCGGCAGCCACGCCTCCGGCTGCACCAGCAGCCGGGACAGCTGTGGTTCGGGAATGTCCGACGCCATCAGGGCGGGCGGGCAGAGCGTCAGCAGCCACAACGCGTTGAGCAGGACACGTTCGTGGACGTACCGGTGACGCCCGTCCGGCAGCAGCGCCACCAGGCGGACCAGCAGCACGCTCACGACCACGTCGAGCGTCCTGGCCACCAGCACACCGGTCCACACCAGCGGCGTGGGCGGGTGCCAGCCCGACGGCTCGACGAAGAGCGCCAGCGTGAAGCGGACGACCAGCCCCAGTGCCGCACAGGAGCCGGCCGTCACCAGCCGCCGGGCCACCGGGTGTGCCGGAGCGCGCCACCACAGGAACAGCCCGGCCGCATAGCAGGGCAGCACCGCGCCCAGGCTCCAGGCCAGCGTCCGCTCGGCGGAGATCCAGATGCCGCCGGCGGGCACCGCGTAGAGCAGTCCGAGTCCGCCGCACAGGGCGAGGGCGCGGACCGGCCAACCGTGAACACCTGCCATCCCACGAGTTTCCCGGCCCCGCCGCACGGTGTACAGAAAGCCTGCCTCCACTCCCCCATGGCGGCAAACCTCCATACCGAAGCGAGGCCGCCCGGGTGCCACGCGCCCCGAGCGCCGGACCACACTCGTCATGTCCGGGGTCGTGCCCCGGAGCTGGGGGGGGGAGCACGATGACGATCACACCGACCGAGGAGTCCGGCCGTGCGGCGGGCTGTACCGGGGAGGGCTGGACCGTCGCGCCCGGCCTGCTGCGCCGGGCCGCGTCCTGGACGGATCCCATGGAACCGGCGCTCGGACAGCGACTGGGAATGACCTACCAGTTGCTGGGTGAGCCGGCCCGCGCCCTGGACATCCACCGCAGGACCGCCCTCGCCGGGTCCGGGACCCCGGACGAGATCACGTCCCTTGCCTGGGCCGCCGCCGCCCACTGCGCACGGGGCAGGCTGCGCCCGGCCCGCGCGCTCGGACAGCTCGCCCTGCGGGGCCTGCGGCACTGCTGCGATCCCCGGGCCCGGGCCGTCACCCACACCACCGCCGCGACAATCGCCGCGCTGGGGGGCCACGGCAGTCTCGCCGGGCACCACGCGGACCGGGCCGGGGAGGCGGCGCGTTCCTCGGGGGACGCGATGCTCCATCTGTTCGTCCATACGAGCCTGGCGGCACAACGTCTTGAGCACGGCGCTTGCCGGGACGTCTGCGACACGCTCGACACCGCGCTCCGGGCCCTCGGCGGGGGTCGTGACGGCGTCGATGTGCCGCTGGTGCTGCTGGCTCGCTGTCGGCGTGGCGCCGCGCACCTGGCCCTCGGCGAACTGGACCGTGCCATCGCGGCCTTCACCGACGCGCTCGACGGCTACCAGCGGCTCGGCGAGTCCTTGGAAAGCTGCCAACTGGGCGCCGCGGCGCTGGTCGGCCTGGGGGACGCGCACCGGGAGCGCGGTGATCTGGGCCCGGCACGGGCGGCCTATCAGGAGGCGGTGGTGCGCACGGAACACTCGGGCGACGCCCAGCTGCTGGCCTCGGCGCTGACCGGTCTGGCGCTGACACGATGTACCGACGCGCCCGGTACCGCGGCTGTGCTGGCGCGCCGGGCGGCCGACGGGTGCGTGGGCCCACAGCGGATCCGTGCCCTGCTCGCCGGCGGCTGGATCGCTCTCGCGGACAACCGCCCCGAGACGGCGGCCGAGGCGGCCCGGCAGGCGGCCGGGGAACCGGCCGCGCAGATCTCGCGGACGGCGTGCGCGGAGATCCTCGAACTGGAGGCGATGTGCCCGGCCGACGAGCACGCGCGGCAGCGGCTCCTCGACGACGCGGAGGCGTTGTGGGCCACGGCGCAGCGTCCGCTGGCGGTGGCGCGAGTGGCCGTGGCCCGGGCGCGGCTGCGTCCCGCGCCGGCACAGGGCCCGGTTCAGGCGCTGCGTGAAGCGACGCTCTGGCTGAGGCAGTTCGGCGTGTCGCCCGCGGCGGCCGAGGCGGCCGGTCTGCTCAACCGGGTCATGGCGGACCAGGAACCGTGCGTGAGCGTCCGCGTCCTGGGCGGCTTCCGGGTGATCCGGGACGGTGTACCGGTGGGTGCCGAGGAGTGGCAGTCGAAGAAGGCCCGCGATCTGCTGAAGGTGCTGGTCGCCCGGCGCGGCCTGCCCACGTCCCGCGAGGTCCTGATCGACACCCTGTGGCCGGACGAGGATCCGGCCCGCTGCGCCAACCGTCTGTCGGTCGCCCTGTCGACGGTACGGCTCGTGCTCGACCCCGGACGCCGGATGCCGCAGGACCACTTCATCACCGCCGACAAGCATGTCGTCGGTCTGGCCCGGCTCCGCGTCGACGTACAGGAGTTCCTGGCCGCCGCCCGCCATGCGATCGGCAGTGCGCGGCGCACCGGAAGCGGCGCCTTCGCCTCCCTGGCCGCCGCCGAGGGGCTGTACCGGGGGGACGTGCTGGAGGGCGAGCCGTACGCGCCGTGGGCGGCGGGCCTGCGCGAGGAGGCGCAGGCCGTCTATCTGGAACTCCTCACCCAACTCGCCGCGGCCGCCGCCGAGAGCGACGACCACCACTCCGAGGCGCACTACATCCTGCGGCTCCTGGAGCGCGACCCCTACGACGAGGACGCCCATCTCGGCCTGGTCTCCCTGCTGACCACCACGGGCCGCCACGGCGAAGCACGCCGCCGCTACCTCCTGTACGCCACGGCGATGGCCGAGATCGAGGTGACCCCGGCAGCCTTCCCGTCTGCTCGCGTCGCTGCAGACCGTCGTCAAGCTCCTGCCGGCGCTGATGGGTGACCGGCCTGCCCACGGCCTTGTACAACACGCTCCAGCTGACATCAAGATCCGGCCCATTCACGGACCAACGCCACGCCGATAGCCGTCGCTGTCGCCGTTTCAGCAGGCCAGATGGTTGTGCGGGCTGTACCGCCAGCAGACGAAGAATCTGCTGATCCATCGCAGTGACCGCGGCGCGCAAGGCGCTTCCATCCGGTACTCCGGCCGGCTCGCCGAGATCGGTGCCGCCGCCTCGTCGGCTCCGTCACGGACTCCCATGACAAGGAGGTGTCGGGGGCGACGTGGCGAAGGGCCCTGTGACGGTTGCAGCCACGTGGCGAGGCGGCAGGAAGCGGTGCAAGGGGTGGGGAAGCCACCAGTTGGCGGATCCGGCGAGCTTCATGACCGCGGGCACGAGCAGCGGCCGGATGAGTACGGTGTCCAGCAAGACGGACAGGGTCGTGCAGACAGCGATGAGTTTCACAGAGACGACCTCTGCGGTGGCCAGGGCCAGCAGGACGGTGACGACCAGGGCGGCGGAGGCGATGAAGAGCGGTGCCGCGGCTTGCAGGCCGACTGCGGTGGCCTGCACGGTGTCACGGGTACGGGTGCGGGCTTCCATGATGCGGGACAGGAGCAGGATCTCGTAGTCCATGGACAGACCGAATGCCAGGCAGAAGACCACGATGGGCATCATCACGTCGATCGTGCCCGTGGGGACGAAGTCGCCGACGAGCCAGCGCAAGTGCCCGTCCTGGAAGATGAGGACCATGGCGCCGAAGGTGGCGGTGAGGCTGAGCAGGTTGAGACAGAGCGCTTTCAACGGCAGGAACAGGCTGCGGGTGTAGGCGAGGAGCAACAGAAAAGTCGCTGCGGTGGCCAGAATGAGAGCGGCGGGCATGCGCTGCGAGACGATGGTTTGGGTGTCGAGGAATTCGGCTGTCGGCCCGCCGATCAGGGGGCGCGCTGGGGCAGGCAGGGCGCGGATCCGTCGCACCAGGTCCACTGTGGAGGGCGCGTAGGTGTCGCTGGAGGTCGTGATGGACAGCCACACGCCGGACTGACTGCGGTAGCGCTGGAACAGGGGACAGCCGGACGACGTGGCGGTGGTGTTCGCGGGTGGGTGGCAGACAGGACTGGCCGGCGCACCGTTGAGGTACTCGCCGGTGGCTGTGCGCAGTGCCTGCACGCCCGGCAGCCGTGACAGGCTCCGGGCGTAGGCGTCCAGTGCGGTCGTGCTGCCCGGGCTGTTCGATTCGGCGGCGCGACGCCGGCCTGGGAGGACCACGTCGATCTGCGTACCTGGCTGGGGGAAGGCAGTGCGCAGGGCGCGCGCGGCTTGTGCCACGGGAGCGTCGGGGGACAGTCCTCGTTCGTCGCTGAAGCCGAAAGCGGCGTGGTGGAAGGGCAGTACGAGGGCCGCCAGAAGCCCGGCGGAGGCCACGGTGACCGAGACAGGGCGGCGCATGACGGCCAGCGCCAGTCGCTGCCAGGCTCCGCCCTTCGAACGGGTACCACGTCGCCATCGGGCGAGCACGTCGCCACGGCCGATGCGATGGCCGAAGCAGGCCAGTCCAGCGGGGACGATCAGCAAGGACGCCGCGGCTGCCAGGATGGCCACGCTGATGCTGGCGTAGGCGAGTGAGCGCAGGAAGTAGAGGGGGAAGAACAGCAGTCCCAGGAGTGAAAGTGCCACGGCAGCGGCGGAGACGACAACGATGCGTCCTGCCGTGCGGACGCAGCGGTTGAGCGCATCGTCGTGGGTGTACCCCGCAGTGATGTCCTCGCGGTACCGGGTGACGAGGAACAGGCTGTAGTCGGCCGAAAGAGCGAGCCCCACCGCCGTGGTGATGTTGAGCGCGAAGGTGGACACCTCGGTCACCGTGGTCAGAGCACGCAGCAGGGCCGCGCTGCCGGATGTGGCCACCAGGCCGACGGCCAGGGGCAGGCAGGCGGCCGGGACGCTGCCGAAGATGAGCACCAACAGCAGCAAGGTGGCGGGAAGCGCGAGCATCTCGGTCCGGACCAGGTCTCTTTCGCTCTGCTCCCCCAGCGCGCGGGAGACGACGGCCGCGCCGGCGGCCTGCACGAGCAGTGAACCGTGGCGGCCGTTCGCGTAGCTCAGGATGCGGTCAGTGGTGATGCGCCGTTGATGGGTATCACCCTCTAGGCGCACAGCGACCAGGGCAGCGCGGCCATCCGCCGAGCGGAGCCGGGATGCCTCTGCCACGGCGGGCTGCGCAGCGTTCGATCTGCCGACAGTCGCCGTCGGCTTGGGCGCGCGGTAGCCGGTCCAGTACGACTCGAGGCCGATGACACCTGGCTGTTTGCGCAGACGGTCAGTCAGTGCTGCTCCCGCTTGACGGGCCGGGGCACTGTCCACCGACGTGTTCGCGCGGACCAGGAGCAGGACGTCCGCCGGACCCGCATGGAATTTCGTGTCCAAGAGGGTTCGCGCACGTGCTGAAGCGGAGTCTTGGGAAATCCATCCGCCATTGACCAGGCGCGAGGACAGGCCAAGTGTGGACGGAACGCTGACGATCACCACCAGCACGGCAGCAACGAGGATCTCCCGCCGTCTGCGCACACTGAAGCACGCGACCCGTTCCAACAGTGCGGACAGACCAGGGCGGGTGGAGCACGCGTACCGGTTAGGGCGGTCCATGGGCAAGCTGACTCCTGACTGGGGCCGTCTGCTGGCCCGGCGGTCTTCGGCAAGGTGAGCTGGACCGGCGGCGTCGAGAGACCCGGACGGACAGGTACCGGGCAGTGGGGGAAGCGAGGGCCGGCAGCGCGCCTGTCGGCCGAACGCAGTGGGTGCGTGCGACCGCCAGTGAGTTCCGATGGTTTCGTCACGGCTTCGGTGGTGCGGTTCATGCTCATTCTTTGCTTGCTGGTTCCGGTTGTGCTGCGACTGCCGGGCCGTGGAGACCGGTGGGCTGCGGCTCCTGTGAGGGTGCTCCTGAGGGGCTTGTCGGGCGGTGGTTCAGCCGGTGCAGGCAGCGTCGGGCGAGGTCGCTGATCGAGGCGCTGTTCACGATCTCCAGCATGGGGAATTCGCAGCCGAACCTCTGCTGGATGGCGCTCTTGAGCTCCATGCCCATGAGAGAGTCCAGACCCAGTTGTGCCAGGGGCCGGTCGGCCGACAGTCGGTCTGTGGTCGTCTGGAGGATGTTCGCGAGGTTTTCGGTGAGGGCTTCGGTGAGCAGGGAGAGGGCGTCCTCGGGCGTCGCCGTGGCCAGTTGCCGGAGCAGGCTGTCGTCGGTCCGGTGGACGACTTGGTCCGCGGGCAGGACTGTGGAGAAGCGGGCGGCCAAGGCGGCCGGGCTCAGACGCTGTGCCTGGTTCCAGTCGACCTCGGCCAGGACAGTCACATCGCTGCCGTCGGCCAGGAGGGAGCCGAGCGGCTGCAGGAGTTCGGCGGGAGGGACAGGGGGCAGACCGATGCCCCGCAGGTATTCACCCATGTCGTTCCGGGCCACGTGGCCGACCTCGGCGACGGCTCCCCAGCCGACAGCCAGCGCCTGCCGTCCCGCATAGCGGCGGGCCCGGGCCAGGGCCTCCAGAAACACGTTGGCCGCCACGTAGTTGCTCTGGTGCAGGTTGCCGATCAGCCCGGTGACCGAGGAGTGCAGCAGGAACAGTGCGAGGTCACGGTCGCGGGTCAGTTCGTCCAGGACGGCGGCGCCCGCCGCCTTGGGAGCCAGTACCTGCCTGAGGCGTTCGTCGGTCAGCTCCGTCAAGGGCGCGTCGTCAAACACCGCGGCTGCGTGGACGACGCCCCGCAGCGGGTGTTCAGGGGTGTCGACGGCGTCCAGGACGGTGCGCATGGCCGTGGCATCGGAGGCGTCTGCGGCATGGGTGGTGACATGCACGCCGTGCCGGCGCAGCGCGTCGAGGAGCGCGGGCGCTCCGGGCGTGTCCCCACCGCGCCTGCCGGTCAGTGCGAGGCGGCGTGCTCCTTGCCTGGTGAGCCACTGGGCGGTGGCGGCGCCGAAGCCGGCGAGTCCCCCGGTGACGAGGTAGGTCCCCTGAGGATCCAGGGTGACTGGTGTGGGCTCGTACTCCAGGTGCGGCGCAGGGTCCAGGGAGATGACGACTTTGCCGATGTGGCGTGAGTGCTGCAGGGCCTCGAACGCGTCGGTGATCCGATCGGCGGGGTAGACGTGATGCAGGATGGGCCGGTAGACGCCGTCGCGTACCCGCTCGGTGATTTCGGGCCCTTCGACGCTCGCGATCTCCGGGTGGTGGGTGAGCAGTTCGTTGACGTCGCCCACTGCTGACAGGGTGAGGTTGTTGAGGAAGGGGCGCAGCAGCAGTCGGCTGTTGCCGTAGAGGTCGCGTTTGCCCAGTTCGATGAAGCGGCCGCCGCTCCTGAGCGTCTCCAGGCCCCGGCTGATGGCTTCGCCGGCCAG
Source organism: Streptomyces sp. NPDC033270 (assembly GCF_055576575.1). Classification (NCBI taxonomy): domain Bacteria; kingdom Bacillati; phylum Actinomycetota; class Actinomycetes; order Kitasatosporales; family Streptomycetaceae; genus Streptomyces; species Streptomyces sp. NPDC033270. Next base: position 26,118 of record NZ_JBVIRA010000030.1, read on the forward strand.
GGAGTTGAGGACGACATCGACTCCTTGGCCGCCGGTGAGGTCCTTCACTTGGTGGGCGAAGTCCAGGGAGCGGGAGTCCAGTACGTGCCGGACTCCGAGCAGCCGTAGCAGGTCGCGTTTGGCGGGGGTGCCGGCGGTGGCGATGACCTGGGCGCCTGCGTGTGCCGCGTACTGGAGCGCGGCCAGGCCGACGCCGCCGGCTGCTCCGTGTACCAGGACCGTCTCGCCGGGCGCGAGCCGGGCGAGACGGTGCAGGCCATGATGGACGGTGAGGTACACGGCGGGCAGCGTGGCGGCCCGGCAGAAGTCCATGCCGTCGGGGACATGACCGACCAGGGATGCCTGGATGGTGGCGTGGGAGCGCAGGGTATCGGAGCCGAATCCGAAGACCTTGTCTCCCACCGCGATCCCGTTGACGCGGGAGCCGACCGCGGTGACCACCCCGGCGCATTCGAGGCCGAGGGCGCCGTCCTTGCCGGCCGCCCCGTCCTTGGGGGCGCTGAGCGGGATCATGCCGAGGGACTGCAGGACGTCGCGGTAGTTCAGTGCTGCGGCGCGTACGGAGATGAGCACGTCGTCCGGCCCGGGACGGGGAACGTCGGCGGGCACCCATGCCAGCTGGTAGGCGCGCCCGGGGGTGCGCATCCGCAGCGCGAAGGGGGTTGCCTCCGGGGTCGGTCCGGATGTCGTGTGCGCGGGTCGGGCGTGGATCCGGGGCACGAAGCGACCGGAGGGGGTGAGCAGGATCTCGTCCTCGGCGGTGGGGTCGGCGAGTTCCACGGCCAGCCGGGCGGCGTCCGTCTCGGGCCGGTCTCCGCTATCCAGTGAGATGCGGCGGACGGACAGTTGAGGGTGTTCAGCGGCGAGGCAGCGTCCCACGCCCCAAACCGTCGCGGTCTCGGGGGCCAGGGGGCGTTCGGGGGCCGGCAGCGCCCCGGTCGGGGGTGTGACCAGCCACAGGTCGACATCGTTGCGTCGCGAGGCGGACGTGACCAGGGCTCTGAGCGTCGCGAGGCGGCGCACGGTACGGTCCATGTCCAGGTCCGGGCAGGCGTCGGTGTCCTGGCCGAGCAGCAGGACGACTCCGGTCTCCCCGGGCCGTTTGTCGAGCAGGGTCGACCAGTCGGCGGGTTCGGTGCTCAGTGCGGCGCGGCACACGTCCGGGCCGTCCTTCGTGCGGAGCTGTCGGACGAGCGCGTCGGCGAGCAGGTCGTGCTGCGGCTCCGCGGCGACGAGCCAGGCGCGCGTCTTTGCGGTGGACGCGGCCGGAACCGTGGCGCTTGCGGGTTCGGTGCGGTGCGGTCGCCGGGCGAGGAGGACGGAGGCGTCGTGTTCGCTCTGGCCCAGCACGACCGCGTCGTCATAGCCGGCGTGTGCCAGGACCTTTGTCCACGCGTCGGCGGACAGCAGTGGCCCGTCAGGCCGCAGACCGGTGTCGTCCTGCTGCCAGAAGCCGGGGAGGAGACCGAAGAGCAGTGCCGAGGCGGCCGGGTCGTGGTTCTCGGTGGCGAGGAGGTGGCCGCCGTCCGAGAGGAGCCGGCCGATGTGGCCGAGTGTGCGCTGCACGTCCCCTGCCGTGTGCAGCGCGTGGCCGGCGACCACGATGTCGAATCCTGCCTCGGGCAGCCCCTGCGTCACGGGGTCCTGGTCGAGGTCCAGCGTCCGGTAGCTGACGAAGTCATGGGCGCGGAAGCGCCGTTGGGCCCGGGGGAAACAGCTTTCGGAGACGTCGGTGTACACGTAGTGGGTTCGCTCGGGCGGCAGTACGGGCAGCAGGAGCCCGGTGGTGCCGCCGCTTCCCGCGCCGACCTCCAGAATGCGCAGGGGCCGGTCGGCGGGCCAGGCGCTGACAAGGGTCTCCAGGGCCGTGCGGGCTGCTCGGGCGCTGAACCAGGACATGCCGCCCCCGGTGTACATCTCCTCCAGCAGGGGCCGGTTGGTCTCGGTGAGCAGCACGTCCTCCGGGGCCTGGCGGCCTCGCAGCACGTCGGGCAGTTGCGCGCCGCAGGAGCCGAGCAAGGTGAGCTCGACGGCGAGGCTCGGATGCCGGCCGGCGAGTTCGCGGAAGCGCTCCTGCGGGACGGCAGGGCGTACGATCCGCCACTCGTGGGCGTCGGAGGCGACGAGCCCGTGGGATTGCGCCGTCTTCAACAGCAGGCCGAGCAGCTTCGCGTGCCCGTCCGGTACACCCGCCTCGATCAGATCGGCCACCGTGAAGCCGTTGGTGCCCGCGTCGGGCAGTACGTTCGCGATCGCCGCCGTACCGAAGTGCGCTGCGAGTTCTCGTGCCACGTCGAAGGCATGGGCGCGGTCGCTGCGGCGTAGGGACGAGCGCAGTTCGTTCACGCCGGGTCCGCACGCGCGCGCGACCTTGTGGGGGCTGGGCAGCGGGCTGGGCCTGGACCGTGGCCGGGGCGGCAGGCCGCGCGCATCACGGTGACGTGGTGGGCGCCGGCGGTTTTGGGCTTGTCGATCCGCCGCAGTCGGACACCTTCCAGGAGCAGACAGACCTGCCCGTCGGTGTCGAGGACGGTGAGGTCCAGGAGCGACTCACGTGCGGACCGGGCCCGGAGTCGAGCGTGGAAGAGGCCGGCGGCAGGCAGCGGTTGCCATGCACGGACCCGGTCGACGGACGCGGGGAGATGCGGAACCCCCTGCACGGCCAGGTCCTCCAGCAGGACAAGGCCGGTCTGAACGGCTCCGTCCAGCAGAGCGGGGTGTGCCTCGTAGCCGGACAGATCGGCCTCGGTGGTGTAGCGGGTCAGGGCCTGGTCCTCGCCGATCAGGAGATCTTCGCTCAGCACCAGGAAGTCCGGGCCGTACCGGACGCCCGCCCGCTCGATCCCGCGGTAGAACTCCTGCGGCGTCCGGCGCTCGGTCAGTCCGTCCGCGAGACCGTCGACGTCGATGCGTTCGGGCCGGGGTTCGAGCAGTCTCCGGGCCCGTCCCCGGGCATGCTCCTGCCAGGCATCGGTGCCTTCGCCGCAGCTGGCGATCCGGGCCAGACCGTCGTCTGTCGACAGCGTGGTCTGGATGTGGACCTGCCGGGCGTCGTCGAACGGCAGGACGAGCGCTCGGGGAATGATGAGATCGGTGACCTCCACGGCGGTGTTCCATGCCCGCCGGCCGGCGGCCAGCACCATCTCCGTGAAGCCTGTTGCGGGCATGAGCACGGCGTCGGCGATCTTGTGGCCGGCCAGCCAGGGAGCGCGTGCGGGGTCGAAGGCGCCATGCCAGGTGGGCTCGGCCACGGCCGCGCGTTCGCCCAGCAGAGGGTGGTCGACGGTGCCGTCACCACAGCCGCGCACCCACACACCGGGGCTGCCGTTCCAGTGGGACTCGCGCTCCCAGGGGTAGGCGGGCAGATCCACCACGCGACCGGGCCGGGAAAGGAACGCGTCCGTAACACCTTGGGCCCCCGCCGCCACCAGATGACTGACCGCGGTGCGCACCGCCACCGGCCCAGGAAGGTCACGGCTGACGGTGGGCACGACGGCGACCGGGGAGGAGAGCCCTTGAGCGCGCGTCGACCGCCGCAGGTAGCCGCTCAGCACCGGATGCGGTCCGACCTCGAGGAAGATGTCGCAGCCCAGTTCGCGCAGTTGGCCAACCGCCGACGCGAACAGCACCGGGTGGCGCAGATTACGCCACCAGTACGCCCCATCCATCTCGGGACCGGCCAGCACGGTCCCCGTGGTGGCCGACGCGTACGGCGTGTGCGCGCGGTGGGTCTTCAGGCCGGCCAGTGCTGCCAGCAGGTCGTCCTCCAAGCCGTCCATGGCATGGCTGTGGAAGGCGTACCCCAGGCCCAGGTCCTGGAAGAAGACGTCCTGTCGCCGAAGGTCCCGGCCCAGTGCCGCCAGGGCCGCCTTGTCCCCGCTGACCGTCACGTCCCGCGCGGTATTGACCCCGGCGATCTCCAGCCGCCCGGCATACGGCTCCAGCAGCAGCCGGGCGGACTCCTCGTCCGCGCCGACCGCCGCCATGCCCCATTCCCCGGCCGTGGACGCCTGCGCCCGGGAGCGTGCCACGACCACCTGCGCCGCGGCGTCCAGTTCGAGCACACCGGCGGCCCACGCGGCGGCCATCTCACCGGAGCTGTGCCCGACCACCCCGGCCGGCCGGACACCGAAGCCCCTGAGCATCGCGACGACCCCGACCTGCACGGCGAACAGCAGCGGCTGGGCGACATCGGTGGTGTCCGGCCGCCGGGACCCGGCGTCGGTGGTCAGTTCCTCCAGCACCGACCAACCAAGGAGCGGGCGCAGCGCCTCGTCCGCATCGGCCACCGCTTCCCGGAAGACCGGCTCGGCCGCCAGCAGGTCCGCCCCCATCCCGGCCCACTGCGACCCGTTGCCGGAGAACGCCAGCGCGACCTGACCCCGCTCAGCAGCGGCCGCCAGAGCGCCCGCGACATGCTGCTCCCCGGCTGCCAACCGACGCAGGATGGCGGCCGCTTCGACAGGGTTGTCCGCCAGCGCCGCTGCCCGGTGTTCGTGGTGGCCGCGCCGGCGGGACGCGGTGTACGCCAGGTCGTAGTAGTCCTGTTCCGCGCAGGTGTCGAGTCGCTCGGCCATGCGGCGGGCCGCCGTGACAGCCGCCTCGGGGGTACGGGCTGACACCACGACCGGCAGCGGACCTGTTACCTCGCGATGTGCGGCTTGCGGGCGTTCGGGGCCGGCGGCGAGGACGACATGGGCGTTCGCGCCGCCAAAACCGAAGGAGTTCACACCGGCCACGGGCTGTCCGCCCGGCGGCTGGTCCAGGGGACGGGTTTCAGTGACGGGGGCGATCCGCAGGCCGTCGAAGTCGATCTGCGGGTTCAGCGGGAGGGCATGGAGGTTCGCGGGCACCCGCTTGTGCCGAAGGACGAGCATGGCCTTGAACATCCCGGCCATGCCGGACGCCGGTTCCAGATGGCCCAGGTGGCTCTTGACCGACCCCACCGGGAGCACCCGGCCCGGTGTCCGCCTCATGCCGAGGGCCTGTCCGACGGCACGGCACTCCGTGGGGTCTCCGGTCGGCGTGCCGGTGCCGTGCATCTCCAGATACGCGACCGCGTCGGCCTCGACGCCCACCGCCTCGTACACCTCGCGTAACAGTTCCGCCTGAGCGTCTGGGCTGGGCTGAGCCAGTCCCGGTGTGCGTCCATCAGTGTTGACGGCACTGCCGAGAATGACCGCGTGCACGCGGTCGCCGTCCGCCAGCGCGCGGGACAGCGGTTTGAGGACCGCGAGACCGCCCCCCTCGGCGCGTACATAGCCGTCCGCCGCCGCGGCGAAGGTACGGCAGCGCCCGGTGGGGGAAAGCATCGACGCCTTGGCGAACCCCAGGAACTCGAAGGGGCTCAGCAGGACGTGGACACCGCCCGCCAGCGCCATCCCACAGCGCCCGGTGCGCACCGCCTCGCAGGCGTGGTGCAGCGCGACCAGCGCGGACGAGCAGGCGGTGTCCACAGCGAGGCTGGGCCCATGGAGGTCCAGGAAGTACGAGACCCGGTTGGCGACGTTCGACAGGGCGCCACCCGTCATCGTGTAGGGATCGGTCGACATCGCCTGCAGCCCTTGCATCACCCCGAAGGACGGGCTGGAGACGCCCGCGTACACCGCCGTGTCGGACCCGGCGAGCGACGCGGCGGCGATACCGGCGTCATCCAGCGCCTCCACCGCCATTTCCAGGAAGAGCCGCTGCTGCGGATCCAGACGCCCGGCCTCACGCGGCGACATCCCGAAGTACCCGGCGTCAAAACCATGGATGTCGTCCAGGAACCCACCGGCGACGGTGTACGTCTTCCCCGGGCGCCACGGAGTGGGATCGAGCCAGCGGGCCGGGTCGAACCGGTCCGGCTGTACCTCACCGACCAGATCTCGCCCCTCGACGAGCGCGGACCACAGCCCGTCCAACGTGCTGATCCCGCCTGGCAGACGGCAGGAGGCGCCCACCACGGCGATCGGGTCGGAGAGATCGGGCGGAGGCAGCGTCATGGACAGTCCTTGTATGTTGGGCGTGATCGGCCAGTGACGACGTTCGGTGTCACAGATGTGGTGTCACAGCGTCGGTCTCACAGAAAGGTGAGGCCGGGGAGGTCACGAAGCTGCGTCGGATCGGCACGGTGCATCGACATCAATACGTACAAGAAGGCTGTGTCGGATCTGGGGCTGTAGCTGGGCTCTCCGCATACCCACGCGCCGAGCGACAGGGCACCGCGCACCAGCGGCGGAATCAGACTCGGGTCCGGCGGCGCGGTGACGTCCGTCCGGCGCAGGGGTGTCCGTGGACTGACCCGGTACTCCTCGGGAGACAGATGCCGCGATGCGACCATCTGCCATACCGCCGAGGCCAGTTCGCCGCGTCCGCCGAGCGGCACCCGGCAGTTCCCACCAACCCACCCGAGCCCGGCTCGGAGGGCGTAGTGGGCGACGCCGAGTGTCATCAACGGGACGAGGGTGCCACCGCGGTGAGCGGGATGGATACAGGCTCTGCTGATTTCCAGGAGATCGCCGTGGAGTCGTGCGTGTGCCGTCAGGTCGAAGTTCTCCTCGGCGACGAGACACCCAGCAGTTCCCGCCCCCTTGGGCGGCAGCAACCGACAGGTGCCGACCAGGGATCCTGTGGCTGCTTCGTGGGCGAGCAAGTGGTCGCAGTGCTCGTCGAACCCGTCGATGTCGTGGCCGGCCAACGGTGTGCTGAGCCGGGCTCCCAATTCCTCCACGAATACGCGGTAGCGAAGCCTCTGAGCAGCCTGGACGTCACGTTCGAGCCGTGCCAGCGAAAGCGTGTAGCCAGAGCGCGGTCCGGCCGAAGAAGGGATTCCGGCAAGCTCAGGCGAGTCCACGGCGAACGTCCCTTTCAAGAGCCCGTCTCTCATGTGCGGACCACCTGGGTGAGGACGGCACCGGCAGCCAGGGGCGACGCCAACCGTTACATGCGGCAGCGCGACATGACGGGAGATCCACCGCACTGCTACGGGAGAAGGCCCGTTCGGCGGACACACGGAGCCGACATGCATCACGTCCGGCAATTCGTGCGGCCGGAAGCTCCCTCCTCGGGGACCCGCTCGATTCGGGCGGCGAGAACTGCCTCACCCACATCGGTGCAGCCTTGCAGCGTGACGACCCAGTGCGGCTGGGCGCGCCCTGAATTTTGACGTGCCCGGCCTCAGCCGCTCATTGAGCACGAACAACTCGTCGCCCAAATGTTCGACCAGCTTCCGGCCGGCAATTGAGCGAGCCCCCTGCTACGACAAGCGCGGGTACGTCTATCTAGGCACCGTCACCGCCGCCACCCTCCTCATTTGGCTCCGGTCATGATCGGAGCCAGAACATGTGCGGGCCGGTCGGTCACCGTGGCAGGGATGTTCCTTCGGCTCAAGAATCGAGCACAGCGGCGATGGCTTCGATCTCTACGAGCTGGTCGTCGTAGCCGAGCACGGTGACACCCATCAACGTGCTGGGCACGTCATGGTCGCCGAACGTGTTCCGGACCACCTCCCACGCCGTCACCAGGTCCTCCCGCCGGTGGGAGGCAACGAGAACGCGAGTGCTGATGACATCGTGCAGTGACGCGCCGGACTCTGCCAGAGCGGTCCGCATGTTCTCCACAGCCTTGGCCGCCTGCCCCGCGACGTCTCCGATCGCCGCAGTGGAGCCGTCCTCATTCAGCGGGCAGGCTCCGGCGAGGAAGATCAGCCGCGACTCGGCTGGAGCCGTGGCCGCGTAGGCGTACTCAGCGACATCGGACAGAGACGCAGAGCGAATCAACGTGACGGCACTCGGCACGGGCTTCCTTTCGCAGTAGATCCGGGGCACTCACGACCTTCTCAAAGATTTACTCCGCGTTCGACGCAATTCTCTGGCCGTCGACTCCCGCGATGGCCGCTGCCGCCGGCCGCCGAATGGATCTGCGCGGTCAACCCGTCAACACCCGCCACATGCTGATCCCGTACCCAAACCCGACGAATCGCGTGATCGAAGAGACACGACCTAGTTTCGTCCTCGATCAGCCCGTAAGGCGGACGGCCCTCGTTGCGGCCGTAACGGACCACCACACCGTCGCTCACACCCTCAACACCCCCTGGCGCGGCTGCGCCCTCGCCGGCGCCCCGGCCCGGGCGTGTGCCATGGCCGGGGCGGTGGTCGCGTCGCGGGGGCACCCCGACGCAATGGCCGACGGCCCGCTCGTCGCCATTCGGTAGCGGCGAACCGGTCGACCGCTGAGGACGTCATGTCGTAGCAGATGATCCGGCGGCCGCCCAGGCACAGGCAGTTGGCTGCCTGTCGGTACAGGGACTCATCCTGGGTGACGTCAATCATCCGCATGCCTGCGTCCCGCAACGCGTCAAGGATCTTCACCTTCTGTGTGCCGGTTTCGGTGAGACGGATGGCGGAGATCAGGCTTTGCGGGTGGTGAGGTGCTTGATGGCGCCGGCTTCCACCGGGTCGTGGACGACGACCGCCGACGGAGCGGTAGCGAACTCGGCGATGCCGATCGGTGAGGCTTGGTCGCGTACGTGGGTCACGGGACTCCCTACGGGTTGCGGTCCGAGTTCGATCTGTCACGCGAGCTCGCCCGTCCGTGACACACCGCAATCGGCGCCGTCCCCAGCCCTGTTACAACGATGCGAGGTTGTCGGCCAGGTCGGCGAGGCCGAGCGAGCCCTGGGTGAGCGCCTTCGTATGCCAGGTCCGCAGGTCGAAGCTGGTGCCGAGGCGGCGGCGGGAGGCGTCGCGGCCCTGGAGCCAGGCGCGCTCTCCCAACTTGTAGCCGATAGCCTGGCCGGGCCAGCCCAGGTAGCGGTCGATCTCGCTGGTGCGGCGGGCGGTGTCGCTTCCGTGATGGGCGGCCATGAACGCGGTGGCGAGGTCCGGGGTCCAGCGTTCGCCGGGGTGGAAGCCGGAGCCGGCGGGAATGGCGAGTTCCAGATGCATGCCGATGTCGACGATCACGCGGATGATCCGGAGCATCTGCTTGTCCAGGTAGCCGAGGCGGCGGGCGGGTTCGGTGAGGAAGCCCAGTTCGTCCATCAGGCGCTCGGCGCACAGGGCCCAGCCCTCCTTGTCGGCGTTGACCGCACCTAGGGTGATCTGGTAGCGGCTGAGGCGGTCGACGGCGGCGATCCATCGGGCAGTCTGCAAGTGGTGCCCCGGGACGCCCTCGTGGTACCAGGTGCTGACGATCTCCCAAGTGGGGAAGGTCTGCTGGCCCAGAGTGGGCAGGTAGGTGCGTCCGGGGCGGCTGAAGTCGAGGCTGGGGCCGGTGTAGTAGGGAGCGCCCGAGCTGCCCGGGGGCGCGATCCTCGACTCGACCCGGCGGAGCGGGCCGGAGATGTCGAAGTGGGTGCCGTCGAGGGCGTCGATCGCCTCGTCCATGATCTGCTGGAGCCAGGCGCGGATGTTCTCCTCACCCACGATGGCGTGACCGTGCCGGTTCAGGTGGTCCATGGTCTCCCGGACCGTGGCGCCCGGGAGGATCCGCCCGGCCTCGGCCTGCATCTCGGCGACCGTGCGGTGGAACTCCTCCCAGGCCCAGGCGTACGCCTCGGCCGGTTCCAGATCAGTGCCGTTGGCCCAGCGGGCCGAGCGCAGGTAGCGTTCGCGGCCGACGGCGTCCCGGGTGCCGTGCGCGGCGGGCAGGTAGGTGCCGCGCAGCCAGTCGCGGAAGCCGGCCACCGCGGTCGTCGCCCGGTCGGCGGCGGTGTCCAGCTCGGGCCTGAGCCGAACCGGACCGGCAGCGACGAACTCGGCGAACCAGCTTGCGCAGCCGACGTCCTGGCCGGTCCAGGCGTCGAGCTGCCCGATGACGGCACGGGCCTGGCGGGGCGCGCACAGCAGCCCGCGGGCGACACCCTCGGCCAGGGTCGCCCGGTAGCCGTCCAGCGCGCCCGGCAGATTGCGCAGCCGCCCGGCGACGGCCGCCCAGTTCTCGTCGGTGTCGGTGGGCATCAGGGTGAAGATGCTCCGCACCTTGTGCAGGGGCGAGCTGACGTTGCGCAACTCGCGGAAATGGTCACCCTCCTCGTGCAGGGCGAGTTCCGCGGTCAGCCGTTCCCGCAGCAGGCGGGCGCAGTTCCGCTCGGCGTCCTCCCACACCACGCCGTCCTTCTCAGCGTTCCGCTCGGTGGCGTCGAGCGCGGAGAGCGTTCGCCGGGCGAGTTCGGCGAACGCCTCGAAGCCCTCCGGCGACAGATCCGGCTGCCGGTCGTCCTCGGGGTGCAGGCCGAGTCGGGTCGAGGTCAGGGGGTCGAGGGCGGCCACCTGCTCGACGTGGTCGTCGGCGATCCGGCGCGGAGTGCTCGGCTTCTCGGGCATGTTCACCATGCTGGCGTACCGCCGCCGACGGCGTCAGCGGGCCGCCGTCGGCTTTCGGCCGCCTGGCACGCCACCGCACAGCCACGATGGCCGCCGCTGCGACGCACGGGCGTGGTGGTGCAGCCACCCTTCATGCGGCAGCCCATCGCAATCCGGCACTTCGCACGCCCACCGACGTGCCGACACCTCATCGGCACGCACCAGAGCGGCAACCTCGGCCCGCAGCCAGCTGGTCCAGGCTCATCACGCCCAGATCAGCCAGGCCCTCGATCGCCCGCCGCTCGCCCAACCGCCACTCACTGCGCGCCCCCCGCCCCCCCCCGGTAAGACGCCGCTCCAATTCACACAACGCAGCAGATCCATGCGGCTCCTGCGGTCCTCGTCACTCAGTGACTCAGTGACTCAGTGACTCAAGATCAGCGTCCTCCGGCTCGTCGTGCCCGACGCCACCAGCCGGTTCCTCACCAGCCGAACGACGCTCGATCTCCGCAGCCACCTGGAAGTACCGCAGCAGCTCCGACGGAGTCAGCTCACGCGGGTCCAGCCCCTGAAGCCCAGCGACCGCCTTACCCAAGATCGCCTGCGCCAACGTCGCCTGCCGACGGGCGACATCACGCCACGCCTGCTGCTGATCAGCCGGGAACAGACGACCCTGCTCCCGTCGTACGCACTCGTCCGCATCACCGCGGTAAGCAGCGAACGCCTCAAACGCCTGGGGAGATTCGCGTGCCTGCCGCTCCCGCACGTCAACGGCGCCCCGGTGAACCACCGGACAGCCTTCCTTCTTCCCCATGCGCCGCATACCAGCCACATATGGCACTCAGCCTAGCCACCACACGGAAGACACGCAGTCGCCGCCAGCCCCACAGCTCCATGCTGTCGTTGACGACGGTAGTGACCGAACCAGGCCGCGATCACCTGCGCAAGCGCGGCATCGCATCCCGCTATGAGAAGACCGCCACCATCTGCCCGGCCGGGCTCCACATCGCAGGCATCTTCTTGTGCTCAGCCCGCTGATCCAAACGAAACGCCCTAGGCGGACCCGGATCACGTGCGCGGCGCGCATTCATCGCCCAAATGCCCAGTACATAGCTGGGAGTTGACGGCTTTGACGAATGCTCAGGATGTCCTCAAATCGAACGGGTGGGCCTTGCTCTTGCGCACCGAATGAGTGACTCTACGTGCGACTTCTCGTACAGAGTGCGATCTGAGCCATGGGGGAGATCAGGGTGGCTGACGAAACCGACTTCATCATCCAGCCGGCCAAGGATCCGGGCACCGGTGGGCAGACCGGCGCGCCACCGCCCGCAGCCGGTGTGCCACCGCGTCCGGTCGGGCCGCCGCCTGGGCCTGCCGGGCCGCCGTCTGGGCCTGCCGGGCCACCGCCAGGCGTTGCCGGGCCCGGGGCCGGTTCCGGAGCATCGGGGCCGGGCGGGCTGCTTCGGGCGCTGCAGCCGAAGCGCCGGTCGCCGGGATCCGGTACGGCCTCCCTGCCTCAGCAAGCAGGTACGCAGCCGCGGCCGGACGCTTCACGGGGTGAAGGCAGGCGCGGCCTCGCCGGGCTGCGCCGCCACTGGCCGCTGCTCGTTGCTGCGGTCGTGCCCTGCCTGATTCTGGCCGGCATCGGATGGTGGCTATGGCCGGAGCAGCCGCCCGTCGGGCCGCCGCACATCGCAGCGGGCACCGTCCAAGCAGACCTCCTCAGCCCTGACAGCGTCAGCCGGGTGGCAGGGACGACGCTGGTCGCCGGCGCCCAGTCGGACCGGCCCGGCGCCGCGCTCAAGGTGTCGCCGTCGGCCTGCGCCGTCGCGGCGGGTCCGACGACCCAGTCGGTATACGGGGATGGCTGGAACGCGTTCCTGTCGGCTACCTATCGGGACTCCGCTGCCACCGGCTCCTACACCGTGAACCAGGTGATCGGTGTGTACCCGGACAGCAAGGAAGCCGGCGCCGCCTTCTCGACCCTCACCAAGGGCCTGTCCAAGTGCCCGTCCTCGACGCGTACCGACCAGGCCGGCCGTACCTCGAAGTGGACGTACAAGGCGAACCCCGCCACGGAGGTCGCCGTGGCGTGGACGGCGGCTCAGGACGCCGGCGCGAACTGGTCCTGCGCCCACCAGGCCCGGGTGAACGGCACGAGCCTGATCCAGGTCTCGGTGTGCCAGGCCGGTGACGGCCAGGCGACCGCCTCGAAGCTCACCGACAACCTCGCCAAGAAGGTGAGCCGATGACCGCGAACCCGCTCAAGCCTTCTGCTCGCCGCCGGGGCATACTGCGGCGCTTCCTCTTACTGGTGCTGGTGGCGCTCCTGCCGGTCGTCGGCACAGCAGCCCCGGCCACCGCAGCCATGGCGCCGACGGGCACCGTCGCACCACTCGTTCCCTCCGGGGACGTCTCGGCCGCTTCGGCGACTCTCGTACGGGAAGTCGAGGAATTCAACCGTCGCGAGGCGGAGTTCGCGGTGCAGGCGAAGGCGGTGGTCGCCGAGGCGGAGCGGCTCACCAAGAAGGCCGAGGCCCTGCGCGCCGCCACGTCGAGGCTCAACTCCAAGAGCACTTCCGTGAACCAGAAGGCCAGCAACTTCACCTCACGCTCGGCGTCCCTGAGTGCGAAGGTCAGGGCACACAACAGCAAGCCGCACACCTTCCGGTTGCCCGCGCAGGCCGCCGCGGCCGCCGCCTACGATGCCGAGGCGAGCCAGCTGAGAGCCGAGCAGGCCCAGCTGCGGAGCATGCAGAGCAGCCTGCAGAGCGAGCAGAGCCAGCTCAGGCAGGAACAGTCCACACTCAGCTCCCAGAAGTCCGAGCTCACCGCCGCCACCTCGGCGCACGACGCGAAGGCCGCCGCACTCCGGAGCAAGGAACAGCAACTACAGGCCCTGGGACAGCGGTTGCTCCAGGAGATGGCCCAGGCCGTGCAGAGTTTCGACGCCAATCCGCCGGACCCGGCGGCGACGATGGACCAGGGCGGCGACGCCGCCAGCCCGCCGCAGTACCGCGACCAGGCGCAGAGCCAGGAAGCCGGCCTCGCCGACACTCCGTCCGGGCAGCCGCAGGCCTCCGCTCTGAAGGCGTACGCCCAGCGGACCGGCACCACCGTGGACATGCACCCGGGTACGGCATATCTGACGCCTGAAGCGATTCGGCAGCTCCCCGCGTCGCAGGCAGCGCAGCTCGGCAGCCCGTCCACCACGTACGACGGTCTGGTCCGCAAGCCCAACGGGCGTTACAAGGCCCTGCGGGTGCAGGCGCCGGGGGCTACCGAAAGCCCGGGACAGAAAGTCTTCGAAAGGGCTTTGACGAAACAGGGTCGGCTCGTCGCCTACAACCAGGAGGTGAAGCTCATCATCGACGAGCTCCAGAATGTTCCGGCATCGGGGGCCTCGGACCCCGGGCCTGGTACACCGCCGCCTCGGCGGAACGGCAAGGCCGCCTGCCTCACCAAGAGGCCGGGCACGGCGAGGACCAGCGGCACCGGGTGGATCTCGAACACCAGCCAGAACATCAAACGTCGCAACCTGACCGTGCCCAGCCGTCCCAGCACTCGGGCCGCCACCGCGGAGGCATGCCTGACGGACCCCCTGGAGAAGGGGACCGAGCCTGGTCGCGCCAACATCACCGGCTGGGGGGACGCTCGGAAGATGTATCCCAATGGCGACCTGGCCCGGTGCCATCTGATTGCCAACGTCCTCGGCGGACTCGGCGCAGGGAAGCAGAACTGGTCGAACCTCGTCCCGTGCTGGCAAATCGGACTGAACATCAAAGGGGTGAGCATGCGGCACTACGAGATGGCGGTCCAGTCGGCGGTGGAGGGACTGCCTAAGAACGCCGCCGTCCATTACGTGGTGACTCCCTTCTACCGGACCGGCGACAGCACCATCCCGGAGGGTGTCACCATGAGCGCCGAGGTTCAGCTGCCCAACGGGGCCTCGTGGCCCGTCTTCAACGAGGTGAGCCTGCTGAACGTCCCCTACGACGGCGGGCCCAACCTGGGGAACTGAGCCCGGTCCGAGGCACGAGAGAGTCCGGTACCACCTGGAGTTCGGCATGACCCGTACCACCCCGCCACGGCCGGCCGACGTCGCTGCCGTCTTCCCACGGCTGGGCCCGTTGGCCCGGACGGCGACCCGGCTGCATCCGCGGCCCGGTTCGCCGTCCCGCCAGGACAGCTCGGTCGGGGGCCCGCTGCTGTGGCCCTCGGCCGAGCCGTGGCCGCACTGCGACGGCACGCACTGGGCGCCGGATGTGCTTCCGGCGACGTCACCGGCGGATGTCAGGCTGCTGCGCGAGATCCGGTCAGCAGCCACGAGCCGGCCCCCGGAGGACCGTTTCTACACTCCAGAGGAACGCGCCGTGGTGGAACGGATCAACGCCGGCCACCCGTGTCCGTCGGGTCCGGTCGCGTTGCTGCCCGTGGCCCAGCTGTACGTCCGTGAGGTGCCTGACCTGCGCCCGCCCGGAGGGGCGGACCTGCTCCAGGTGCTGTGGTGCCCGTTCGACCACCCGGGGGAGATCATGCCCAGAACCGAGCTGTTCTGGCGGTCCGCCGCCGCGGTCGGCGGTGTCCTCACCACGCCTCCGGAGCCCGCCGCGATACAGCACAGAGGCTACCTGCCGGAACCATGCCTGCTCTCCCCCGAGCAAATCACCGAGTACCCGCTGACCGTCGAGCTGGAGCCGGACCTGTGCGAGGAGATCGAGGCATGGAGTGTTCGGCAGAAGGCGGGGGCGCTGCCGGGCAGCGCCTATGAGGGGATGCAGGAGATGTACTACAACAGGGAGTTGGCCGTCTCCCCCGGCTGGAAGGTCGGCGGCTGGGCGCCCTGGAGCTTCACCGATCCCACCACCCAGCACTGCCGTGTCTGCAACAGCCCGATGGAGCCGATGCTGACCATCGCGTCGAGGGAACACAGGACTGGCATCGGCAGCTGGACGCCCCTTGAAGACCAGGCGGCGGCCGCCTCGTCCCCGGATGCCGTCCCCCCGGATCCCACGACCCCGACCCAGGTCACCATCGGCGACGCTTACAACCAGCAGATCTACGCCTGCCCCGCGTCTCCGGAGCACCCGCACACCGCCCTGGTGCAGTAGCCGTCGCCGTACGGTACCGATGGGTTGCCGCACGAGTGCGACAGCCTGGCGCTGGGCACCGAAGGCGCGATGAAGGGCTACCGCGTCGCCGCGAAGCTGGTGAACGAACTGGTCGAGGCCGCCGACGAGAAGCAGCTCAACCAGACCCTCGCCCGCTACGGCCGCGTCGATCTCCTCTGCATCGACAGACTCGGGCGCGGCCCAGTCAGCCAGGTTCCGGCGCATCGGCGAGGCGTGACCTATGTTCCGCCCCGCGACGGCCCGTCCTGACCGCCGCCTCCGGACCGGTTGAGCGCCATCGGGAACAAGTGCCTGAGGATCGTCCTGCACACCGGGTTGCTGTGCGTCACGGCATGTTCGAACGGGACGAGGTGGCACCCCATCTTGCGTTTCGCCTCATAGGCGGTCTGTGTGAGGTTGATGTCGGCCATTCCCATACGGATCGCCTCGTCGATTCCGCGGTAGTAGGTGACCTGGTAGAGGCGCAGTTCCCGCGAACAGTCATAGTCGATGCCGATCCGGATGGCCACCGCGCTCTTCTCTCCGAACAGGCAGACCAGGAACGCCACCATGCGATCCTTCTGCCAGCAGATGACCGCCTTGGCCGAAATCCTCGGGTCGGTGGAGAGCAGGGAAAGGAATTCCGGTGTCCACACGTCCAGTCGGCTCTCCGCATGGTCGAGCACCGCCGCGTAGAGCGGCATCATGGCCGATACGAGATCGTCGAATCGCTCGCGCACCTCCATGGTCACGTCGTCGTGCTCGGAGAACCTCGCCAGATTGCGTCGGGCGGTGCTCCGGTTGTTCCTGGACAGGGTGGAGACGAATTCCTCGAAAGTCGTGGCGTGCAAGGAGACGCGGGCGTCGGGCAGGCCGGGGGCTCGAAAGTATCCGGCTCTTCGCAGTGCCGGGTCCAGCCACTCCAGGTCCGCCTGGGGGAAGTCCTTGAAAATGGTCCACCGAGTGCCCATCGAAGCGGACAGTCGGCGCACCGCTTCGATCAGGAGGTGCGGTGCAGATTCATCGAGTTCGTCCGCGCGCAGGACTCTCCCTTCTCCCAGGAGGTGTCCGCACAGCAGGAGTCTGATACGCAGCGGTCTGCCCATGATGCGGCGCAGCGGCCGCAGGGCTTCTCGGCCCTCTTTTCCCAGTGCGTCTTCGAGAGACAATGCGCGGTGGACGCAGCTCGGCAAGACGGCCCTGATCTGCTGCCCTTGTCTGAGCACGAGGTATCGATAGGCGTCCGGGCCGATTCCGGTCCGTTCCATGGCCTGGAACATCGCGTACTCGTAGATCGGGTCGTCGGGCGGTGCAAGTTTCCGCCACACTTCCGGCGGGATCTCTGAGACGCTGTCGGCTACCTCCACCTGCCAGGGGGCCTGTGAGCCCGCTACCGTGCTTTCAGGGCTGACCACCGCGACCCTCCAAAGGTGCGACTGCCAGGTCCTGGCACTCTGTGACCTCTGCGGTCGGACCGAAAACCCCGTGCATCATCTTGGTCACGGTGTCCGTCATGGCCCGGCCGGCGACGGGCTCCAGGAGGTCTGCCATGCCGGGCACCCCGAGGTCGAAGCGGGCGCCGAAGCGGAGCGCGCTCCCGCCCGGGAGCGGCGCGATTGTCCAGTCGCCGGCCAGGGCGAGCAGGTCGCCGTCGATGAGTTCGAAGTCGATCCGCAGGCGCAGCTCGTCCAGACGGTCCCGCTCCCGCCACTTGAGGACTCCGCCGGCGAAGTCGACTTCCCAGGTGGAGATCCGGTCGCGGTCCGGGCCGTCCTCAAGGGAGACGGAGTGCACCACATCGGAATGCCTCGGAAAGCTGGCGAAATCCGAGAGTGAGTCGAATGCCTTCCTCGGCTGTGCACCGGGAATGTGAAGAGCAACGCGGACCTCGCGCACTGCGCCCCCAATTTTTCCGAGCTATGGATGACGGGAAGGCGTGATTTTCGGCAGTCCAGTACGAGTCAGGGATACCCACGCGAACCGGGTGCAGCGTTCCCACTGGAATTGCGGTCGATGAGTCGGCTTATGTCCTCTTCAGATACGGCGGCGACGCTCCCACGACAGTGGGGACAACGCCAGGTATTGCGTACCGTCATGCTAGGTCCCGAAGAGGTACTTACGCCTGCCGAGGGCTGCGGCCTTCCGCCATCCGGGGACAGTCGCGACGGGCACGGCACGAGGGACGGGGAAGAGTGCCGCTTCCGGATATGGGTGTGCCGGGTGAACACATTCCGAGGGGCGGGCGAGCCTGATGGTGTCTCCGGTGGTGGCCGCTCCGACACCTCTATAGCATGTTCCTCGGTTCCTGACGTAACGGTGCGCTGGGTCCGACAGCTTTCCGGCCGTCTCGACGGGCGGAGGTGAACCGTGGGTATCTCTTCTTTCCAGTGCCCCCCGTGTCCCCCAGTGCCCCCAGCCGGCCGGCTCGTTCTCCCGTGGAGAATTCCCGATGGAAGGACACAACATCCATGTGGCAGCAGACCGAAGTCGGGCGCCGACCACTGAATGTGCTCCTCACCGGCGCGACCGGAGTGGTGGGCAGTGCCCTGCTTCCACACCTCGGCACGCACCACGTCACCTGTCTCCTCCACGAGACCGCGCTGAGTGCGCCGAGGGTGAAGACCGTGCGCGGAGACATCAGACTGCCCCGCCTGGGACTGTCCCGTAGTGAATTCAAGGAATTCTGCGCGGTGATCGATGTGATTGTGCACGCCGCGGCCGACACCAGCTTCGGCGCCGAGCCCACGCTGGCCGAAACCAATGTCGCGGGTACCCAACGGATCGTCGAACTCGCCCGGGAGTCCGAGGCACGACTGGTGTACGTCAGTACCGCGTTCTCCGCTCTGGGCGCCGACGGTGGCTCCTCGACACCGGCCTACGCCAGGACCAAGGCGCAGGCCGAGGAGCTGGTGGGCGCCAGTGGCCTGTCGGCGGTGATCGTCCGGCCCTCGATCATCGTCGGCGACTCCCTCACCGGTCATATCGCCAGGCATCAGGGGTTCCACAAGGTGTGCGGCGCGATGATGGGCGGCCACGTCCCCATCATTCCGCTGGCTCCCACCCGGCTGGTCGACTTCGTGCCTCAGGACGTCGTGGCGCGGCACATCGCCGAGCTCCTCGAAGAGAAGTCCGACAGGACGGAACTGTGGTTGACGGCCGGCTCCCGCGCCCTGCGACTCGGCGAGATCATCAGTGAGATCCACACCGTCGCGGAGGAACTGGGCCGGCCCGTTCCGACCATGCGCTTCGTCGACGAGGATCTGTACGAGCGGCTGATCGTGCCGGTGTTTCTCAAGTCCCTGCCGGAGGATACCCAGAGGATGATCAAGGCCCTCGCCGAGCAGCTGACCCCCTACGTGTCCGTACGCGACCCGTTCCCCAGTGATGTGGCGGAACTACCCGACCAGAAAGAGACGCTGCGCGCCTCCCTGCTGAGGTGGGCGAAGGCGAGCAGACCTCATGCACGCGACGCTTCGGGAGCGGTGCGGTGACCCCCGCGGGCGCCGGCCGGGCGCGGGCGGTCGCGCTGGACCACCTCCGCGACCACGTCAATCGCGGCCACTCCCGGATCGCCTCGCTGCTCGGCCTGCCGCTGGAGGTGCGTTCGGAAGGCGCCCTGGTTTACGACGAGGAGGACAACCCCTATCTCGACTGTGGCGGGTACGGGGTGTTCCTCCTGGGTCACCGCCACCCGGACGTCGTCGACGCCGTCGCGGCACAGTTGGGCAGGCATCCCCTGTCGACTCGCGCCCTGATCGAGCCGAACGTGGCAGCCGCAGCAAGGGCACTGATCTCGGTGGCGCCCGCCGGTCTGCAGTACGTCTTTTTTGCCAACTCTGGTACGGAAGCGGTGGAGTTGACGATAAAGCTCGCCCGGGCGAACGGCTGCCACCGGCTGATCGCCGCGCAAGGCGGCTTCCATGGGAAGACGCTGGGGTCGCTCAGCGCGACCGGCAACGACCGCTACCGGACCGGTCTCGAACCGCTGCTGCCCGATGTGGAGTTCGTTCCGTTCGGTGACGCCGATGCCTTGAAGGCCGCACTGCGCGACGATCCGACACGGGCCTGCGTGCTGCTGGAACCGGTGCAGGCCGAGGGTGGGGTGCGCATTCCCCCCGAGGGCTATCTCCGGCAGGCGCGCGCGCTGTGCGAGGAGTTCCGCGCGCTGCTCGCCATGGACGAGATCCAGTCCGGGCTCGGCCGTCTCGGCGCATGGTGGGGGTGCGACGAGGAAGGGGTGCGCCCCGACATGCTGACGACGGGGAAGGTGCTCAGCGGCGGGGTCGTTCCGGTTGCCGCGACACTGGCTACGCCCGAGGTCTACGAAGTGCTCAATCGGGACCCGTTGTTCCACTCCTCGACCTACGGGGGCAATCCCCTCGCGGCCGTGGCCGCGGCCACCACGATCGAGGTGCTGCGGCGGGATCGCCTGATCGAGCGAACCGGAGAGCTCGGCGGACGGCTTCTGCCACAGATTTCCGATGCGCTCGCCGCCGCCGGCCCGCAGCTCATCCGGGAGGTTCGTGGACGAGGGCTGCTCATCGGGATCGAGTTCACATCCGAGGCGCTGGCCGGGCTGTTCCTGACCCATATGCTCCGCGAGCGGGTGCTGACCTCGTACACGCTGAACGCCAGCAGGGTGATCCGGCTGACCCCGCCGGCGATCCTGGAATCCGACCACATCGACTGGCTGCTGCGTGCCCTGAAGCGGTCCGCCGTGGCGCTGACCGGCGCCTGAAACCCAGGCGTCGGGCGGCGTCCGGCGGGTCAGCCGTTCAGCCGGGCCCGGATGGCCGAGGCGAGTCCGGTGACGCCGGCCTCTTTCAGCACGCTGTAGTGATCGGTGTCGAGGTCCATCACGGTCGAGGGGCGTGGCGGGGTAGACGGACCAGGTGTCGATGAACGAGGAGTCGTCACCGGTGGCCCCGAAGCCGGGGCGACCGCCCCACCTGCCACGACACCGACCTCTACAAGGAGCGGAACCGTCGAGCGCCTGATCAACAAGCTGAAAGCATGGCGGGCATCGCGACTCGATACGACAAGACGCCTGAGAGCTACCTCGTCGGCCTCCACCTACGAGCCTCGATGATCTGGATCAACGACCTCCTCAACGCAGCTGGCTGATCACCACGTCACACAGGCCCTAACTCCGCCCAGCATCTCGGGCCGAGCCACCTCGTGAGCGCAGCCCGAGGCGTTGGACGGGTGGGCGATCCATGCCGGCTCGGACGACTCGCCGATCGACCGACTGCGGGACCGGCACCTTCCCACGGCACCGCCAGCAGGACATCGGCTTCCCCTGCGGCGACCCAGACGGCGGCGGAGATCATCGTCGCTTCGGGTTCGTACCCGTTGGCCCAGGCGGAGCCCGATGGATTTCGTCTGGTGCGCAAGCTCTGGCGCCGCATCACTGCGTCGAGTTGGCCCTGATGCTTCGGTGATGTCTTGGACCGGTTCGGTTGTGGAGTTGACCATTGACCCACGGAATCAGCACTGAATTGACCCAGGCAGCAGGTCACACTAGACCGTAGAGTCGTGATCATGACGGAGAAGACATCCACCGGATCCACGACCGCGGCCCCTTTTCAGGCCGTGCTGACCCGCCGTGCGGACGCCGAGACCTGCGCTGACCCGAGCAGCGTGATGACCCTGCTGGGCGAGTCACACGGCACCGGAAGCGGCTTCACGAGCTACCGGTCAACCTTCGCCAAGGGAGCGGTGGGGGCACCAGCCCATTTCCACACCAAGGCGACGGAGCTGTTCTTCGTGATCAGCGGATCCCTGCGGGTGCTGGTGGGCGAGAAGGTCACCATCCTGAACGCGGGTGACTTCCTGGCGGTGCCGCCGCACACCCCGCACGCCTTCGCCGCGGCGCCCGGCGCCGAGGCAGACGTCCTGTTCGTGTTCACCCCGGGCATGGATCGGTTCGACTACCTGCGTCTGCTCGGCCGGGTGATGCGCGGTGAGGCCGACCCTGAAGAGATCGCCGAGTCCGCGGAACGTTTCGACAACCATTACGTAGACAGCCCTGTATGGCGTGCCGCCCTGGAGGGCTCAGCGTGATCGACTCCAAGATGCACATCCGAGTAGCCCGGCCCTCTCGGGACCTCGGTGCCGCGGAACGCTTCTACGTGGACGGCCTCGGGCTCGACGTGTTGTGGCGGACCGCCGAGCGGATCCCAGGCGAGCACGATCTGCTGATGGTCGGCCCTCCTGGCGGGGCTTGGCATTTCGAGCTCACCCACAACCCCGAGGACCCGCTGGAGCCGACCCCGACCGTGGACGACCTGTTCGTGGTCTATCTGGGCACACCCATAGACGAGGCCCTGGTCGACCGCGTGGTAGCCGCCGGCGGAACCCGGGTTCCCGCGCACAACCCGTACTGGGACGAGCACGGAGCAACGGTTGCCGATCCGGACGGCTACCGCCTCGTGTTGTGCTCACGCACCTGGGAGTAGACACGGTCCGGCGCGCTACGGCCGAAGCCAGAGACACATGGCGGCGACGGCCACAGTGCCGCGGAAGGCATACGCCCTCTTGCCGCACCGTGTGGCAACGGTGCGAAAGCTCTTGAGCGCGTTGACGGTTCGCTCCAATTCGTTACTGCGCAGGTGGACCTACCGGTCGAAGCCGCCGTGGGGCCGAGCACGCAGGAACCCGGCAGCCCACGGGACAGCCCTTAGGGAAAACGGTCAGGCGGACCGCCCGCCAACCGACCGCCGACCGACCGCCACCGGGCCAGCAGGCGAAGGCGAAGGAGCCGGGGCTTGCCGGATGCGGCGCTGCCGGAAGCCGGTCTGCTGTTGCAGGCTTCCTGGGCGCGGCGGTATTCGTCGGCCTCTCGGACGAGCTTGTGATGGCGGAACAGGTGTATGTGGAACCTCATGCCGCTGATGCTGTGACCTGCCCCAGGGTGAAGGTCAACGCCGGGCGCGGCTCGGCGCCGATGCCGCAGGACCGTTCCGAGTGGCACACCGGGCACGGCACCGTGACGATGTCCCGCCCGGCCAGCGCCGCGAGCGCCTCCTGATCCTTCACCATCCCGCCCGTCGCCGCTGCCTGCGCGCAGTCGGGGCGGTGAAGGTAGGCGTCGCCCCAACCGTCCTGACGTGGGGGCGGGGACAGCCGCCACCGCTTGCGTTTCTCCGCCGGGGGAAGATCGAGGCTGGCGTAATTCTCCCCCGGCAGGCCCTGGACGACGGGTCGGTGACCGAGGTCCAGCAGTTCACCGTGCAGCCCGAGGCGGTCGGCCATCGGCCGCCGCCGGCCGACACCGTGTCCAGCCCGGCGGCCACGTGATGGCGCCACCCGGTCAGCGAAGCCGCGTACCGGCGCCGTCACCAGCGCCCGGAAGGCGGCCAGGTCACGGCCGGGCAAATCACCTCCGCCCGGGACGCCGTCCACACCGCCGTCCACCGGCGTGTCCACCCCCGGCGCCGTCCCCAACGGTGGCGCCCCTGCCCATCCTGCGGGATTACCGACCGCCCGCGCACCCCAGCCCCATGCCAGCGCTGCATCCTCCGCGAACGTCTCGACCAACTACTCACTGCCCCCGACGGCACGACCCACGCCCAATTCACCGAGCTCCACCGGGCCCTGATGCTCGCCGAACGCCCTGCCTCAGCAATGCAGTGGCTCGCGCGCCCGGGGTTCCATGGTCTTGGCCGACATCGCCCGCGGACAACTGCCGGCCGCTCACCACAGCCACGACCAACAACCCCGCAGCAAGGCCCTTGGCCACCTGCGCGCCGTCCTGGTGGCCACTGGCGGGGGGGGGGGGGGGGGAGGGGGGGGAGGGGGGAGGGGAGGGGGGGGGGGGGGGGGGGGGGGAGGGGGGGGGGGGGGGTGGTCGTCTGAGGGGGGGATTAGGGCGGATGAGTACGGTAGGAGGGGGGGGAC
>NZ_JBVIRA010000030.1:49423-102498 GCF_055576575.1 Streptomyces sp. NPDC033270
CATCTCCCGGGGAAAACTGTTGGGCGCTCACCACCACCACGACCAAAAACCCCGAGGAGAGGCCTTTGGCACCTTGGCCGCCTTTCTGGGGGCCCCTGGCTCCCCCCCCCCCCCCCCCCCCCCGCCACGGGACGAACACCTCACCCGTGCCGAAGACCGCATCGCCGCCGCCATCGCTGTCCCCGTACTGTTCTGAGTGCTCCACTAAGTACGGAGAATGCACCAGTCTCAGAGGGAAGGTCGTCCTCAGGCCAAGGTGGAGATGCAGAACGGGTGGCCTGCGGGATCCAGCAGGACCCGCCACCGGTCGGGGTCCGGTTGGAATTCGGGCTTGACGGCTCCCAGGGCGAGCAGGCGAGTCTGAGCGGAATCCAAGTCGTCGACTCCTAGTTCTATGTGAGCCTGCTTCTCCTGGGAGGGGTCTGGCCAAGTGGGGCGGCGGTAGTCGGTGAGCCGGTTGAATCCCAGTCCGGCAGCTCCCTCTTGGCCGAGCAGGACGAAATCGTCGGTGGAGAAGACCACAGGCAGGCCGAGGGCCTCTCCGTAGAAGTGGGCCAGCTCGGCGGGGTCGGGGCAGTCGAAGGTGACAGCCGAGTAGCGGAACGTGGATACTGACGTGTCTTTACGACTCATGAGCGGAACGGTATTAGGGATCCAGGACAGGCTGAGTCCTAGTTAGAGGCGTCTCACGTGGCAAGTTTCGCGAGCTTCTTGTAGCAGGTCAGGACGGTGGCCATGGCCACGCCTCGGCTCCGCCAGTCGTTGCGGACCACGTACGGGATCTTGAGACCACGAGCAGCCCATGGCAGGCTCATGCCGCATGATCGATACATTCGCGAAAGACAACCTGCACGGGAGACTGCGGCGGGACCGCAAGGCGCTGCTCTGGAAACTCGACGGCTTGTCCGAATACGACGCCCGCCGACCTTTGACAGCGACCGGGACCAACCTCCTCGGCCTGGTCAAACACGTGGCCACCGTCGAGGCCAGGTACTTCGGCGAGGTCTTCGACCGCCCTTCCCCGGAACCGCTGCCCCGGTGGCAGGACTCCAACGGCAGCGATCTGTGGGCGACCGAGGACGAGACCCGCGATCAGATCATCGGGTTCTACCGGCGCACGTGGGAACACTCGGACGCGACGATCAACGAGCTTCCCCTCGACGCCCCCGGCCACGTGCCGTGGTGGCCGGAGCCTCATCCCAACACGAACCTGTTCGCCATCATGGTCCATGTCCTCGGCGAGTCCATCCGGCATGCCGGGCACGCCGATATCCTGCGCGAGGGCCTCGACGGCCGGACCGGGGTGCGCGCCGAACACGAGAAACAGATCGACGAGGAAGCCCGTGCAGCCTACTGCGCGAAGATCGAGCAGGCCGCCAGGTCGGCCGCACCAGTCAAGGCTTAGAGGTTGTCTCACGTGACGTGATGATCGTGCGGCATGATGCCGGTCGTGGGAGCTGATCTATCGAAGCATCTGGTTCCTGATGAACTCTGGGAGCCGGCCGCCCCGTTGCTGCCGTCGTTCGCTGCTCGTCCGCAAGGTGGTGGGACCGCTCCGTGTGACGAGCGGGCCGTGTTCACGGCGGTGGTGAACGCGCTGACCAGCGGCTGCGCCTGGCGGCATCTGCCGCCGACGCTCGGCACCTCGACCGCCACCGCGTCCCCGGCACCACGGCAACCGGGGTGTTCTTCCTGGCCTGGGCGCTCTACCTCCGGCTGGGGCTGGGCTTTTCGCCGCTGAAGGCGGGCCTGTCCGGGCTGCCGCTCTCCCTGCTGCTGATGGCCGGCGCAGGCGTCTCGCTGCAGGTGCTGGTGCCGCGCTTCGGGCGCCGGGTACTCCAAGGCGGGCGCGCTGATCGCCGCGGCCGGGATGGTCCTCTTCGCATGGCTGACCGGCCACTACGGCACGGCCATCGCACTGTGGCAGACGATGCTGCCGCTGGTGCCGATGGGCATCGGCACGGGCCTGATCGTCGCACCACTGGCGGGCATCAGCCTGTCCTTGCCTTCGCGCTGCTGTACGCGGTGCCACGCAGTGCCGGGCGCAAGAGTGCCGACGTGGCCGTCGGCGACGCCCGAGCCGAGGAGCAGGCCGCAAAGCGGTACTGGGGTGCCTGCCGCACTCGCCCGCTGACGCGGAACCGGCCGGAGCGGGTGCTACGGCTCCACGGATGCGCGTACGCCCAATGGGACGTTCGCTGACCTATTGGACTTCTAGCGTCGAGGTGTCCCGCCAGGGCCGCGTCCACCGGGCGCGGCCGTGCCGCCCCGGTCTCCACGCACGGCGACCGGTGGCAGATGCGCGACCACACGTTACGTCTATGGAAAAGGAGGAGCCGTCGTGGGCTTCATGGATCCGGGAAATGTCGTCTGGTTCGAGATCAGCACTACGGACGGCCAGGCCGTGGAGGACTTCTACGGCTCGCTGCTGGGCTGGGAGTTTTCCGTCGACCCGGACTCGTCAGTGGGCGGGGTCACCTACACGCGCATCATGGCGCCGGGCATGCCCTACCCAATGGGGGCGATCTACGACAACATCAACAGTCCCGAGGAGGCGTTGAACGTCTCGATCGTCTCGGCGGACGTCGCCGCCGACCAGGAGCGGCTGGAGAAGCTGGGTGCCCAGGTGATCGTTCCGGCCACCCGGGTATCCGATGTGACCACCTTCGCGCGGCTGGCCGATCCTCGGGGCAACGTGTTCTCGCTGTTCCAGAACAACCAGACGCCCGAGCGGCTGAAGGAGTTCGCCGAGCAAGGGCAGGAGCAGATGAAGGAGATGACGGGCAAGCCCGTGCCCGGCTCCTATGCCTGGTTCGAGGTCGGCACAACCGACGCCAAGGCGACAGAGGACTTCTACGGCCAGGCGTTCGGCTGGCGGTTCGCCTTCGACGACACCGCCGGGGGCAAGCAGTACCACAACGTCTTCACCGGCAATCAGTGGCCGTCGGGCGGTATGTACGACCTCGGCGCGGACGGCGTCGACTACCTGATGCCCGACTTCCTGGTCACCGACGTGCCCGCCGTCACCGCCAACGCCATTGAGCTGGGCGCCACCGTCGAGTTCGGTCCGGATACCAACCCCGACGGACTGGTGTACTCCCGGATCGTCGACCCGCGCGGCAACCGCTTCGGCCTGTTCTCCGCGCCCACCGACGGACAGAACGCCTGACGACCCTCGTGTGTCCATGGGGCGGTGCGTACGCCTGAAAGGCATGCGTATGCCCGGCCCATGGGCCGAGGACCCTGCAAAGGAGACGACATGAAGATCGCGTTGCTGGGCACCGGATTCGGGCAGGCACACGCCGCCGTATACGCCGCTCGCGGGGATGTCGAGGTGGTGATGTTCGGCCGGAACCCGGACAAGACCGCCGAGGCCGCCGGAAAGTTCGGGTTCACCTCGTCCACGGACATGGACCGGGCATTCGAGGACGACTTCGGCCTGGTCGACATCTGCCTGCCGCTGCCGCTGCACGCCGAGTACGTACTGCGGGCGCTGGACGCCGACAAGCACGCGCTGGTCGAGCTGCCGCTCGCCGGCACCATGGACGACGCCCGACGCGTGGTCGAGGCCGCCGAACGCAGCGACAAGCAGGTGTTCGTGGACATGTTCGAGCGGTTCGTCCCGGCCAACCGGGCGCTGTTCGACGCCGTCCGCGACGGCACGTACGGCCGTCTTGAGCAGCTGACGCTGTGGAACCGGACCGCGCACCTGTGGCCGGGTGTCTCGTTGGGGCTGGGGACGCTGCCGCTGGAGGCCATGCACAGCGACATGGACATCGTCACGCGTACCCTCGGCCGGCCACGCAGCATCGAGGTCACCACGGTCGCCCGCGACGCCGACAGTGCCGCGATCGAGGCGACCCTGGGCTTCGACGGCGCGTTCGCCCGTGACTCGGTCTCCTCGCTGATGCCCATGTCGTGGGGCGCCCGCGGCGGTTACACCGCCACCTTCAGCGACGGTGTGCTGGAGGCGGTCTCGTCGATGGGCTTCGACGGCAAACCCACCGGAACCGTCACCGCCTACACCGCCGCCGGCGCCCGTGAGCTGGACCTGCCGCCCGCCGACCAGTACACCGCGATGATCGACCACGTCCTGGCCTGCCTGCGCGGCGAGGTCGCCAACGAGATCGCACCGGCAACCGCACTGGATGCTCTCCAGCTCACCCTCGACATCGACCAACAGGTCAACGGCAATACGTAGACGAACCTTACGTAAACGAACTTCCAGAGAGCCCATGAACGACGAAATCCTCATCGCGGGCGCACGCGAGCACAATCTCCGCAACGTCTCGCTGCGTATCCCCAAGAACAAGATCACGGCCTTCACGGGTGTTTCGGGCTCGGGCAAGTCGTCGCTGGTGTTCTCGACCCTCGCGGTGGAGGCACAACGACAGCTGAACGAAACCTTCACCACCTTCGTCCGCAACCGGCTGCCCCGCTACGAGAAGCCCGACGCCGACCGGATCGACCAGCTGTCCACCGCGGTGGTCGTGGACCAGAAGCCGATCGGTGCCAACGCCCGGTCCACCGTCGGCACCGCCACCGACATCGCCTCGATCATCCGGCTGCTGTTCTCGCGCGCAGGGGAATCCTCGGCGGGCATGGCGACGGCGTACTCCTTCAATACGCCCGAGGGTGCCTGCCCGACCTGCGCCGGGCTCGGCCGGACCGTCCAGCCCGACGTGGATGCGTTCTTCGACACCACCAAATCGCTGAACCAGGGCGCGCTGCGCTTCCCGCTGTTCAACGTTGGTGGTGTGCAGTGGAACCTGTTCACCCGCGCCGGCCGATTCGACCTGGACAAACCGCTGAAGCACTACGGGCAGCAGGAGTGGCGACGCCTGCTGCACGGCGAACCCGGCTCTTCCTCCGCCTCCGACGAGGGACTGATTCCGCGTTTCGAACGGCTCTACCTGGGCCGGGACATCTCCGCACTCTCGCCCCGCACCCGTAAGGCCGTCGAGGACTTCACGGTCCAGGGAACCTGCCCCAGCTGTCACGGGGCACGGCTCAACGAGGCCGCGCTGGGGACCCGCGTCAACGGACACCGCATCAGCGACTGGATGGCGATGGAGGTCACCGAGCTGATCGGCGTACTCGGCCGGGTCGACCACCCCCTGGGCACCCCGCTCGCCGAACAGGCCGCCTTGGGACTACGCCGCCTCGACGACATCGGGCTCGGATACCTCAACCTGGGCCGCGAGACCTCGACCCTGTCCGGCGGCGAGGCGCAGCGCCTGAAGACAGTGCGCTTCCTCGGCTCGTCGCTGACCGGGATGACGTACATCTTCGACGAGCCGTCCACCGGCCTGCACCCCCGCGACGTCGGCCGGATGAACGCCCTGCTGCGCGAGCTGCGCGACCGCGGCAACACCGTGCTCGTCGTGGAGCACGACCGCGACGTCATCGCCGCCGCCGACCACGTCATCGACATGGGACCCGGCGCCGGCACCCACGGCGGCCGCGCCGTCTACCAGGGCACCGCCGCCGGCCTCCGGAAGGCCGACACCCTCACCGGCCGCTGCCTGCGCCGCACCCCGGCACTGAAGGAACAGGTCCGTCCCCCGACCGGCTGGCTGACGGTCAAGGACGCCGCCCTACACAACCTCAAGGACATCACGGTCGAGATTCCCACCGGCCTGCTGACCGTGTTCACCGGGGTCGCAGGATCGGGCAAGTCCACCCTGGTCACCGAGGTGTTCACCGCCCAGCACCCCGAAGCGATCGTGGTCGGCCAGGGCAGCATCGGCGGGTCCTCCCGCTCCACCCCGCTCAGCCACCTCGGCATCATGGACACCGTCCGCAAGGCGTTCGCCAAAGCCAACGGCGTCGACGCCGGGTACCTCAGCTTCAACTCGCGCGGTGCCTGCCCCGTCTGCCACGGCAAGGGCGAGATCACCGCCGACATGGCCTTCATGGACCCCGTCACCACCACCTGTGAGACCTGCGCCGGCACCCGCTACGACCCCGACGTGCTCGCCCACACCCTGCACGGCAAGAACATCGTCGACGTCCTCGGCCTCACCGCCGAGGAAGCCACCGGCTTCTTCACCGACCGAACCCTCACCCGCAAGATCGGCCTGCTGAACGAGGTCGGCCTCGGCTACCTCACCCTCGGCCAGCCCCTCTCCACCCTCTCCGGCGGCGAACGCCAACGCCTCAAGCTCGCCGGGGAACTCCACAAGACCGGCGGCATCTACGTCCTGGACGAACCCACCACCGGCCTGCACATGTCCGACATCCAGACCCTGCTGGCGCTCCTGGACCGGATGGTCGACGCGGGCAACACCGTCCTGGTCGTCGAACACGACCTCGACGTCATCGAGCACGCCGACTGGATCATCGACCTCGGCCCCGACGGTGGACGGGGCGGCGGCCGGATCGTCTTCGAAGGCACCCCCACGGACCTCCTGACGGCCGAAGGGTCCTTCACCGCGGAACACCTCCGCCGCGACCTCGCCGGCGCGTGACCGGCCGGGCACCCCACGTCGTCCGCGGTGTCGGCCTCCTGCGCCTAGGGCCTGTCCGATGGGTCAGGGTCGGAAAGGCCGCGGCGCCTGGTGCGGTGCATCGCAAGGCGCCGGAGCGTCTCGATAGCGGAGCTCTCGGGACGTTTCGGCAACGCCGCGAGGTGCCGTGCCAGGCGCCGCGGCCCCGGCCATGACCCGTCGGACAGGCCCTAGCACGCCGGTGAGGTCCTCGTCCGGCCCACCGAGGCCCCTCCGGTAGTTCCCGCAAACTTCCGGGGGTTCCGGCAGACGACCAACTCGCAGCGCTGACAGGGCGGTTAGCCATGCCCTTCAGTCGTTCAGGTATGCCGCATCAGTCGCCGCCCCGGCTCTGGACCTGGCCCTGGATGGCGCCCAGGGCACGTTCGGCGATCCGCTGAAGGTGCGGGACGATCTCGGGCGGTCCGACGAGGGTGTACTCCAGACGCAGTGCGGCGATACGGAAGGCCAGGTACTCGGGAGAGTCCACGGCCGTGCGCAGTCGGCAGCGGTGCTCGTCGATCCGTTCAAGAGTTCCGAGTGAGGACGGCACGCCCTCGGCGGCGCGCTCGACCGGGGCGTGGATGATCAGTTCGGCGCGGCAGTTGCCCGGGCCGGCGGCCAGGGCGTCGGCCACGTAGACGGCGGCGTCCTGGCCGTCGGGCAGCTCTCGTTCGGGGACGCGGGAGCCGGTGCGGTGCAGGGCGTCGATCCGGTCGACGCGGAAGGTGCGCCAGTCGGCGCGGTCCAGGTCGTAGGCGACGAGGTACCAGCGCCGCCCGGCGGCCACCAGCCGCTTGGGTTCGGCCAACCGCCGGGAGGGCTCCCCGCGTGCCGGTGCGTAGCCGAAGCGGATCTTCTCGTGGGTGACGCAGGCGGCGGCGAGGGCGGCCAGCAGCTCGGCGTCGGCCCCTCGGACGGGCTGGGGGAGGAAGGTGGCGGCCTCGGCGAGGTGCGACACCCGTCGCCGCAGCCGCGAGGGCAGCACCTGCTCCAGCTTGGCCAGGGCCCGCAACGAGGTGTCCTCGATACCGCTGACCGCTGCCGTGGCTGCCGCGCGCAGGCCGATGGCGATGGCCACGGCCTCGTCGTCGTCCAGGAGGAGCGGCGGCATGGCCGTGCCCGCGCTGAGGCGGTAGCCGCCGATGTTTCCCTGTGTGGCCTGGACGGGATAGCCCAGCTCCCGCAGGTGCTCGATATCGCGGCGGATGGTGCGGGGCGTGACACCCAGGCGCTCGGCGAGCTCGGCGCCCGTCCAGTCGCGCGGGGCCTGCAGCAGGGAGAGCAGCTGCAGCAGACGGGCAGCGGGATCTCTGGAGCCTCGCGCCTCTGTTGTCTCTCCCGGATCGATTCGCATGCCGCTCACCCTCACCGGGCTTTAGGACATTGAGTGACCTATTGGTCCCTTACCGTCGAAGGCATCGGGAGAAACACCCGGTTCTGGGGCGCCG
Organism: Streptomyces sp. NPDC033270; assembly: GCF_055576575.1. NCBI lineage: Bacteria > Bacillati > Actinomycetota > Actinomycetes > Kitasatosporales > Streptomycetaceae > Streptomyces > Streptomyces sp. NPDC033270. The sequence goes on from NZ_JBVIRA010000030.1 coordinate 57,363, forward strand.
CCTACGGCGCCGTGCGCGACAAGTACGGCGTCATCTGGGAGACCAACTGCTACCTCCCGCAGGGTGATGGCGACGGGACCGGCGAGCCCGCCTGACGGCCCGGCCGCCGCGGGCTCAGGTTCACGAGGCGAGTTCGCGCTCCAGCGGGGTGCGGTAGGCGGGGGTGAAGCGGCGCTCCCCGAGGAAGGCCGTCATCCGTTCCGCCTCGGCCTCGATGGCCGTACGGGCCTCTCGTCCGGGATCCTCGAGCAGCCGCCAGGCCAGGGCTCCGTCCTTGCGCTGCGCCCAGCCGCCGATGATCCGGCCGTCCCACCACACGGTCGGGCCGATGTTGCCCATCCGGTCGAAGAGCGCGGGGACGTGGTCGGGATCGAGGTAGAAGCCGCGCTCCCGCCAGCCCATGGGCGTGGGGTCCAGCGCGGGCAGCAGCACGGCCGAAGGCTCCGGATCGGCAACCGGAGCGTCCAGGTCCTCCGCCAGCGCATAGCCGGCGCCCGCGTCCAGCCGGACCTCGACCGCCTCAGCGGTGGCTACGGCCTTGCGGGTCTCGGTGACCGTCCAGCCGGTCCACCACTTCAGGTCGGCGATCGTGCCCGGCCCGAAGGCACCCAGCCAGTGGCGGACCAGTTCGGCGCGGGCCGACGGGGCGGGAGTGTCCGGCAGTTCAGGAGCGAGGGTCCAGGCGTGCTGGTTGCTGGTCCAGCCGCCGCGGCGACTGCCGCGGGTGAGGTGGCCGTCGGCGGCCAGGGCGAAGAGCAGGTCGGTGGCGATACTGCGGCGCGACTCGTACCGCTTGCCTGGCGAGACCACCAACTGTCGGTCCAGTCCCGGGACGGCGGCGGCCAGCTCTGCCGTAGTGGCCTCGCCTCGATCTCGTACGGCCTCCAGGGTGCTGCGGGTGACGTTCTCCAGCCAGGTGGCGTCCCCGTAGTTGTTCTCTTCCAGCCGGCGCAGCAATCCCTTGGTGCGGGCCGCGGCGTTCGGTCGGCCGACGGCCGCCAGCATCACGGGCGCCAGGGAGGTGGGGACGACGAAGAGGGTGCAGCGCATCGCCGTCATCCGCAGCAGCTCCTTCCGCTCGTACAGCTCGCGCTCGACCGACTCGTGGCGGGGATCGGCCAGGCGGGCGGCGGCCGAGAGGTAGACCGCGGCGGCGTCGGTGGCGTGCAGGGCCAGCACCGAATCGACCACCTCACGGGTGGTTGTCGCGCGCCGGCCGGGGCCTGGCAGGTGGCGTCGGGCCAGGTGGGTGCGGCGCTGTGCGTCGGTGATGCGGGGAACGGCGCTCATGCGGGGGCCTCGGGGACCTGTGGGGTGTCCTGGCCCGTGGCGGGGGCGGGCAGGTTCGGGTTGGGGGTGAGGATGCGGCGCAGGATGTCTTCGACCTCCGCCCTGGTGGGAGGTGTGGTGCCGGCCAGGCCGCGCAGGGTCAGGCCGTTGGTGGCCACGGCCGCGGTACGGGCGGTGAGCGGGTCCACGTACGGCATCAGGGCCTCGATGCTCAGCTCGATGAACCGGTCGGCGATCGGACGCAGCGCGGGTCGGCGCAGTGCGGCAAGGTACAGCTCGAACTCCATGACCTGCTGGTCGCGTTGGGGTCCGAAGCAGCCCATGAGGGCGTCGGTGAGCAGCACGGTGAGCTGCTCGGGGGTGAGCTCGGGGCGCTGGGCGACCCAGTCGGCGAGGTAGGCGGCGTAGCGGTCGACGGCCCGCTGGAGGGCGGCCTGGATGAGGTCGTCCTTGGTTGCGAAGTGGTAGGTCGTCGCGCCGAGCGGGACGCCGGCCCGCTCGGCGACCGCGCGGTGGGTCAGCCCCTCGATGCCGCGCTCGGCGATGACCTGCTCCGTGGCGGTGGTGATCTCCGCTATCCGCCGCTTGGGGTCATACCGCCGCTTCGCGCCGCCCTGACCAGCCATGACCGTCCCTCCCAGGTGTCTCACACACATCGACGACATTGACTTATGTACGAAGGTATCAATCTTCCCTCGAACGTACCGAACGCACCCTTGCGCCTCCAGATACCCCCATCCCTCTCGTGTTTTTTCCGTTACTCACCGCCATTTAAGCAGGTGGAGCGGATTGCCGTTCAGGGTATTTTTGCCCTATTTGCCAGTACCCCTCGACAGAGAAGCTGCACGTATGTACTAATTGGATTGACGGGGTGCCGCGAGCATCCCGCAGACCTGAGAGCACAGGGTTTCCTTCACCCCCGCTACGCGCTCCAGCCCGCCCGACCGTCACAGGCGGTACGGCGTCACGACATCGTGCGAAGGCGTAGCGCGAAGCACCCCGGCAGCCGGCCCCGGCCCCGGCCCACGAGCCCCAGCCCCCTCTGAGCCCACCCCCACGTCATCCAGCAGGAGAAGACCATGCCTTTCGCACCGTGCATCAGCGTCCGCGACACCGCCGCCAGCCTCGCCTTCTACAAGCGGCTCGGCTTCGACGCCGACTCCAGCACCGCCCGCCCCGGCGACGACATCCACATGCTCCTCTATCGCGGCGAATTCGCCGCGATGATCTACAGCAACGCAGACCTGAAGAACTGGCTGCCCGTCCTGGCCGACACCCCCATCGGCTTCGCCGGCATGTTCTACCTGGCCGTCGACGACCTCGAAGCCGCCTTCGCGCACATCGCGCAGCACGCCGAGATCGTCAAGCCCCTCACCACCGACCACAACGGGCAGCGGATGTTCTACCTCCGCGACCCGGACGGCTACGTCATCGGCCTCAACGAGAAGGCCGCACTCCAGGCCAGCGACCTCGGCAAGTACGCCTGAACGCTCCCGAAGTACGCCCAGCCACTCCGGTCATCCCGCCAACCCCGCTCGGAGGAAAGCCCACCATGATGAACATCGCCCCCTGCCTGGCCGTGAAGGACCCCCTGGCCACCGCCGCCTTCTACCAGAAGCTCGGCTTCGGCGTCCTCGACACCGGCCCCCTCAACCCCGAACACCCGCTGCTGATCATCACCCACGAGGGCAAGCCCGCCCTGATGGTCCAGACGGACACCAGCCTGCGCGAGCTGCTCCCCACCATGCAGCCCACCAACGGCTGTTCGGGCATCCACTACTTCATGGTCGACGACTTCGACGCCACCGTCGAACGCATCCGCCCCCACGTCGAGGTCGTCAAGGACACCGTCACCAACTACGACCGCACCGGCCGCGAGTTCTTCTTCCGCGACCCCGACGGCTACATCCTCGGCATCTTCGGCCCCGACAACATCGATGCCTTCCGACACCAGACCGAAGCCGGAACCGGTAGCGCCTGAGGGCACCGCCACCGTGCACGCTCCCGCCATCTCCGCCTGCCTCGGCGTCAACGACCTCGACGAGACCATCGCCTACTACGAGAAGCTCGCTTCCAGGCACTCCCCGCCCCACCGGGCGCCTACATCCGCGTGCTGACCTACGGCGGCGAGTTCGCCTTCATGCTCGAGCAGACGAAGCTGCTCGGCACCTGGCTAGGGCCTGTCCGATGGGTCAGGGTCGGAGAGGCCCTAAGGGTCCGGTCGGCGCCCCAGGCCACCAGGCCCGCTACTTCCGCGGCCTGAACGGCTACCTCATCGGCGTCACCCAAAAGACCCAGCACTGACCACCCGCCCGCCCTGCACGACATCAACAACCCTCACCCAACAAGGAGTTACCCCATGAAGATCGCAGTTCTCGGCACCGGAGGCGGTGGCCGCGCGCACGCAGCCAAGCTGCTCGAACTCGGCCACGACGTCCACATCGGCACCCGCGACCCTGAGGCCACTCTCGCCCGCACCGAACCCGACATGATGGGCAACCCGCCCTACAGCCAGTGGCTCACCGACCACCCCGGCGTCCAGCTGCGCACCTTCGCCGACGCGGCCAAAGCAGCCGACCTCGTCATCAACGGCATCGACGGCGCCAGCGCCCTGAAGGCCCTCGCCGCCATCGCCGACCAACTCACCGGCAAGACCCTCATCGACTACGCAGTCCCGTACCTCTACAACCCGCAGGTCGAGCACCCTTGGCCCACCCCGTGGGGCGTCATGCCGAAGCTCGACCCGTGCGACACCGACAGCCTCGCCGAGCAGATCCAGCGCGCCCTGCCGAACGTCAAGGTCGTCAAGTCCTTCGTCACCCAGGAACAGGACACCGTCGTCAACCCCAAGGCCATCGGCGGCGGCGACCACACCATGTTCCTCGCCGGCGACGACGCCGAGGCGAAGAAGTCCGTCACCGAGCTGCTGCACTCATACGGCTGGACCGACATCCTCGATCTCGGCAACCTCGTCGCCGCCCGCGGCATGGAGATGTACGCCCACATGCACAGCGCCATCGGCCTCACCCTCGGCCTCGGCAACCACTTCGGCGTCAAAATCGTCCGCTGACCCCAGCTCGTCCGGACGCACGGAGAGCCGGTTCGCTCACCGGCCATCCTCTACCGCGGTGTTCAGCTGCTGTCCGGCGAGAGGAACACGACCGCGGTGTGGGACTGTGGCAGGCGTGGCGCGAAGCAGGTAGCCGGAGAACCAGGTGGGGAAGGCCCGTCGCAGCGTGCTCGGTCCGGTCAAGGTGACGGCTCCTGAGCGCAGGAGCGGGCCCCATGGGGTCTCACCAAGCCAGTAGCGGGTCAGTGCCTCCAGGTCGGCGTCTACGTGCAAGGCCACCTCAAAGCCGCCGTCGTCAGTGCACAGGTCGATCTGCGGCCGGCTGATGTGCAGGAAGTACGGCCCGCCCTGGGTTCCGCGGAAACGCAGTTCGACGATGGTCCGCCGCTCCGGCAGGTGCTCGGTCACGGTACGGCGGCGGATGTCCCACACGAGGACTTCGGGGTCGAGGTGTTCGGGCCGCAGGCCGCGCCGGTCCCAGTGCATGGCCCAGCCGCCCAGTTCCCGCACCACCGGCGCCAGATTCTCGCCTGCCTCGGTGAGCCGGTAGGCGCCGTCCTCCCGTGACACGATCCCGGCCTTCTCCAGGGTCTTCAGGCGCGTCGACAGCATGGTCCGTGAGATGCGCGGCAGGCCCCGGCGGATGTCGTTGAAGTGCCGCTCGCCCAGCAGTAGCTCCCGTACGACCAGCAGCGTCCACCGCTCACCCAGGACTTCCAGCGCGCGGGCGACCGCGCAGAACTGCCCGTATCCACTCATGCAGCCCACGGTAGCGGTCCAGAATCCGTACTTGCCGTGGCGTGGAAGCGATCTAGCGTTACTGCCATGAACAGCGAAAACACTGAAACCACCGCTCCTTCCGGTCTGGACTTCCTGCGTTCGATCATCGAGGGCCGTACGCCGCAGGCACCCATCTCGCACACGCTCGGCTTCACGCTCGTCGGCGCCGAGCCCGGCCGGGCGGTCTTCGAGGGCGGAACCGGAGAGCACCTGTACAACCCGATGGGCACCGTGCATGGCGGCTACCTGACCACCCTGCTGGACTCGGCGCTCGGCTCTGCGGTCTTCAGCCGCCTGCCCGCCGGTACGGGCTACACCACCGCACAGCTCAACGTGCATCTCATCCGGCCGGTGACCGCGCGGACCGGAAAGCTCCGGGCGACCGGCACCGCCGTCCACGTCGGGCGCACGCTCGGCACCGCCGAGGCTCAGGTGGTCGGCGTCGACGACGGGAAGGTGTACGCACACGCCACCACCACGTGCGCGATCTTCCCCATCCAGTGAGAGCGGCTCACGAGTGACGGCCCTGAGACGCCCCGATCCCGATCCGTCGCCGGCCACCGCCACCTGCCCCCGACCGCCTTGATCGACGCCCGGCTGCTCGACCAGCCGGCCAAGGCACTGTCAAAGACGTGCACCACGTGAGTGTGGCCACGATGGGGCCCAACCACGGCGTGGCTCATTCACCGGCCGGTTCTGGAGTGCTCCCGGAAGACGCCGGACCGGGGCCATCCCCTCCACTGCGATGTGGATGATCGACCAGCGGCCTTCCTCGAAGGCGTGGACCTCCTGCAGCCGCCAGCCGTCGGCGAGGGCGTCGACCAGGGCGCGGGAGAAGAAGTGCACGGCGAAACCGCCGTGCTCGAAGATGTCGTCGCCGTGCGCGGTGCCCGCGCCGAATGGGGTCTGCCCTGCTCATTAAGAGCTTGGGGAAGGGCGTCGCCGGTATGCCGGACGGTGTAGACGAAGGTGCCGCCGGGCCGCAGCACCCGGCGGACCTCACCGACCAGGGCGTGAATCTCCTTGGTCGACAGGGCCATGCACAGCAGCATGTGAGCGAACACCGCGTCCACCGAGGCGTCAGCGAGCGGCAGCGGTTCGCGCACGTCGTGCACCGCGGTGGTCACCCGCTCGGCGACACCTTGAGACCGGGCAGCTTCCTGGAGCTGCTGGAGCCCGACGGGGCGGAAATCGGTGGCCTGGACTGTGAACCCCTGGCGGGCGAAGTACAGGGCGTCGCGGCCGTGTCCGGCGCCCAGCTCCAGCACCTCCCTGGCCGCACCCCCTCGGAACACCTCAGCCGCGTGTACGGCGGGGCCGGAGGGCTGTCCGCCGTACATGCCCGGATGGGGCGGTGTAGGGGTGCTGCCAGTGGTCCTGCTGTGCGGCAGCGAGGCCATCGTCGTGGTGATGCATGCCCGTCCTGCCGTCATGGCCGTCACGCCGGGCGGCGGGGTCGTCGTACGACGGATCCTGGCACGGCCTCGCCGGTCGGATGAAGGGTGGCTGGGCCGTTCCGTCCCGTCGGCTTCAGGCGAGGTCGGTGGCGGGCTCGGTCGCGTAGCGGCTCATCGCATCGATGTTGGCCTGTCGCGTCAGCGGCCGGCCGTCGGCGAACACCTTCTGGAGGTCTCGGAAGTACTGCACGTACAGGTCGGGGGTGAAGGTGCTGAGCATGACGGCGGGCTGATCGGTCAGGTTGGCGAAGGTGTGCGGGGTGCCTGGCGGAACCATCACGAGCGTGCCCGCGGTGGCGTCGTAGTCCTCGTCCCCGACCGTGAACCGCACGGTGCCGGAGAGGACGTAGAAGCCCTCGTCGTGTTGGACGTGGCGGTGCTGCGGCGGTCCCTGGGTGCGCGGGGCGAGGACGGACTCGGCGATGGCGAGGCGATGCCCGGTGTGACTGCCGTCCTCCAGAACGCGCATGCGCGTGGTGCCCAGAACGATCGCCTCACCGTCGCCGGGACCCACCACCGATACGGCGGGGTCGGCCTGCGGCTCGCTGGTCTTCGCTTCTTCGGTCATGCTCACGAGTGCACCGCCGGGACCCCGCCGGTGTCCAAGACCCATCCCGCGGTGCCGATGCCTCGTGGGTATCGTTGCAGCGTGGAGCTACGGACCTTGCGCTACTTCGTGGCGGTCGCCGAGGAACTCCACTTCGGCCGGGCCGCCACCCGACTGCACATGAGTCAGCCGCCGCTGAGCCGGGCGATCAAGCAGTTGGAGGCCGACGTCGGGGCCCTGCTCTTCGCCCGCTCCCCCACCGGCGTCGCGCTCACGCCGGTGGGCACGGTGCTGCTCGACGAGGCGCGAGCCTTACTCGACCATGCCGACCGCGTCCGGGTACGCGTCAGCGCGGCGGCCGGCGCCGCGACCATCACCGTCGGCATCCTGGGCGACGGCACCGACCCGGGAGTGTCCAGGCTGGCCGCCGCCTACCGCCGAACCCACCCCGGCATCGACATCCGCATCCGCGACGCCGACCTGACCGACCCGACGTGCGGACTGCGCGCCGGACTGGTCGACGTCGCCCTCACCCGGGCGCCGTTCGACGAGACCGCCCTGACGGTGCGTGCGCTGCGAACCGATCCGGTCGGCGTGGTCCTGCGCGCCGACGATCCGCTGGCCCGCCGCGACCGGCTGCGGCTGGCCGAGCTGAGCGACCGCCGCTGGTTCCAGTTCCCGCAGGGCACCGACCCCATCTGGCAGTCGTACTGGAACGGCGGCAGGCCGCGCGAGGGGCCAATGGTGCGGGCCGTTCAGGAATGCCTGCAGGCCGTGTTGTGGAACGGCACGGTCGGCCTGGCCCCGTTCGGACACGACGTGCCCGCGGAGTTGGCCGTGGTACCGCTGATCGACATGACACCGAGCCGAGTGGTGGCGGTGTGGAACGAAGGTGACACCAGCCCGTTGATCCGCTCCTTCGTCGAGATCGCGACAGCCGCGTACCGCCACTGAACGATGGCAACTGGTGCTGCCGCATCCCGTGAACAATTCGAACGCTGCGGCCCTCGGGACTGCCTCCCGAAGCGGTGAACATCTGCTGCCCCTTCTCGGGTTCTGGCCCGCTTTTCGTGACGCGGTTGCTCTCCGTGACGCGAAGAGAACGCGCTTTCGGAGAAGCCGGAAGCCGGCACGGCCGAACATCTGCCGTTTCAGCATCTTGATGCGGTTGACGTGACCCTCGACGACACCGGAGCTCCAGGGCAGGGTGAGACCGGCGATGACGGCGTCGCGGTCGCGGTCGATGCCAGCGGCGAGGGTGTGGAGGCTGGGGAGGCCGTCCTGGCGGACGGCATCGAGCCACTGCGGGAGCTGGTCGCCCCGGCGCTCGGCCGGCGGCCGTGCGGTAACCGGCCGCGGCGAGGTGCGCTTCTCCCGCAGGTAGGCGCTGACCCGGCCGTAGCTTCCTTGGTAGCCGAGGGGAACGAGTTCTTCCCAGAGCATCCACGCGTTGGTGCAGCGCTAACGAGCTCGTGCATGGTTGGTGGTGAGGCGTGGAGAGTTTCGGTGGGGCCCGATGTTCACTTCTGCCGTACCGATGCCGGGTCGGTGGTCTGTTGGTGGGACAGCAGGCCGGCGACGGCCTGAACGATGGCGCTCATGTGCTCGCGACGGCTGAGGTGGCGGGTCAGGGCTCGCCAGTTCTTCAGGTGTGCGATGCCGTGCTCGACTCGGATGCGTCGTGAGGAGTGCGCCTTGCGCTGTCGCTCGTAGATTTCCTCGTACCGGTCCGGGGCGCTCTTCTTGAACTTGCGGTGTGGTGGTGGAGCGATCCACGCCGAACCAGCAGGCCAGGACGTCGTGCGTGTCCCGTGGCGGAGATGCACGAGGGTGGCCAGGAGCCGGTCGACGAACACCAACCGGTGCTTCGCACCGGCGCCCACGGCCCGCTTCCGGGGCCTGGGCACGAGCTTGGCGTAGTGCCCTTCGTGCCACAACCGACCCATCTCCGCAACGAGTTCAGCGATCACGCCGGCCGAAAAGCCGGTGATCCTCCGGCCACTGACGATTGCCACACGAGTTGCGTTCCCCACCACGCCGTGATCAACGATCAGGAGCCCGACGCCTCACGGCCTACCCATGCACGAGCTCGCTAGCTGTAATTCGACTCTGGCCCCGGGGTCTCCTCCCGGCGCCAGAGCACCGGCGGCGTGTACACGCGAGCCGCGGAGATGGCGGAACGCGAGGGAGCGTCGGTCGGCTTCACAGAAGTTGAGCCAGAGCCCGAGAACCAGCAGCACTTCGCCATGGGATGGGGAGGCACGAAGCCACCGGCGCCGAGACGGATCGTTCGGGTTTCGACGGCATCCTGTCTTCGTCGTGGGCCGGGCGGGTTCGACCAGGGGGCCTCCGGCGAGACCCGGACAATATCGCCTGGCGGGTCAGGGGCCGTTCAGGCAGGCTGCCGGGTGATGAATGATGAGGACGAGATGCCATACGCCCACTCCGACTCTGTCGAGGGCCTGCTGCAACGTGGGCGTGGCCTGGGAGCGGTGCAAGCGCTCCAGGACCCGCGGGGATCTGCTGCGTTCGTGTATGACGGGATCCGCCATGACTGGCGGTGGGACGGGACCGACGACCGGTCTCTGTACCTGGCGCGGCTGGTCCAGGACCTGAAGCTGTCCCCCACGCCGGTCGTGGACCAGCTGGCGGGGGACGAGGAGGCTTGCTTGCGGGCCTGCGAGGTGCTGGAGCTGCTGGCTCTTGCCGGATCGGGCGAGGCCAGGGAGGGGCTGCGGGCGTATGTCCGGGAAGGAGAGCACTGGATCGGCGTGCTGGAGTCGGTATCAGCCAGCTGGACGCCGGACTGGTGGGAAGACCTCGGTGACGTTGCACGCGCTCGGATCAGCGCAGAAGCGGAGCTTCCGTGGTTCCGCGAGCCGTGGACGCAGTTCGGGATCAAGGTGCAGAGCCCTCCGTTCGTTCCGCGGCCGTCGCTGGCCCAGCTCAGCACCGCAGAGCTCCTCGCCCTGCTCGCCGGCGATCGTACGGAGGATGACACGAAGTTCGACGCGCTGCGTGCGCTGAGTGGCCGAGAGCCTACTGAGGGGCTGATCCCGCTGGTCCCCTCGTTGGGCACCCAGGACGGTCGTCGGCCGTTGCCCCTGCTCAGGCGGGCCGTTGAGCGCCTGGGCGAGCTCGCCGTACCGGCAGCGCACGGCTGGGCACGGGACGACCGCCCCTGGCTGGCGCAGCTGGGGGCGGACGTCGTGGCCGACCATCCCGGCCCAGAGGCTCTGCAGGGACTCGTGGAAGAACTCGCCGAACAGTGGGCGGCACGGACCTGGTGCGGTCCTGACCGGACGGCCCGGCGCCTGGCCCGGTTCGGTCCCGAGGCCGCCGACGCGGTGCCCTACCTGCGGCGCTTCTGGCTGCGCACCCCGCACTCGTACGAAAGGGCCTCGTACCTAGAGGCACTGGCCGCCATCGACCGGGACGGCCTGGACTACGTGTATACCGAGTCCCTCTGGGACTGCGAGGAAACGGCGCGGCTCATCGGGATCGCCTCGGCACCCGCCTGCCCGGAGACCCTGGGTCGGGTCACGGTACTGCGCGACGACCCGATGGAAACGCCCGAGGTACGAGCCGCGGCCCGAGCACGGCTGGCGGCTCCCACCGGCCCGCGTCCGTCCTGACCTCGTTCGAAGGAGCAACCCCGGCCGCCGGGTGCCTCCCGGTCTCGTGAACAGCGGCCCCGGCCTGATCCGGGTGCCTCCCAAACTGCGGAACAACCGCTGTCGGGACTCGGGTTCTGGCTCAACTTCTGTGACGCGGCCACTCTGAGTGACAGCCAGGGTCCTTCGAGCCGTACGCGAAGTCGCTCGAAATTGGTCCGTCGGCCCGGCGGTTGGGCTGACAGTTCGGGCGGTGGACGAGGTCGTGCTCCGGCTCAAGGAGTTGTTGTTCCCGTCGATCGCGGACGTCGCGGTGCTGTCGGTGGACGTGAACATCGAGAAAGTGCGTGTTGATGCGCAATGCATCGCGGACGGTGCCGTGTGTCCGGTCTGCGGATGCTGGTCGAACCGGGTGCATGGTTCCTACCTGCGGTTTCCCGCTGATGTGCCGAGCGGTGGCCGAAGCGTTGTTCTCCAGCTGCGGGTCCGTCGGATTCACCTGCGGGAACTCGGGCTGCGCACGCCGCACCTTCGTCGAGCAGATACCCGGCCTGACACGTCGGCACGGTCAGCGGACCGAGCGGTTGCGCTCCACCCTGGCCGCCGTCGGCCTGGCCCTCGCGGGCCGGGCCGGGGCCCGCATCGCCCGCGTTCTCGGGATCTCTGTCAGCCGCAGCATGGTGCTCCGGCTGGTGGACGACCTACCAGAACCTGAGATTCCTGCGCCGCGGGTGGTCGGCGTCGACGAGTACGCCACCCGCAAGGGCCGCCACTACGGCACCGTCCTCGTCGACATCGAGACCCGCCGCCCTGTCGATCTGCTGCCGGACCGGGAGGCGTCCAGCCTGGCGGCCTGGCTCTCCGGCCGGCCAGGCATCGAAGTCGTGTGCCGGGACCGGGCACCGTTCTTCGCCGAAGGCGCCTCTGCCGGCGCCCCGCAGGCCGTCCAGGTCGCGGACCGGTGGCACCTCTGGCACAACCTGAGCGAAGCCGCCGAGCGGGCCGTCGCCCAGCACCGCCGCTGCCTGCGAGCCCTTGTCCCGGCCGCCCCCGAACCCGAGCCGGAACCCGCCCCGGAAGGGGAACCGTCCGGTTCACCATGGCCGACTGGGCACCGGTTCGCCGACCGCACCCGGGCCCGGCACGCCTCCGTCCACGCACTCCTGGAGGCAGGACACAGCCTGCGCTCGGTCCAGCGGCAGCTCGGCATGGCCTGGCACACCGTCAAACGGTTCGCCGACGCGGCGAAGCCGGAGGACCTGTTCACCGGCCAATGGCAGAACCGGCCCTCGGCCCTCGATGACTACAAGCCCTACCTGGACGACCGCTGGAACGAAGGCTGCACCAACGCGTGGAAACTGTGGGAGGAGATCGTGCCGCTCGGTTACAAGGGCAGCTACCAGCGCGTTCGCGCCTACCTGCACGACAAGCGCACCTCACCACGCCCGGTGACCGCCCGGCCGCCCTCACCCCGAACGGTCTCCGGATGGGTCCTCAGCCGCCCGGAAACCCTCACCGAGCCCGAACAACTCCAGCTCAAGACCGTCCGCACCCAGTGCCCCGAACTCGACGCCCTCACCCGACACGTCCGGTCCTTCGCGACCATGCTCACCGACCGCCAGGGCGAGCGACTCCCGGCCTGGCTCGACGCCGTCCGGCAGGACGACCTGCCCAGCCTCCACACCCTCGCCGCCGGCATCGACCGCGACATCGACGCCGTCACCGCTGGATTGACCCTGCCCTGGAGCTCGGGCGCGGTCGAGGGCCATGTGAACCGGATCAAAATGCTCAAGTGCCAGATGTTCGGCCGAGCCGGCTTCAAGTTGCTACGCAAGCGGGTACTACTCGCGTGAGCCAGTTGGCTGAGTTCCGGCTACTTCAGGGGCTGTACGAGGCTCTTCCGGGCGGACTTACGCCTCTTCCGCGGGAATGGCCGGCCGTGCCGCGTAGCGGCTGCGCATCGCGTCGCTGGCTGCGGGGCCCGCGGTGAAGACGTAGGCGGCGCTGTCGTCGAGTCGGCGGCCGGTTTTGGCGTCGACGACGACGGGCTCGACTTCCTCGCCGCTGTGCGCGTCGACGAGGATCATGCTGCGCTCCGTCGGCGTGAGGCGGGAGTTGCCCCACGCGGCCAGGGCGACGATCACCGGGCGCAGGGAGCGCCCGAGTTCGGTCAGGACGTACTCGTGCCGGACGGGGCTGGTCTGGTAGGGCCGGCGCTCCAGCAGACCGTCCGCGACCAGGGTCTTCAGCCGGGTGGTGAGCATGCTGGAGGAGATGCCCAGGCTCTCCTGGAACTGGTCGAAGCGGGTGTAGCCGTCGAAGGCGTCGTGGAGGATCAGCAGTGTCCACCACTCGCCGACGTGTTCCACCGTCGCGGACAGCGGGCACTCCCGGTCCTCCAGCCTGATCCGGCTTGCCACCGCGGCCATCCCCTCAGTTACTGCTAAAGTCAAAGTTAGTAGCTTCTATTTTAGCAGTCGAGGCGGGAGTGACGCCTCGTATACCCGCGCCCGGGAACGGAGCACATCGTGACCACATCCATCAGCGAATCCCTCGAAGGCCGACACGCTCTGGTCACCGGCGGCACCAAGGGCGCCGGAGCCGCGATCGCCCGACGGCTCGCCGAGGCTGGCGCGACCGTGCTGGTCACCGCCCGCAGCCGCCCCGACGACGTCGAGGAGAAGACGTTCATCGCCGCCGACCTGTCCACCGCCCAGGGCGCCGCCCACGTCGCCTCCGAGGTGGACGCCCGCGTGGGAGGCGTCGACATCCTGGTCAACACCCTCGGCGGCTCCGAGGCACCGGCAGGAGGATTCGCCGCGCTAGGCGAGGACGACTGGGAAAGGGAGCTGAACACGAACCTGCTGGCCGCCGTCCGCCTGGACCGCGCACTCGTGCCGCACATGATCTCCAAAGGCAGGGGCGCGATCGTGCACGTCACCTCGATCCAGCGCCGCATGCCGTTGTGGAACGGCACCCTGGCCTACGCCGCCGCCAAGGCCGCCCTGACCACCTACAGCAAGGGCCTGGCCAACGAGGTCGCCCCGCACGGCGTCCGCGTCAACACCGTCTCGCCCGGCTTCGTCCAGACCTCGGCCGCCGACAACCTCGTCGCCCGGATCGCCCACGAAGCCGACATCAGCCAGGAAGCGGCGCTGGGCCGGCTCATGGACTCCCTGGGAGGCATCCCGCTCGGCCGCCCCAACCGGCCCGAGGAGGTCGCCGAGCTCGTCGCCTTCCTCGTTTCCGACCGCGCCTCGGCCATCGTCGGCGCCGAACACGTCATCGACGGCGGCACCACCCCCACCGTCTGAACCCGCCAGCACCATCAGGAGCGTCATGCACGGCAACCAGCCCCGGACCATCACCCCGGACGACCTGCCCGAGGTGATCACCCGCTACCTCACAGCGCACCGCGCCCACGACACCGCCACCGCGGTCGCGACGTTCACCGACGACGCCACAGTGATCGACGACGGCAACACCTATCAGGGCAGCGCCGCGATTGAGCGGTGGCTGGACCGATCCGCCACCGAATTCACCTACACCATCCACCTCACGAACGCTCAGGAGACCGACACGGCCCACTACACCGCCACCCACCACCTCGAAGGCAACTTCCCCGGCGGCACCATCGATCTCCACTATCGGTTCACGCTGCGCGACGACCTCATCGAACACCTCGCCATCGAACCCTGAGCCCGCTCCCACACCACTTGTTCCCGCCCACGAGAGAGACCCCACCCACCCCAGACCGCCCCGTCCCAGCCCTCGTGCCCACCCAGCCACCCGACCAAGAGGCCAGCCCTCAAGTTCGGCATTCACTCGCAGATCAGCACGTGCACGCCTGAGGAATCAAGGCGAGCAACTCCGGGGCCATCCTCAGCACAGGGTGAGGAGATTCAAAGATCCCCATCAACCGACTACTCAGCGTGGACGCACCACAGAAGTTGAGCCAGAACCGGGACTCGTGAACAAAGCCAGTTGGTTGATCGCCTGGGTGCGGGCCTTGACTGCCGAGCCCTTGGTGAGTTCGTACATCCGGGCGATCTGAACCGGTCCATCACCTGACTTGGCCTGGGCACGCGCCCGCATGCTCAGCACCGCACGTGCTGCGTTCTGGGCATCGGCGTGGACGGACCCCGCATTCCTGGGACACGACTGGCCACCTGGTACCTGTCCCGGCCGGCCGAAGCTGCCGCACACGACCCGGAACTGCCTACGGCCTTCTACGAAGTTGCCAGCATGCTGCGCTCCCCGACCAGCCTGGGGCATCCCGCCATCATCGCCAAAATCCTCAAAAGGCTTCCGCCGACCCTTCGTAGGGCTTGATCGACCGGACAACTTCGCCAAGCAAATCCAGCGGACACCAACTCCGGCCCGCCCGCCACAACGAACCCCGCTGTTCACCCACGTCGCGGCGCTCCAGCCAGGACACACCGAGTACCAGAACAACACCCACCAGCCCATCCCCGTCGTCGCCTGCACCCTCCGGGGCCTTCCTGATGCCCAGGGCGGTCCGCTAGAGCCGCTACAGCGGCTCCGAAGGCCGCGGGAGGGGCTGACGTCACACCCGTACAACACCGTAGGACAAAAGGAGATCACGATGGATACGATCCACGCCCGTACACTGTTCGAGGAACTGCGCAAGCAGGAGAGTCAGGTCTCCACAACCGAACTCGACGCGATCTGGGCCGCGTTGGAGACCGGTCCGGGCCGAGGAGATCCTCGGCGAGTGGAAGGGCGGCCGACACCGGGCACCCGCTCAACGGCCAACTCGACCAGATGGGTTGGTATGGCAAGACCTTCGTGAGCGTGAGGGACGCAAAGCCAGTGATCTGCCGAGGCGAGAACGGCGAGCTGTACTCCAACATCGAGCTGGGCAAAGGCGAGGCCAGCCTGTGGAACATCGAGTTCCGCGGTGAGGTCACCGCGGCGCTCATCTACGACGGCATGCCGCTCCTCGACCACTTCAAGCGGGTCGACGACACCACCCTCATGGGGATCCAGCACGGCAAGGAACTCCCCGACGACAGCCCCTTCTTCTACTTCATTCTTGAGCGCGTCGCCTAAGAACGGCCGCAGGACGTCGCAGGAAGGAACCACCATGCGTATCCGAGCCGCCATCACCGAGAGCCAGGGCGGACCGTTCGTCGTAAGGGACGTGGACCTCGAAGCCCCGCGGCCGCACGAGGTACTGGTCAAAATCACCGCAGCCGGCCTGTGCCACACCGACCTCCGCGTCCAGGCCGCCTGGCCGGAGCAGCTCATGCCCATGGTCTTCGGCCACGAAGGCGCCGGGGTGGTCGAGGCAACGGGCACGGAGGTGACTGACCTCGCCCCAGGCGATCGCGTGTGCCTGACCTTCAACAGTTGCGGTACGTGCGAGCAGTGCACGGCAGACCAACCGGCCTACTGCCACCTCATGCGGCCCTTGAACCTCTCCGGGGGACGCCGCGACGGCACCACCCCGTTGTCCGTCGACGGTGCCCCCGTCCGTGGCGGATTCTTCGGTCAGTCCAGCTTCGCCACGTACGCCATCGCCCACCAGCGCAACGCGATCCGGATCCCCGCCGACCTGCCCGCCGTCGTCGCCGCACCGCTGGGCTGCGGGGTGCAAACAGGAGCGGGCACCGTACTCAACCGCCTGCGCCCCGAGCCGGGCCAATCGCTGGTCGTCATCGGCGCCGGCGGCGTCGGACTCAGCGCCCTCATGGCCGCCCTCGCCGTGAACTGCGACCCAGTCATCGCCGTCGATCCGGTCGCCTCCCGACGCGCCCTGGCCATCGAAATCGGAGCCAAGGCCGCCCTGGACCCTACGTCGGACGATGACCTCGTCACCGCCATCCTGGACCTCACCAGCGGCGGAGC
The DNA here is from genome assembly GCF_055576575.1 of Streptomyces sp. NPDC033270. Taxonomy (NCBI): domain Bacteria; kingdom Bacillati; phylum Actinomycetota; class Actinomycetes; order Kitasatosporales; family Streptomycetaceae; genus Streptomyces; species Streptomyces sp. NPDC033270. The sequence goes on from NZ_JBVIRA010000030.1 coordinate 73,992, forward strand.
ACACCACATCGTGGACACCACCGGCCTGCCCGATATGCTCACGCAGGCCGTCGGCGCACTGCGCCCCAGGGGCGACCTCGCCCTCCTCGGCATGGGCACCGAAGTCACCTTCAACATCATGAACCTGATCGGCAAAGGCATCCGCCTCCACGGAGTGATCGAAGGCGATTCGGATCCCGGCCGTCTCATCCCGCAGCTGGTCGACCTCCACCAACGCGGCCTCTTCCCGGTCGACCGACTCATCACCACCTTCCCCTTCGAGAACATCAGCGACGCGGTATCCGGCATGCGGGACGGCACCGCGGTCAAACCTGTCCTCACCTTCGACTGAGCCAGATATCTCCTCCGGCCCCGCGCCGTGCCCCAACTGGGGCACTTGCCATCCAGTACGCCAGACAGAACGTCCCCGGAGACCACCCGGCTGCCCGGCGCCCCTCCCCCGCGCTTCTCGATGCACGCCACGAGGCCAGTGAGCAGTGGCGCCGGTGCAGCAAATACCGCCCACGCAGGCACCGGGCACCGATCCGGAATTCCTCCGGCATTCCGCAGATGACATGGCAGAGGCAGGTGTAAGAGGCCATCCGCATTCCGGCCATCACGGGCCTGCAGCGGTCATGAAGGCGATCCGTCCACAGCGGACCCCGGGCTGGTAGGGGCCCTGCGGACTGATCGGCTTCATGACCGCTGGCCCACGACCTCGAACACCAAACCCAGGCTCCTGGGTGCGTCGTGGCCGGCACACCGGAGCGTTCGGCCAGCTGCGAGATGCGATAGCTGCTCATGGCTACGACGCTGATCTCTGCGACGCTACGCCCGCTGCCCGAACCCTCGGCCTTGGGCATAGCTTGACGGCGCCTGACGTGGTAGCACGGCAGGCCCGCCGATCAGCTGGCGATGCTGTTCCTTCGAGTGACGGGACTTGTCTGGAGCGCTGCCTTGACGCGTTCCGCAGCGCGTTCGCCGGAAGCAAGCGCGGAGTTTGTCGTGCTGAACGAGAAGTAGTCTCCGGCCAGTTGAACGCGGGCTTGGGGAGCGAGGCTATGGATGAACTGCTGTAGTTCTTGATAGCCGCCCGCTGGGCGGACGAGGCCTGCCAGCGGATGGTAGTGCACCAGGCTGGTGGTCTGGTGGGCGGTGATGTGTTGGGCGAGTTCGGGGATGCACTTGCCGAGCACATCGAGAGCCGCGGTGGTGACCTCGTGGTCTTTGCTGTTCCGGTGGAGCTGACTCCAGTGGGGGTGGAAGCGAAGTGAGATCAGCCCCTTGCCGGCGGGTACCCGGCCGGGTGCGCGGATGTGATCGATCGTGACGTAGTTGAGGTCGGGGTTCTCGCGGGGTGGGCAGAACGCTGCGAGGTAGTCGACTGGTGGAGGACTGTCGAGTCCGAAGTGGACTCCGAGGTCGGGTGCGTAGCGTTGTTGGGACAGGTAAGCGCGCTGCGTTGTCGAGAGGCCGGGAACGATGCCGGGGACCTGTGGTGCGGGTACGGCGACCACACACGCCTCGGCTTCTTGCACCTGAGGGGGTGCTGTTCCTTCTTGCCAGCGGACTCGGACACCACCACCGGGTCGCTCTTCCACACTGGTCACCTGTGCCCCCAGCCGGACAGGGACCCGCTCGGCCAGCCGTCGCGGTAGGAGATCGATCCCCCCGTCGAAGTTGAAGCACCGTTTCCCGATCAGTACTTGTGCGGCGATGAATGCGCCCATGACCGACAGTTCGTGTGCGGGGGCGTAGTAGAAGGCTGAGCACAGTGGGCGGATCAGGTAGTCGGTCACCTCCTCGCTGAGCCTTTGCGAGCAGTAGTCCTCCACGCTTCGGTCGTCGAAGGCCGCGCCACCCGACATGTCGTCGAAGCGGATCGAACCGGCGACTCGGTGGGCGTCTTTGAGGAGGTTGAGCGCGGCGAGCTTGGCCCGCCAGCTCAGCAGGCCGGTGCGCAGGAGGTCGGTCCGGCGGTGGCAGCGGAACTGGTGGACCTTTCCACCACGCACGATGCCTACGACGTCGCTGCTGGCACGCATCTCCTTTTGGAGCCCGGCGTCGGCCAGCAGGTTGACCATCTCGCGGTAGTTGTAGGACAGCCACATCGCGCCCAAGTCCAGCTGGTAGCCAGCGTGAGTCAGGGTGCGCATACGCCCTCCCACGTGCTGATCGCGTTCCAGCACGGTTACCGAACAGCCCGCTTCCTGCAGCCGGAAGGCAGCGGCCAATCCGGCGATTCCGGCGCCCACGACGACGACCCGCCGTTTCTCGCCGGCCAGCTTGGTGGGTCCGTTAGAGGTTTCCATTGCTCGGCCCTTCTCCGTCCGTGGTGCCTGTCTCGTACCCGGGGTCAGTGGCCCGGGTTGCCACGCGGTACCGGAGGGTGGCAAGGGCCCAGTCGCGCTCACCCCGCATCACGTACTCGATGCCGGCTCTGTATCCGTCCACCACCGCCCGGTCTGCCGGGGCTACACCGAGCCGCTCGTACATCCTGGGAAGATTGGCCGCGTGGCTGAGGTACTCCGCCACGTGATGCGCGAAGAGCGCCTCAGCGGACGTGAATGCCTGCCGAAGGCCCTGGTTCGCGTCCCGCGCCATGAGCAAGACCAGGTTGTGCTCTTCCTTGCCGGCGATTTCTTTGCCGAGACTGATCAGGTCGTTCATCACACACATGACCAGCCCTGCTGAGCGCACCAGTTCGCGGTACTCGGATGCGGCGCGAACACGGTCGGGGACCAGGCCCCGCCTTGTTCGCTCCGCCCCCCGAGTCAGGACCAACACCCGTGCGCGGCTTGTTGTTTCCCTCTTCGGCATCAACCAGCCAGTCGACGCTGTCGGGGCCCGTGCCTCGCAGGTGCTGGAGGTGGTCGGCAAGAGCACCGATCGTGGTGGCGTAGGAGCGCACATTGTCGTTCAGGACGATGACGACCGGACGTTCCGGCGCAGCACCGAGGTTGTTCAGCGCCTCCCAGCACATCCCGCCCGTCAGCGCACCGTCCCCGACAACGGCGACCACCGCACGGTCGCTCTCGCCCGCCAGCTGACGGGCCTTCGCCAGACCGTCGGCGTAGGACAGCACGGTCGAGGAATGCGAGTTCTCCATCACATCGTGCGGCGACTCGGCCCGGGAAAGGTAGCCGGACAGACCGCCCGCCTGCCGCAGTTGACCGAACCCCCCGGCCCGGCCGGTCAGGAGCTTGTGGACATAGCCCTGGTGACCGATGTCGAACAGCAAGGTGTCCCGTGGAGAGTCGAACACCCGGTGCAAGGCGATGCTCAGCTCCACCACACCCAGATTCGGTCCCAAATGCCCACCGGTCGCGCATACCTTCTCCACCAGAAAGGCCCGTACCTGCGCGGCCAGCAGTGAAACCGACCCCGCTGGAAGATGTCTTATCGCCTCAGGGCTGATATCAGAGTCCAGCAACAAATGATCTGTTTGTGTTGCCGAATTGGTGGCCATCGCAGGTCTCTTTCATTGGAGAGCAGCCCAGGCCATACACCGGCTCACCGGAGGAAGACACCCGCCCAGTACGCGCAGTAGACAGATGCGCACAGCGCCTCTTCCATGCTCAGCCTGCGAGTGCTCTCAAACCCGTGAAGGCACACACCATCAGCACTTGCCGCACACGCTGCACTACGTCAAAGTGCCCTGTGACGAACCGCTCATTGAGTGGTGTCACCAGTACGCTCCCGTAACTCCCCGTGCGCAAGAGGATTTCGCCACCGAGGTGTTGAACGTGTTGAAAGCTCGCGTTTGCGACCTCGGTAGTCAAACCTGCGAGCCGCCATGTGTGCACGGCCGCTGCAGTACGCATCACACAAACGTCTACCCCCCGCACCATCCACGCTTCCAGAGCAGCGCAGTCACGCCAGCGGCTTTACGGCCTGACACCGTAGCTGCCACCGCTCGCACCGGACTTGGCCCTGGATGTTGCACACCAGCGACACTTTGATCTCGCTGGTCAGGGTAGATATGGATTCCCGCGCAGATATCAATGGTCTGCATTCGATGGCTTGATGGCGTGAATTCTTGGGCGACGAATGGCGCCTTCGTGGTGGGCGTGACAACACCGGGGAAGCAGCGTTCTCAGGGTGCGGTCGTGATCAGATCGAGTGCGTGCTCGGGACGTGACTGGTAGCGATCAACAGCGGCGGCCATGTTGTCCCAGCCCACCAGCCGGGCAAGGCCGATCGCGAGGTTGTGCGGTGTCGCCATGACCCACGGTGCTCTGCTCGTGCCGGCACGGTTTCGGGAGGATCCCCGGATCCTTGGGTGTCGCGAAGAACGGGCAGTGGCGTCGTCACGTTGTGGACGCTCTCCGACGACAACGTCATCCACTGCTCCGGCACAGAACTCAACGGTCTGTACGACATCACTCAACAACCTGTACGACATCGACAAGGACGTGATCACCAAACTGGTCACCGCCGGCCGATGGCGGCTTGGGCATCTCAGTCGGGCCACGGCCGTTACCAGGCCCGGCTCGCCGTGGTCACGGTCCGACGAGTGAGGGCCGCTCGGCTCGGTGCTGGGCGGCGGGCAGCACGGGATAGTCGGTGTACCCGGCCTCTCCGCCTGCGTACATCAGGCCCTTGTCCCGTACTGGATTGAGCGGTGCGCCGATGCGCAGTCGTTCGACCAGGTCGGGGTTGGCCAGGAATGACCGGCCAAGCGATATCAGGTCGGCTCCCGCGGCCAGGAGCCGTTCGCCCTCGTGCCTGCCGCCGTCGTCGGGAAGCGGTCCTCCCCACCCCAGCACCGGATTGGCGATCAGCGTGCCCGACCAGGCCTCTCGGATGTGCTGGAAGAGGGGCCGGTCCGGGTCGGCGAAGACGATGTGCAGATAGGCCAGGCCGGTGTCCGTCAGGGCGTCGATGAGCGCCGGGTAGATGTGCTCGGTATCGCCCTCGTCGATGCCGTTGACGGTGAGTCCGGGGGCAATGCGCAGGCCGACCCGTTCGGGGCCGATCGCGTCGGCGACGGCCTGGACCACCTCGACCACGAACCGGATGCGGCCGGCCACCGAGCCACCATAGGCGTCCGTGCGGTGGTTGGTGTTCTGTGCCATGAACTGGTGGAGGAGGTAGCCGTTGGCGGCGTGCACCTCCACCCCGGCGAAGCCCGCGTCGATGGCGTTGCGGGCGGCGGCGGCAAAGTCGGCCACCGTGGAGTGGATCTCATCAATGGTCATCTCACGAGGCACGACCGGATCCTGGTGTCCGCTCGGGGTGTGGATCGTCTCCGGGAGCGGCACCGGCGAGGGCGCGACCGGCGTCAGGCCACTGTTGTCGGGTGCCCGATCCGGCCGCCGTGCTGCAATTGCAGGAACATCCGGCCGCCCGCTGCGCGCACCGCATCGGTGACACGCCGCCATCCAGCCACGTGCGCCTCGTTGTAGATCGCGGGAATGTTGGGGTAAGTCAGGCCCACGGCGTTGGGCGTGGAAGCCTCGGCGATGATCAACCCCGCCGAGGCGCGCTGTGCGTAGTAGGTGGCCATGATCGATTCCGGAACGCCGTCGGCCGCGGCGCGGTTCCGGGTCATCGGCGCCATCACCAAGCGGTTGGACAGGCGCAGGGAGCCGAGACGGGCGGGCTCGAACAGGCGGGATGTCACGGGGGTCTTCGTCATGCCGATACGGTAGAAGTTGACATCAGTGTCAGGTTCAAGTCCTGAGTCGGCATGTGAGGTGGGAAATGCGGATCGGTGAACTGGCCCGGCGTAGTGGGGTGAGCGAGCGTTCGCTGCGCTATTACGAGACGCAGGGGCTGCTGAGGGCCGAGCGCACGCCGGGTGGCCAACGGCACTACGGTGACTGGGCGGTCGACCGGGTCATCCGCATCCAGGCACTCTATGCCGCAGGACTGAACAGCAAGAAGATCGCTCAGCTGCTCCCCTGCATGCGTGACGCGGACGGCGCCCCGAACGAGATCGCTACGCCACTGCTGGTGACCGAACTCACCACGGAACGGGATCGCATCAATCGAATGATCACCGACCTGATCCGCTCCCGCGACGTCCTGGACGAAGTCATCACCACGGCATCGGTCGGCTTGAACGCCTCCGCCGTCTCCCGGGCCGACACCGCCGGGGCAAGCCGCGGATAGTCGGCGACGCTCCACATCGGCCGCAGCATCCGCGTCGCCACCGCCCCCCTCCCCGCGAGCCGAAGTCGGCGAGCCGGAGCACAGCAAGACCGTGCCGAACACCTCACCGGGCCCGTCCCGGAACGCAGGAACCCCTGCCGGAGCCATCCGACGGGGGCTCCTCACCTCTCACTGCTCTCACACACGTCTCACCAACAGGGTCGACGCACCTGGACCACAAGGACTTGACCTGCGGAAACGCTCCTGCGCGAGACCACCTGGACGGTACAAGACGCTTCCGACAACCTGTGCCATGTGGTTCCGCCGTCGACGGCCACGTCGTGCAGAAGCACGTGCTGGCGGCAACGCGCCGCTCAGCTGGCCTGGCAGGTCCTACGGCCCGCACACGGGTGCCGGGGCTGAACTGGGCGCGGATGGAGACCGGCTGGTGGATTGCCACAGGGCCGCTGCAATCGATCCGGGTGCAGCGGCCGGTGTCGGCTTCGCGGTGAGGGACTGTCAGTGGGGCGCCCTACGCTCCTGCTGTGAATTTCTTCCATAACCCCAACAGCCACCCCGACCGCAATCCTGACAACATGGCGGAGAGCGTCTATCTCAGGCTGATAGCCGATGACATGCTGCCGCCGGAGATCGTCGACGCCTACGAATACGTGCGGCCCGTGGCGAAGGGTCTCGTCGAGGCCCTCTCCGTCGACCTGGGCGACGCTGTCAGCATGCTCAGGGACTGTGACGTGGCGCAGTACGGCGGGCTGGAAAAGCTGCGGGCGGCCGGACGGGCCAACCTCCTCAAGGATCCGTTCGAGTACGACACGGTCGAACTCGATGACGGGACGGTCCTCCACCTCGTCGGCGGCGACTCCCATTACGTGGGGAGCCAGGTGCTGGTGCTCGACGAGGTTATGCGGACCACACACGGATACCCGCCGCCGCCCGAAGGCGTGCTGGTGGCCGTCCCCGGCCGGCACCACTTCGCCTTCCACCCGATCATGGACCACCATGCGGGCACAGCCGTCAAAGCCCTGGCGTCCTTTGGCCTCGAATCGTACGAAAACGACGCCGACGAAGGGAGCGGCCCCATCTCCCCGTACCTGTACTGGTGGCGTGACGGAACCCTGACCTCGCTGACCGCCTTCGACAACGGAGACGGCACGCTCACGATCGAGGTGCCCGGGGAGCTGGAGCCGATCTTGGGCCCGTCGGCCTAGGTCGTGTCCGCAAAGTCCCGTCGTCCGCCCGTCGGGCGGGGCCTGCGGCGTCTGGTGCACTACGTTCTCCCCCACGCCTTAAGGGCGCGGGAGGTACCCCCACCGCGAACTCCGTCTCAGCTCCTCATCCGCTCCTTGGATGCCGAGCTGCATCGCAAGGCGGAGGGTCGTCCTCGTAGTGGGTCTACGTGGACGATCCCGACAACACAGCGAGCGTGCGTGCCAGGCGTCGCAGGCCAGGCGGGACTTTGCGGACACGACCTAGCGGCGTGGCCGCCGGGGGTCGGCGCGCCTGCCCCCGGCCTCCTCGGCGTACCGCTCGAACCACAGCGGCCCAGACCTGTCTTCTCCCATCGATGGGGACACGGCCGCGCATCACCGTGCCGGCCGCCGCGGATTCCCCCGCGATATCCGCATGTCCCTCGTCGTCGTGGAGCTCGCTATGCATGTTCCTGACACCATGTCCATGTATCGCGGGTGGGTGGTTGGCGCGGGAGGAGGCCCCGTCGCCGGCCACGGCGGCGCGCCGGGTGCAGGCACGGCTCACGGACAGGCGGATGCGCACCTTCTTCAGGACGGGGATGAACTGCGGGCTGTCGGCGGGCTGCCCGGCGTTCAGGACACGTCTCTGCGGGCGGCCTCGGTGATCATCCCTTCAAGCAGGGCCTGGAAGAGCCCGCGTCCCGCCATCACGTGAAATGGTTGTCGACCGTCCGCCAGGCGCCGAACCGCTGGGGCATCTCCCGCCACTGGCTGCCGGTACGGAGCCGCCGGATCACCCCCTCGATCTGCTCACGCGAACGCTCGGGGTACGGGCCGTTCCTGCCGATCGGCAGGAACGGGCCGGTTAACTTCCGGACCTCGTTGGTGAGTTGAGCACGCGACACACCAACGTCCTGCCGGACCACCACCCCGCTCGGGGCCCAAACCCGAATCTGACCCACGGGGAGTTTGTGACGCACACTCGGCAGTTCCCCCTCCTGGCCTGTCACGCGGCCTGTCCGGTCGCAGTCAGTACCAGTTCGCGGACGGTGATCCGCTGTGGTTGCTCGTAGACCCAACAGACCGCCTCCGCGATCCCATTGGCCGTCGGGAGTTCCACCGCATCCTTGAATGCCTGGCAATCGGCCTTGGCGGCCTCGTCGGTGGTGTGCGACAGCAGGTCCGTACGGGCCGGAAGTCCTCGTACTGGTCGTACTTGGACTTTCGGCCGGTGCGGCGCAGGGGGGACCCCCTGCTCGAGCGAAACTGAGAGCTTGGGGGCGCGTGCCGGGCGTCGCGGCCTTTCCGACCCTGACCCCTCGGACAGACCCTAGCGTGTGGCGAGCCGCTCCAGCAGGGCGGCGCTCCGTGCCAGCAACGCCCGCTCCTCATCCGTGAGTTCGGCCTCGATGGCCTGCGCGAGCCAACCGGCCCTGCGGCCGCGCTCCGCTTCGAGCGCGGCCCGGCCCGCGTCCGACAGCTCGACCAGCGACTTACGGCCGTCCGTGGGGTGCGCCCGGCGCGTGATCAGGTTCTGTTCCATGAGCAGCCCCACCGACCGGGCCATCGACTGGGGGCGTACGCGCTGATCGGCGGCGAGGTCGCTGGTGGTCATGGCGCCGTTGCGGTCGAGTGCACCGAGCACGGCGGCCTGGCCCAGCGGGATGCGGTCCTCGTCTTTGACGCGTCGGGTGAGCTTGCCCATCGCGGTGCGCAGTTCGACGGCGATGGCGGCGGCTTCCGGGGTGGGCATAGGGCACTTTACCCCGTTGGCCAGCAAAGCTGTGCACCTGACCTGCGCAGCAATGCTGCACAGCAAAACTGAGCAGCAAAGCTGTGCAGTATTGCTGTAGGGTTTGGGTCGTCGGGCTCAGCGCCAGCGTTGTCGCAGCCAGGGCCACGGCACACGACAACGGGAAGGAACTCCCATGTCCGCAAAGGCAGTTGGGACCGTCCACGCCGGCATCGAGACCGTCACCGCCCGACGGATCATCGACAGCCGGGGCAACCCCACGGTCGAGGTCGACGTCGTCCTGGCGGACGGGTCCCTGGGGCGCGCGGCCGTCCCCTCCGGCGCCTCCACCGGTGCCCGGGAGGCCGTGGAACTGCGCGACCAAGACTCCGCGCGCTGGCACGGCAAGGGCGTCGACCGCGCGGTGGCCCACGTCAACGGGGAGATCGCGGCGTCCATGCGCGGCCGGGACGCGGCGGACCAGGCGGGTCTCGACGCCGCGCTGGTCGCCCTCGACGGCACCGCCACGAAGTCCCGGCTCGGCGCCAACGCGATCCTCGGCGTCTCCCTCGCCGCCGCCAAGGCCGCCGCGGCGGCCCACCGCCAGCCCCTCTACCGCTACCTCGGCGGCGCCGACGCCCACCTCCTGCCGCTGCCGATGATGAACATCGTCAACGGCGGCGCCCACGCCGACAATCCGCTGGATTTCCAGGAGTTCATGATCGCGCCCGTGGGCGCGGACACCTTCGCCGAAGCCGTCCGCATGGGCAGCGAGGTCTTCCACACCCTGCGCCGCGATCTGCTGGCAGCCGGGCACTCCACGGGCGTCGGCGACGAGGGTGGCTTCGCGCCCGCGCTGCGTACGGCAGAGGAAGCGCTCGACTTCGTCATGACCGCCATCGAGCGCACCGGCTACCGCCCCGGTGCGGACATCGGCCTGGTCATGGACCCGGCGTCGTCGGAGTTCTTCCGCGACGGGGTGTACGACTACGCCGGCGAGGGCGTGCGCCGCACCCCCTCCGAGCACGCCGACTACCTGGCCAAGCTCATCGACGCCTACCCGGTCGTCTCCATCGAGGACCCGATGGCGGAGAACGACCTGGACGGCTGGCGCGAGCTGACCGCCCGCGTCGGCGACCGCTGTCAGCTCACCGGCGACGATGTGTTCTGCACCAACGAGACGCTGCTGCGCGAGGGCATCCGCACCGGCGTCGGCAACTCGGTCCTGGTCAAGGTCAATCAGATCGGGACCCTGACCGAGGCGCTGGCCGCGGTGGCCACGGCCCACCAGGCGGGCTGGACGGCTGTCATGTCGCACCGCTCGGGCGAGACGGAGGACACCACCATCGCGGATCTGGCGGTGGCGACCGGCTGCGGTCAGATCAAGACCGGCTCGCTCTCCCGCTCCGACCGCACGGCGAAGTACAACCAGCTGATCCGGATCGAAGAGGAGTTGGGCGACTCGGCGCGCTACGCGGGCCGCTCCGCACTGCGTCGGGCGTGAGCAGGAGGCAGAGGTAGAGACCAGCGGGCTCCCGGCACGCGCGATCGGGGGCCCGCGCGCGTGCCGGGAGACACATCTTCCTGGGCTCTCTCCCCCCGTGTGACCTGCGCCTTTCCGGACCGGTCGGCACGGCCGGTCGAATGGAGCCAGCCAGCCAGCCCTGGCCTCCTGCGGGAGGCGCTCGTCCGCCTCCAGCGGCACGGCGTCAACGTCCGCGTGTCAGACCAGCGACGCCCGCGCCCACGATCACGGCCGTGCGCGCACCGCGACAGCTGTTCATGTACGCCTCCAGAGCACCTGATTTCTTCGAAGCCGTAAGCTCCGTCTGCGCTGCGCCCTATCCACATCAGGCGGCGACCATCCGCTGTCAGCAATCGAAAACAGCCGACGACAACCGCGCCCATGTGCATCCCACTGGCTCGTGGGCACACCGCTTTCGGGTCCGCCGTAACTCCCGTCCTCAGTAAGGGAGTTCCTTGGGTCAGGCCGAGGAAGAACGGTGCGGTTCCTCCCTTATGGTGACGCTGACTCAATACTTACTGCTAGCGAGGAGCAACCATCCATGGCAGTCTCGATCGGATTGCATGTCAGCCCGGAATTTCCGGCGCTGCTCCAGCGGATTGACGCACTCGGCGGGGCGCTTGAGGCGGACGCGGACGCGGCCGAGGAACTCGGCAGACTCACCGAGGACACCGCGCGGGCGTTGCTCGGTGCCGGGGTCGTGAGAGCCGCACTGCCGCAGAGCCTCGGCGGCTACGAGTTCTCCCCACGCCAATTGATAGAGGCAGTCGAGCGGGTCAGCTACCACGATTCCGCGGCCGGTTGGACGATGATGGCGCTGCAGTTGATGACCGGCACCACTGCGGCCTATCTCGATGCCGTTGCGGCGGCCGACTTGTTCCCGGATGTCGCGGGCGGGGACCACGCGTTGTTGGCTGGACACGGCACCCGGCCCGGCCGGGCCGTCCCGGTGGAGGGTGGCTATCTGGTGAGTGGCAGTTGGCAGTTCGCCTCCGGTATGGCGCACGCCACCCATGTCCACAGTGCGATCCAGGTCGAGGGCACCGGGGAGCTGCGGGTGCTGGCGATGCCGAAGTCGCAGGTGGAACTCGTCGACAACTGGGATGTGCTCGGCCTGCGGGCGACGCACAGTATTGATTACCACTGCGCCGATGTGCTTGTCCCGGCGTCGCACACGTATCTCGCCACAACGACGAAGCCGGCCAGCGGCGGCGCGATCTACCGCCTCGGATTGGTCAACATGTCCGCAATCGGACACACCGGTTGGGCGCTCGGTGTCGGGCGGCGCCTGCTCGATGAGCTGAAGTCGGTGGCCGCGGCCAAATCCGGCACACGTAACGCCGCCGTCGACACCGCGCAGTTCCACGCGGAGTACGCGACCGCCGAAGCCAAGCTGCGCTCGGCTCGGGCGTGGGCGATGGAGGTATGGCGAGGTATCGAAGACACCCTGGATGCGGGCGAGTTGTCGAGTACCGAGCAGGACACTCTGCTCAGGCTGGCGCTCAACCACGCGACGTGGACCGTGCAGGACGTGGGTCAGACGGTGCACCGATGGGCGGGGACGACGGCGATCCGGCGCGGGCCGATCGACCGGTTTCTGCGTGATCTCGGCACAGGCACCCAGCACATCACCTCAAGCCCCACGGTCCTGCAGAACTGCGGGAAATGGCTGAGCGGCGCGCAACCCCAAGCACACTGGGAATTTCTCGACTTGACGCCGTGATTATCAGGTCGGCGCGGTGGATGGGGTCCGGGCTTGGGTTCCACGGCCGGCCGGGGTTCTGGAGGGTCGTGGTAAGGCTCTTCAGAGGGCGAGTTCGGGTCGGTGGTGGTCCAGCCACAGGGCCAGGTCGACAACGCGTTCGAGGCGGAGGCGGTGGCCCCACTCCAGACGTTCGGGCGGGGTGTCGAGGCAGGGCTTGATGCGGGCCTCGTCGGCCAGGGCACGGACCTGCTCGGAGGACAGGGCGTCGCGGGCCAGGTCCTGCAGGCCACGGTTGTAGTCGGGGTGGTGGGTGGCCGGGTAGTGGTTCTTGGGGCGCCACAGGACCGACTCCGGCGCCAGGCCCGTACCGGCCGCGCGCAGCAGGCTCTTCTCCCGGCCGTCGAAGCTCTTCAGTGCCCAGGGCGTGGCGAAGGCGTACTCGACGAGGCGGTGGTCGCAGTAGGGGACGCGGACCTCCAGCCCCTGGGCCATGCTCAACCTGTCCTTGCGGTGCAGGAGCTGGCGCAGCCAGCGGGTCAGGGACAGGTGCTGCATCTCGCGTTGCCGGTGCTCGGCGGGGGTCTCGTCGTCCCTATGCGGTACGGCGGCCAGCGCGCTGCGATAGGTGTCCTGGCGGAACTCCCCCATGCGCAGGTCGAGCTCCGGGTTGAGCGGCATCGCGGCCTCGTCACCGGTGACGAGCAGCCACGGGAAGGTGGCCGCGGCCAGCGCCTTGGGGTTGTGGAACCAGGGGTAGCCGCCGAACACCTCGTCCGCCGCCTCGCCGGAGAGGGCCACGGTGGAGTGCTTGCGGATCTCGCCGAACAACAGGTACAGCGAGGTGTCCATGTCGCCGACACCGATCGGCGAGTCCCGCGCCACGACGACGGCCTTGCGGTGCTCGGGGTCGAGCAGGGCGCGCGGGTCGAGGACGACCGTGCTGTGGTCGGTGCCGATGTAGGCGCCGGCCTCGGTGGCGTAGGGGGTGTCGTGGCCGGTGCGCAGCACGTCGCCGGTGAACTGCTCGGCCTGGTCGCTGTAGTCGACGGCGTAGGAGCGGATGCGGGCGTACGGGCCTGCGCGCAGCCGGAGTTCGTCGGCGAGCAGTGCGGTCAGGACGGTGGAGTCGATGCCGCCGGACAGCAGGCTGCACAGCGGGACGTCGGCCTCCAGTTGACCGCGGGCGGCCGTGCCGACCAGCGCACGGATCCGTTCGACGGCCGTGTCCTGGTCGTCGTCGTGGACTTCGGCCTCCAGCTGCCAGTAGCGGCGTTCGCGGATGCCGTCCCGGTCCAGTACGAGCAGGCCGCCGGGCGCCACCTCCCGTACGCCCGACCACACGGTCGGCCCGGTGTTGAACAGCAGGCTGTACGCCTCCCGCAGCCCGTCGGCGTCCACCCGGGGCCGTATCTCCGGGTGGGCGAACAGGGCCTTGGGCTCCGAGGCGAAGGCCAGGCCGCCGTCGAGGGCCGCCCAGAACAGCGGTTTGACGCCGAGCCGGTCGCGGACCAGCAGCAGCCGCTGCGCGCGCTCGTCCCAGACGGCGAAGGCGAACATCCCCTCCAAGTGCTCGGCGAGGTCCTCGCCCCACTCGGTGTAGGCGCGCAGTACCACCTCGGTGTCGCTGCGCGTGTGGAAGAGGTGTCCCCGGCCACGGAGTTCGGCTCGCAGCTCGTGATGGTTGTAGACCTCGCCGCTGTAGGCGAGCACGGTGGTCGACCGGTCGGGCCGGTCGGGCCGGTCGGTCATCGGCTGCGCACCGCCGGCCAGGTCGATGACGGCCAGCCGGCGATGGCCGATCGCGGCGTGCTCGCCGATCCAGACGCCGCCGGCGTCGGGGCCGCGCGGGGTGAGGGTGGCGGTCATGGCCTCGATGACCGGGGCCTGGGTGCGGGCGTCGTGGTGGAAGGACGCCCAGCCGGTGATTCCGCACATGGGGGGTGGCTCCTGGGTCAGTGGTGGGCGGCGGGCGCCGCGTCGGCGGTCTTCTCGGGCACAGAGGTGGGCGGCCGACTGGGCAGGGCGAGCAGGGGTACGGCGAGGCAGGCGGCGGTGGCGGCCAGCGCGAGCCCGGCTCGTACTCCCTCGTCGGGCCCGATCAGTCCCCAGACGGCGGTGGCCAGGGCGGGGCCGAGGGTGAAGCCGAGGCTGCGGGCGAGCTGCATCGTGGAACCGACGGTCGCGGTCCGGTCCGGTGGGGCGGCGCCCATGACCAGGGCCTGGGTGGGGCCGCCGTTGAGGCCCATGCCGGCGCCGGCCAGCGCCAGCCGCCAGGCCACGTCCAGTGGTGACCAGCCATCGCCCAGTGGCACCAGCAGGAGCAGGCCGGCGGCGGTGACGGCGGCACCTGCGGTCGCGACCGGCCGGGCGCCGCACCTGTCGGCGAGGCGTCCACCGATCTGCCCGGCCAGGCCCATACCGAGGGGGAAGGCGAGGACGGTCAGTCCGGTCGTGGTGGCGCTGACACCGTTGTCGTGCTGGAGATGCAGGGCGATCAGATAGTGCATGGCGGCGAATCCGGCCGCGAGGGCCAGCACCGCGCCATGGGCCCGGAACAGCCCCGTCGCCCTCATGACACCGGCCACCGGCCGACCGCCCGGACCGCGCAGCCACCACCAGAGCGGCGGGACCGCCGCGATGGCGAGCACCAGCCATGCCGGGTGGTCCGCTGCCAGGGTCAGCGCCAGCAGCAGGACTGCCACACCCGAGGACACCAGCAGTGCGTCCGCCACCGACCGCCGATCGGGCCGGCGCAGCCCGCCGCCCCTCGGCATGGCCCTCCAGGCCACGACCAGGGCGAGCACGCAGAACGGGATCTTGACCAGGAAGACCGAACGCCAGCCCAGGTGGTCCAGCAGCAGCCCGCCCACGACCGGTCCGGCCACCGCGCCCAGCGGGCCCAGAGTGGCGGGCACGCTCATCGCCCGGCCGCGCAGCTCCGGTCGTACGGAGCGGATCGCGAGGACCGGCATCAGCACGAACAGCACCGCCCCGAACGCGCCCTGCATCAGGCGGGCGGCGATCAGCCCGGCCATCCAGGGCGCGGCGGCGGCCAGGACGCTGCACAGGCCGAAGCCGCAGGTCGCGACCAGCACGGCAGGACGCAGCCCCACGCCGTCGAGCCACCGACCGACGGGCAACAGCAGTGCCACAACGGGCAGTTGATAGCCCAGCACCGCCCACTGGGCCAGCGCGGTGGGCACCTGCAGACCATCGGCGATGTCCGCCAGGGCCACGTTGACGATATTCATGTCGAGCATCGCCACGAACGCCAGCAGGCCCGCCACGGCGACCAGCGACCAGCGGTCCTCGCCGACGGGTGTGCGACCAGGCATGTGACCGGGCCGTTCCGAACCGGGACCGTGTGCCACTCTTCCCCCCTCACCGTCGCGGTGGGCTGCCGGACAGCAACCTCGTCTCATGAGTCGAGGAGGATCGGGGGCGAGTTCCCGGCCACACCCAGAAAGTGACCAGTGGACTTGTCTTCGTCTTGTCTTCCTCCTGTCTTGCTCCTGTCTTCCTCCTGTCTTCCTCTTGATCTTTTCCACTTGCCGTCCGCTCCGACCAGCCGAAACCGGCACCCGCCCGCCCCAGCCGTGGAACTCCGTACTCCGCTCAGCCGACTCCTGAGGTGAGGGCGGCGGGCCTGCGGCCTGAACACCCCCGCCCGCGGATCCGTACACCACCGAAAGCCCCACATGAAACCCAGGAGTTCTCCCATGACCCAGAAGCAGTACAACGTCACCGGTATGAGCTGCGAGCACTGCGTAGCGAGCATCACGGAAGAGCTCTCCGAGGTGCCGGGGGTCAGCGAGGTCGTCGTCGACCTCCCCACCAACACCGTCACGGTCCGCGGCACCGACCTCGACGACGAGCGACTGCGCGCTGCCGTCGTCGAGGCCGGTTACGCCGTCGCCGCGCCGGCCGCCGCCTGAACAAGGGGGCATCGGATGTGAGGACGGCCGTCCGGCCCTGCGCGGTGTAGGACGTCGCGTACCGGGGCAGCGACGGGCCCCTGCGGGTCGCACGTCCCCAGCGCTGGAACAGCTACCGCAAGCCGGCCGGGACTCGTTGCTCCACGATCGCCATGCCGGAGCGACGAGTCCCGGGCGACTCGGATCAGGAAAGGCGCAGATCGGTCCAGGGAATGGTTTCCCCGGGCAGCAGGTACCGCTCGATCTCGGCGAAGCCGTGCTTGCATGCGAACCGCAGACCGTCCTCGTTGGAGGACAGGACCACCGTTTCGATCACCTTGGCGCCCAACTCCCGCGCGCGGTTGAGCCCGCGCGCGTAGAGCTCCTCGCCGAACCCCTGCCCACGGTGAGGAGCGAGCACACGGGCGATGACCGTGGCCGTCAGCGTGTCGTCCGACGGAGGGCGCACCGTGCTGCAGCCCACGAGAACGTCACCGAGGTAGGCGACCTCCAGGTGATGGCGTTGTGCGCGCTCGCGTACCTCGTCCATGGACAGGAGGTGGGTAGGGATGATCGTGTTGTGGACGTACTGCCAGTCCCTGAGCGCGACGTCGTCGTCCGGCTGCTGGATGTGAAGGTCAGACATCGCAGCAGAAGACCCGAGTACACCGGGAACGTCAACTCCATTTCATCGCGCCACGGAGACGCCATGGCCACCACGGGTGCACGCAGCCAATAGACACGCTTCCAGGGCTGCCCCGTAAGTGGCTGCTCGGCGCCTGGCATGATCGGTGCGTGACAAGCGAATCTGTGCAGTCCGGCCGGACGAGGTACGTCCTGTTCGATGTCGATGGCACGTTGATCGACGCGGTGGGCAACCAGCGCCGGGTGTGGCGGGCGTGGGCGGAGAGCTACGGGCTGGACCCGGACGAGGTCTACCGGGTGGCCCTGCGGACCAGGCCCACGGAAACCTTTGCGCAGGTCGCTGCGCGCCACGATCCGCACGAGTGCCTGGCCGCACTGCACGAGCTGGAGGACGAGGACGTCCGGTCCGGCGTCTATGCGGCCTTCGACGGCGCGGCAGAGGTGCTGCGCGGCCTGCCGTCGGGCTCCTGGGCGCTGGTGACCTCGAACTACGAACACCGGGTACGCGGCCGTTTCCTGCGGACGGGCTTGCCGATGCCGGGCCTGATCGTGGACGCAGCCGCTGTCGAAGAGGGCAAGCCCTCTCCCGTTCCCTATCTGCGGGCAGCTGCGCGCCTGGGTGCCGAGCCGGGGAACTGTCTGGTCATCGAGGACGCCCCGTCCGGGGTGCAGTCCGGGCTGCGGGCCGGTATGACGGTGTGGGGCGTGAACGCCGCTGCCGCGGTGGAGGGCGTGCACCGCCACTTCGAGAGCCTGCGCGAAGCGGTCCCGCACATCCTGGCCTTCGCGTCCGGATCCTCCGGCGACGCCGTGGTGGCCTGAGCCCGTCCGCCGGCACCAGGTATCGCTGTGGAGACACCCGGCGCTGTTGGAGCTCTTTGAACTATCAGGGAGCACCAACAGCGCCCATGAGTAACGGCATTGAACAACGGTCGGCCGTCGCCAGCAGAGCAGCGCGCGCAGCCGAGGCTGAGCAGGGCTTCATGGATGTCGTCGCGCTTCTCCCAGCGGATGCGCAGACGACGAAAGTGGTGCAGCAGCGCGAAGACACGCATCCGGACATGGCTTGGGCGCCCCTGCTACAGGGGCGCCCAAGTCTCACCAGCCGAAGGTCAGCGAGCGCCCCCGACGCCGAGGGCCTTGGTCTTGGAGGCGAGGTCGTTCTTCGTGTGCAGCTTGTCAGCGACCTTGTCCAGCGAGCCGACGAGCGCCTTGACGTCGAGGTCCCTGAGCGGGTTCTTCACGTCCTGCTTGGTGACCGTGGCGGCGTCCAGCAGCTGCATCTCACCACTGCGCGGCCCAGGAGCCGCGAGCGCCGGGGACGCGGCCCCCAGAACCAGCGCGACACCGACAACACCCACAGCAGACTTGGCGATCTTCACGACCTGTATCCCTTCCGGCAGACGCGCTGCATGGCGGCGCACGACCCTCGTGCCTCCGGAGCGTCCTGTCCTCGGACGCCGAAATCGCGCTGCCACAGGCCCTAACCACTGCGCTCATATCAAAGTGCCGGAGTGTCACCCGTTCGGGCGCGATCTTCACCAGCGGCGCCCGATGGCTGCGGGCGCACTCCTGACCGTCGTGGCCCGGCCCGGCACACGGTGAGCCGGGCCGGGCGCGCCGATCCTTCCGCTGGCTCAAGCCGTGACCCGTCAGACCATGCCCCATGCCCAGGCCCATGCCCTAGTTCGGCTGGCCGATCGGCCGGACGACCAGCGTGTTCACGTCCACGCCGGGTGGCTGGGAGATCGCCCACACGACGGTGTCCACCAGTTGCTCGGCGGAGATCATCGGGCCCGCCGCGTCGGCGCCGCCGGGGCGGTCGTCCCAGAACGGCGTCCGCACCCGGCCCGGCGCGATCAGCGTCGTGCCGACCCCGTACCCGGTCGTCAGCATGCGGACGTTCTCCGCCAGCCCGGTCACCGCGAACTTCGTCATCGAGTAGAGGTTGCCGGGCGTGTTCTTGAACCCCGCGACACTCCCGATCAGCACGATCCGGCCCTGCGACGCCTTCAGTGCCGGGAGCGCCGCCCGCACCAGCAGTGCGGGACCCAGGACGTTGGTGAGCACCATGCCCTGCCACTCTTCGGGGTCGCCGGTCTCGACGGTGCCGTTGGTCGCGTACCCGGCGTTGGCGATCGCGTAGTCCAGTCGCCCGAACACGCGCACGGTCTCCTCGACCGCCGACGAGACCTGCCCCCAGTCCGCCGCATCCCCCTCGAACGTCAGCAGCCGGTCGCCCGCGCCCGCCTCCGCCGCGGACTCGGCCAGCACGGCCAGCTTCTTCGTGCTGCGCCCGGTCGCCGCGACCCGGTAGCCGAGGCCCAGCAGGCGGCGCACGGTCTCCGCCCCGATCCCGCTCGACCCTCCGGTGATGAAAGCGACGGGCGCTTCGGTGCTCTCGATGGACACGTTCCCGTTGGACATGGTCTCCCCGTGTGCTGGTGCGCTGCGCGCGGAAGTGCGGCGCCGTCGCTGCCCGACGCTAGATCGTCCCGGGCCGCGCGTCCACGCCATTGCCGATCACGGACACGTCCACTTCTCCAGAAAGCGGAGTACGGAGGTGTGGTCGAACACCTCGGAGCTCACCCAGCCACCGCGGGTCCACGGGGATATCACGATCAGGGGGACGCGGAAGCCGAGCCCGTACGGCACACCGTTCAGGAATTCGCCGCCGGTTCCCGCGGGCGGGGCCGGCGGCGGGACGTGGTCGAAGAAGCCGTCGTTCTCGTCGTAGTTGAGGAACAGCACGGTGCTGTCGAAGACGGCCGGGTCGGGCGGCGAGCGCCCGGATCACGAGGTCCACGAAGTGCGCTCCATCGCCCGGCGGGGCATAGGGATGCTCGGAGAACGCCTCATTGGCCAGCACCCAGGAGACTTGCGGCAGCGTCCCGCCCACGACGTCCGCTTTGATCACGGCGGCGATGTCGCCGGGGTCGAACCGGTGACGCGGGGCACCGAGGCCATGCCGCGGTCGTGCAGCGGGTCGCCGGACTTGGCGTCCACGAACTTCTTGAAGTACGCCAGTCCGTTGTCGCCGAAGTTGTCGTTCGCGTTCTGGTAGACCTTCCAGCCCACTCCGGCGCTCTGCAGCGCCTCCGCGTAGGTCTCCCAGGTCAGGCCGGACTCCTCGCCGCCGTCGTAGCTGGTCGAGTCGACCTTGCCGCTCCACAGGTGCCGGGGATCGGCGAGGTTCAACAGACAGCTGACGATGACAATGGGTGAATCGGGGATGAACGGAGGCCCGTCGCCAGCCGTGAGTTGAATTGCCCTGGTGGCACATCACCCACTGATCCCGTCCTCGGCGAGTACGCGTGCGAGGTTGCGCTCGGCGAGGGCGGTGATGGTGACGAAGGGATTCACGCCGATCGAGCCGGGGATCAGCGAGCCGTCCATGACGTAGAGACCTCGGTAGCCGGGAATCCGGCCGTACGCGTCGGTGGCCCGGCCCAGGACGCAGCCGCCGAGGGGGTGGTAGGTGAAGTCGTCGGCGAAGGGCCGGTTGCCTCCGAACAGGTCGTAGCGGTAGATCGTGGTGTTCGCCTGGTTGATGCGGTCGAAGAGGGACTTGGCGGCGTCGACGGACGGCTGATTCTGGTCGTGGGTCCACCGGAGCTTCAACGCGTCGGTCGCCCGGTCGTAGGCGAAGCTGCCGCGCTCGGGGTTGCGGGTGATGGCCAGGTAGAGGCTGATCCAGTGTTCCAGGCCCATCGGCAGCGGGGCGATCTCGGCGAACACGGGCGTGGTCGGGTTCGTCGAGTCGTCGATGGCCATGACGGGAATCGTGGACTGACACTCGCCGGTGGTGTCCCACAAATGGTTCGCTCGCGCGGTCATGACGTTGCCGTTGGTGCCCCAGCCCAGGCCCACCTCGGCGGAGAGGCCGGGGAGCACACCCGTCTCCCGGGCGCGCAGCAGGAGTTCGGTGGTGCCGAGGCTGCCCGCGCCGAGGAAGAGGTGACGGCAGCCGATCTCCCGAGTGGCGATGACCCGGCCTGTCTCGTCGGTCCGGTCCACGGTGAGGACATAGCCGCCGTCCGGTTCCTGCCGGATCGCGCGGACGCGATGGAGGGTCTCGATGGTGACCTGGCCGGTGCCGAGGGCGGCAGCCAGGTAAGTGCGGTCCAGGGTCCGCTTGCCGTGGTTGTTGCCGTAGATCACCTCACCGGCGAGCGCCGACTTGGTGACCTCCCCCGCCTCTTCGCGCCGCATGTACGAGAAGTCGTAGACGCCCGGCACGAAGGTCGTGCGCAGGCCGGCCCGGTGGGCGTGGGTACGGGAGACCCGGGCGAACCGGTACCACTTGGTGCTCTCGAACCAGTCCGGGGCGACGGTGTTGACGCCCAGCATCCGGTGGGCGAGCGGGAAGTACCGGTCATACATCTCGGCCGCGTCGACCTGCGGAAGAATCGTGGAGAAGTACGCGCGGGACGGGGTGACGGCCATGCCGCCGTTGACCAGCGATCCGCCGCCGACGCCGCGTCCGACGTACACGGACATGGCGTCGAAGCGGACCCGGTCGAGGACCCCGGGGTAGGGGGTGATGTCGCGGTTGACGACGTCCAGCCACAGGAATGTCGCAAGCGGTGCCTCTGTCCGGGTCCGGAACCACATGGACCGGCGGTCGGGGACACGCATGGGGCAGAACACCTTGCCGTCCTCGGCGGGCTGGTTCCACAGGCGGCCCCTCTCCAGGACGAGGGTTCGCACCCCCGCCTCCCCCAGCCGGAGTGCGGCCACGGCCGCGCCGTAGCCGGAGCCGACGACAACGGCCGGAGCGTAGTCCTCGGCGCTCCCGGTCGCCGCCCCGGCCGGCGTCAGGCCGATCCGGGTCAGCCCGAGCACGGCCGCAGCCTGCAAGGCAGCAATCCCCACTAACTGACGACGCGTCAGAATCGAAGTCATGTGCGCATCATGTGCGGAGCATTTCCCTCCGCCTAGAGTCCGCGCACACCTTTCTCACCGTCGAAGTCCGGGGCGGGCGGCTGCCCGGCCGTGTGGACGGGCCGCCGCTCGTTGCCGGGGAAGACTTGCCCGACGTTGTCCCGTGCGGCGTGGGGCATCGTCGCGGATCGCTTCAGCCGGTGTCGCGGTCGGTGGAGTCCGAGCGTCGCTTGTGTCCTGCCGTGGTGGCGATGTCCTTCATGAATGTCTGGTAGGCAGCTGCTCGCTCTCGCGCCGATGTGGAAAAGACGCGAGTGGTAGCACGGTGGGCGTCGGCTTCCTTCCGCAAGGTCGTGTGAGCCCGTAGCCGTGCCTGATGCTCGTCGTCCCAGTCGCGGAGAGCCGACGGTGTGGGGCCCTGGTAGCCGTGGTCGGCGTACAGGTACACCGCGACGTACAGGCACACGAAGAAGACGGTCGTCAGGATCTGGCCGACGTCGTGCAGCAGGACCCCTGCGACCAGGACCGCGCCGAACACGAAGCCCGCCTTCTGCAGGCTTCCTCGGATACTGGCAAGGTCGGCCGGGAGCCACTTGCGCGGGTACCGGAGGGGAGGTTGATAGGCCGCACCCAGCCGTACGGCTCGCGGCAACCGGGCAACGTAGGCCGACAGGGCCAGCCAGGGCAGGTGCCAGGAAATCGTTCCGGCCAGGGACGGCCAGGTCCAGCCCCACACGATCCAGGCCGCCGGGACCATCACCACGCCCCAGATCCCCAGCCACAGCGTCACGCGGACGGCTGCCCCCCACCGGGCGGCGGGTCTGCACCGAGCGGCCTCGTAGGCGGCCCACTGACGCTCATGCTCGGCATCGGCTGCCGCAAGCGCGCGGGCTTCCTCCGCACGTGCCGCTAGTTCGGCCTGCCGCTTCGCGTCGTCCGCCGCCTTCTGCGCCAGCCGCTCCGCATCGAGCGCGGCGTACGCGGCGAAGTCGGTGCGGACGAGCCGTCCGATGGGAGAGTCCGGATCGCCGCCCTGCTCGCACAAGCGGTCGTACCATCCGACGCTTCCAGCGGCGGGCGGCGTCAGGCGCCCGAAGGCGGTGCGGAGCCATTCCCCGGTACGGGGATCTGGGAGGAGCGCGGCCAGTAGCGCACCGCGCGCGTCGCCGTCGGCCCACTCCCGGGCCGGGCCCGGCAGGTCGACCGATCCGGCCACCTGTCGCCAGGACTCCCAGGCGTCGTCCCACGCCTCCTGTCTCCCGCTCAGACCGCGCAGTTCGGTGAAGGCGGCCAGAGCATCCAGCAACCCGCCCGCACAGAGGTCCCGGTAGACGCCCGCCGCCGGACCGTCTGTGTCCAGGCGGCCTTGCAAGCACGCCACGGTCAGCGATTCCATGGTCACACGAGTGCCCTTCCAGACCGCCTCCCCGTCCGGATCGAGCCAGCACAGCAGGCGCAGGACCTTCAGATCGGGCGTCACCTCCGGGTTCGTCAGCCAGCGGTCGATCAGATTGCGCCGGCCTTCGACGTCCTCGGTGAAGGGGTCGTCGAACTGCTGCAGCCACGCCAGCAGGTCACGTCGGCCGTCGGTGGGCTCGGACGGTGTGCCCATACGGTCGAAGAACTGCTGCCGGGCGGTTGCCCAGTGCGCGCGAATGGTCGCCGCCAGATCCCGCGGTGCCGAGTGCAGCGCACCGGCCAGGGCGAGCGGCTTCCTCCTCCGCGCGGCCGACGACAGTTCGGTGACGGACGGTGCGGTCCCGGCATGGCGGGTGAAGGCGTCGACGAAGGACACGTCGTCGAGCAGGGTCCTGCCCTTGACCGCCTCCAGCCGCTGATGTCTCCAGTTGCGGGGGGCCTCCGCCACCACTCCCAGCAGCAGCCCTTCGGCGAAGAGCGCAGCCCCCGACATGCCCTCCCACGGTGAATTGCCGCTCGCCAGCTCCGGCGAGACGTCCTTGACGTCCAGGACGTACCTGTTGCGGACGATGCCCGAGCCGGGGCGCAGCGCGCACTCGATGTGCTCGATGTCCACGCCGCGTGTCCTGTCGTGCTGGGCACGGGGAAAGCCCATGGCCTGGCAGCCGCCGAGGGGGGAGTCGTCCATCAACCTCGCCCAGTGCACCGGGGACAACCGTGCGACGGTCTCCGGCCGGACGAGGTCCTCGGCGGAGACCAGCAGGGCGGCATCGCACGTCTCCGCTCCCCTCCACACCACCCGGGCGCTGTGGCTGCCCGTTCCGCCCACCACCGTCACCCGTGCTTCGGGCTCGTCCCTGACGACGTGGGCCGCGGTGAGGAGCAGCCGCGGGGTCAGCAGATAGCCACTGCCCCTGCTGCCGGTGATCTGCACGGCGGCGACGCGGTTGTGCTCGGGGCCCACCGGCCGGCCGGCGCGTAAGGTGCCGCTCACAACGTGCCGGCACCGGCGAGACCGGACACGTCGCCCTCATCGTCGGCGGCGATGAGCACGGGCTCTCCGTTGGTCTGGACGGGCTCAAGAGTGAGCGACACGCGGTGCGTGCGCGTCCGGCTCACGCCGGCGTCGGTCTCCCCGGAGACGACGAACGCGCGTATACCGCCCCGCGCACGGGCGTCCTTCCGCAGCTCGACGGTGAACTCCAGCGCGATCGGTCCCACCTTGAAAGCGATGTCGTTCCCGGCACCCTGAGCGGCGGCACTCATCAACTCGTCGCGCACCGCCTGCACCGCCTCGGCGAGTTCCATGTCCCCGGCCCCCAACACATCCCCCTCGTACTGTCGTTCGCCTCGAAAGTTTGCTGACTCAGAGTAAAGCAAGGCAACGGCGTGGACAGCAGGGCGAGGCTCGGGCGTCCGTCCATGCCAAGGCGGGTTCCAAGGTCGCCACGGGGCGTGCGGATCCGCGTCCGGGAGTCCTGCCCCTGCCCCCGCCCGTCTGTCTGTCTGTCTGAAGTGGTCAGCGGAGAGGGGGGTGCGGTGGTTCTTTGACGGGTTTTCTCGGCCGGCCGACGAATGGATCGTAGCGGCGTGCGGGGGTAGCTCCCATGCCAGTGATCTTGCGCTGCCGGGCCACCGAAGGGTGGCGTTTCCGCAGGTGAAACGCTCGAACTGGACTCTACGCCCTGGTATTGGGCTTAGTTCGAGTCCGCCGGGTTCGATCACGCTGTGCTGTCATCATGTAAAGAATGCATGCACCGGCTGGGAATTTTGCCATGCGGGTTTGCGGCGAGCGCGTGCGTCCTGCTTGGCTTCTCGCATGACACAGAACCTGCCTCAATCAGCCGCATTGCATTTCGTGGCATTGGTTAGTGCGCTTGCTGTCATGGCGACTGTGCACGATGACCCACGGATCAGGGGGCGCGCGCTCCGCGTGCTTGAGATTCTTTTCTTCCGCCGCTAGCCGTTCATGTGACCACCGGGTTTGCCTTGACGTTCTCCTTTGGGCGAGGCCCCAGGGCAAACCCTTGTCTTCGTATCGCTCCTGCAGGTCAACGGGGAGGATCGGCGGGGGCGGCGCGGGTGACGCTCATGGACGCGCACCGGAGGACTGCGGGTGGCAGCCAGTGAGGAGCTGGCCGAAGTGTCGGCGCCCAGGGGCGCGCGGTGCACTTCGACCAGCAGACATTACTAGGCGTCAGGGAACAGCGCTTCAGAGATCAGCGCCCATAGCGCCTTGACCGCCAGGGCGATGGTGAACCGTTGCGCAACTTCCCTCCGCCATGTCCTCTTCCTTTTCACTGCCGATACCTCCGCGTTTTGAACAAACGCGGGAGGGACGCCCTTTCGGCTCACTCCCTCTCCGCGGACAGCGCGTTGGGCGCGTCCCCCACTGATGCAAGGCCGCGCACGGCAGCCTCTTACCCGAGGCGTTGGCTCACCAGAGAGAGCTACGACAGCGGCTCCACGCTACTGAAGGGCGAGCGAGGACAGGCGCCTTTGCGTCAGATGGCACGCCCATGGTGAATATGCCTCAAGATTCAGGAGAAGTTCCGTAGTCAGCGTTGCGCTGGAGCCGGTCCGGACGTGACCAGGTGCCGGCCCCCGCCCAGGCCCTTGTTTGGGACGTACTCCGCTTTTCGGCGGCCTTGTGTTCCTGGCGGCGGTGCGGCTGGGTTGAAGTGGGGAGCCGGCAAGCCGACCTCAGGCGGACTTGAAAACCTCGCCCACCAAGGGGAGGGTCATTTCAAACGAACAGTCGAAAAGCAAGGGAGTCGAACGATGGAAACGCGAGACCCCGGCGCACCCTGGGGCACCACCCGCATGGCACCGTATGCCGAGACCGGCCTGATTTCCCTGCGCACCCCGGTGATCGACCCCGCAACCCAGATCGCCGTCGTCATCGACGAACACGGCCGCACGGTCGAACTCCACAACCACCGAACCAGCAGCAGCACCTCGAACTCCACGAGTACCAGCAGCGCCGACAGCTACGACTCCGACGACTCCTCGGACTCCGACCACGACTGATGACGACGGGACCGAGCGGGTCGGTACTGGTATTGACCAACCCTCACGACGTGACCACCGACGTGGTACTGCGGATCCTCGCGGAACGCCAGGTCCCGGTAGTCCGTCTCGACCCCGGCACAGACCTGCACACAGGTGCCGCGCTCACCGCCACGTACCGCACGGGCGATCAGCGCGGCACCTTGCGCACGCCGAGCCGCAAGCTCGACCTCACCGAAGTGCGCTCCGTCTGGACGCGCCGTCCCTCGCCCTTCGACGGCCCGCCAGAACTGGACGGACAGGAACGCCGGTTCGCAGCCTCGCAATCCCTGTGGGGTGTCGGCGGCATCCTGGCGTCGCTCTCCGGAGCCCACTACGTCAACCACCCGTGGAACAACCGGGCGGCGGAGTACAAACCTGCCCAGCTCGCCGCCGCACAGCGCTGCGGCTTCTCGGTCCCCAGCACGCTGCTCACCAACGACCCTGACCAGGCACGGGAGTTCGCCACCCACCAGACCGGAGGAGTGGTTTACAAGCCTTTGTGGAACACCCCCTATACGGTTGACGGCCAAGCACAACAGGTGTGGGTGCGGGAGGTGCGCCCGCACGAGATCACCGCCGCCGTGGCCGTCTGCCCGCACCTGTTCCAAGCCAAGGTGGAGAAGACGTTCGACGTGCGTCTCACGGCTGTCGGCAACCGGCTGTTCGCGGTCCGGATCGACAGTCCCGATCTCGACTGGCGGCAGCGGCAATCCCTGATGGAGTGCACGCCGATCGCCGTCCCCGAGCGGGTCGCGCTCTCGGTGTCCGCCTACCTCACCATGTCCCGACTCGCTTTCGGCGCGTTCGACTTCGCCGTCACGTCCACCGGCGACTGGTACTTCCTCGAGTGCAACCCCAACGGACAGTGGGCATGGCAACCCGAATCGATCACCGAGTCGATCGCCCATGCCATTGCTGACGAACTCCAGAAGGGCCCCGAAGCCTGAGCCGGTCTCCGGCGGACAGCCCGCCCCGGCGGGCTTCCTCCCCTTCTGTATAAGCCGGTTCTGTATAAGCCGGACTCTCTCAGGCCGGGCCGGCCTGTTGCGGTCCCGGGCGACGGGCGCGATACCGGGGTCGCTGACGGCACGCGTCCCGTGGGGTCTTGAGGGCCCGTGTACGCGTCGTCGTCTCCACTCCCGTGGGCGCCGGAAGGACACGGCCCGTTTATGCGGCGGGTTTGAGTTCGGCGCGGCCGAACAGCAGGGCGTAGCCGGTGGGGAGCTGCTGGAGGATGCGGGTGATCAGGTCGGGGCCGGCGTAGGCGGCGACGGCTGCGAAGACGGAGCCGGTGTCCCAGCGGGTGGTGGCCAGGGAGGCGCCGGTGCGGGCGGCGAGGTCCTTGACCAGGGCCCAGCCGGTCAGTGGCTGGGTGTCCGGGATCTGTGCGGTCAGGACGCGTGCGGCCTCCAAGGGCAGCCGCGCGGCCAGGTCAACGCGTTCGTCGCCGGTCAGCTGGCGTCCCAGCCCCGAGAGGACCAGGCGGACGGCTTCGTCGGCCCTCTCGCGGGTGGGGTAGGCGCCTTCGTAGCGGACCTTCTCCAACATCTGCTCATACGCCGTCCCGTACGGCTGCTGGTGCTCAAGCGGTACGCGCGCGTCGGTGATCACTGCGATGCATGCCTTTCGTGGAACCAGGGTGGGGTGGTGCCGGTATGTGGCACCGAGATATGGGTCAGGCGGACCCGGGGCGGCCGAAGAGGAGGTCGTAGCCGGTGGGCAGCTGGAGCAGGATCTCCCCCAGCAGGTCGTCGCCGGCTGTGTCGGCGACGGTGGACAGCACGGCGCTGACGTCCCAGGTCGCGGTCTGCTCGGTGGCGCCCTCGACCCAGGCTGCGGTCGCCCGGACGAACCGTTCCGGTGGCAGCGGTTCGGCGCTCTGCAGCGGGTTGAGGAGGATCAGGGCGAAGTCCTCCGGCAGGCGGGCTGCGAGCCGGGCGCGAACTTCGCCGACCAGGTGCGCGCCGAGCAGAGCGAGCACTACCCGGGCCGCGCGCTCGGCTTCTTCCAGAGTGTCGTACTCGCCGCGTTCCTTCACGTGGTCGAGGAACGCTTCGCGACGCAGAGTCATCTCGGCCGCCACCCCTTCTTCGGACTGTCCACGGGGGTGCGGAGGGCGGGGGTGAGTGCGATATCAGGTGCCCGTCCTCCGCACCTGTCCGGCCGGTGTCAGCCGGAGATCTCCTTGCGGCCGGATCCGACGCCGATGGAGATCTTGCGGGGCTTGGCGCGCTCGGCGATGGGGATGCGCAGGGTGAGCACGCCCGCGTCGTAGTCGGCGTCGATGTGCTCGGTGTCGAGGGTGTCGGCGAGCACGATCTGGCGGGAGAAGACGCCCAGCGGCCGCTC
>NZ_JBVIRA010000031.1:0-8606 GCF_055576575.1 Streptomyces sp. NPDC033270
CTCTTGGGCCCCTGAGCGACCGTCCGTTTCTGCCGGATCTCGAAGTCCATCGCACCCCTTGTGCTGGGGTGTTGCAACGACCACTAGAACCTAAGACCGTGTCCCGCGGGGTTTCGTATGAGCGTTGCGTCGCGTTGCCGATTACTCGGCGAGCGCGGCCTCGGCGTCCAGCGTGGCGCCGACGGCCTGCAGGACGGACGCGATCTTCACGGCCTCCTGGATCGTCTCGCGGTCCACACCGGCCTTGCGCAGCACCTGCTCGTGCGAGTCCAGGCACATGCCACAGCCGTTGATGGCCGACACGGCCAGCGACCACAGCTCGAAGTCGACCTTGTCCACGCCCGGGTTGCCGATGACGTTCATCCGCAGACCGGCGCGCAGGGTGCCGTACTCCGGGTCCGACAGCAGGTGCCGGGTCCGGTAGAAGACGTTGTTCATCGCCATGATGGCGGCGGCCGACTTGGCGGCGGTGTACGCCTCGGCGGAGAGGTTCGCCTTCGCCTCGGGCTCCAGCTCGCGCAGCACCTTCGGCGAGCGCGAGGCGATCGCGCAGGCGAGCACCGTGCCCCACAGCTGCTGCTGCGGCAGGTCGCTGTTGCCGATCACCGAACCGAGGTTCAGCTTCAGGTCCTTGGCGTAGTCCGGAACCGCGGACTTCAGGTCATCGAGAGCCATGGGTCTCACTCACCGGCCAGCAGGGAGACCGGGTCGAGGGTGTCCTCGCCCTTGCTCCAGTTGCACGGGCACAGCTCGTCCGTCTGGAGGGCGTCGAGGACCCGGAGGACCTCCTTGGGGTTACGGCCGACGGAGCCGGCGGTCACCATCGTGAACTGGATCTCGTTGTTCTGGTCGACGATGAAGACGGCGCGCTGCGCGAAGCCGTCCTCGCCCTCGATGCCCAGGTCGCGCATCAGCTCGTGCTTGGAGTCGGCGAGCATCGGGAAGGGCAGGTCGGTCAGGTCCGGGTGGTCCTTGCGCCAGGCGTGGTGCACGAACTCGGAGTCGCCGGAGAAGCCGAGGATCTGGGCGTCACGGTCGGCGAACTCGTCGTTCAGCTTGCCGAACGCGGCGATCTCGGTCGGGCACACGAAGGTGAAGTCCTTGGGCCATGCGAAGACGATCTTCCACTTGCCCTCGTAGGTCTTGTGGTCGATCTGCTCGAACTCCTTGCCCTTCTCCAGCGAGACACAGGCAGTCAGGTCGAACTCGGGGAACTTGTCACCGACAGTGAGCACACGCTCTCCTTGTACGCAGAAAGCCCCTTGTGGGGACTTTCGGTCTTTCCTTGAGGCTTGGACGGGTTACACCGTGCCACAGCTGGCATTGATCAGGGAAATAGCTAGACTGGTTGATGTTGATCGGAGGTGGTTATCAGTGGCTTCGCCGAGTCAGGGCGGCCGACCCCGCCAGCCCAGCCTGGCCCAGCTGCGGGCGTTCGCCGCGGTGGCCGAGCATCTGCACTTCCGTGAGGCGGCGGCCGAGATCGGCATGAGCCAGCCCGCGCTGTCGGGGGCCGTCTCCGCGCTGGAGGAGGCGCTCGGTGTGCAGCTCCTGGAGCGTACGACCCGCAAGGTGCTGCTCTCTCCGGCGGGGGAGCGGGTGGCGGCCCGCGCCCGAACGGTCCTGGAGGCCGTCGGCGACCTGATGGAGGAGGCGGAGGCGGCCCGCGCCCCCTTCACGGGTGTGCTGCGCCTCGGCGTCATCCCGACCGTCGCGCCCTACCTCCTGCCGGCCGTGCTGCGTCTGGTCCACGACGCCTACCCCGACCTGGACCTCCAGGTGCACGAGGAGCAGACCGCCTCCCTCCTGGACGGCCTGTCCCACGGCCGCCTCGACCTGCTCCTGCTGGCCGTCCCCCTCGGCGTCCCCCAGGTCACCGAACTCCCGCTGTTCGACGAGGACTTCGTCCTGGTCGCCCCCAAGGAACACTGGCTCGGCGGCCGCGGCGACATTCCCCGCGATGCCCTGCAGGAACTGGACCTGCTGCTGCTCGACGAGGGCCACTGCCTGCGCGACCAGGCCCTGGACATCTGCCGCGAGGCGGGGCGGGACGAGAACACCCCCGTGACGACGAGCGCGGCGGGCCTGTCCACGCTGGTGCAACTGGTGGCCGGCGGACTGGGCGTGACCCTGCTCCCGCGTACCGCGCTCCGGGTGGAGACCGCCCGCAACGACCAGCTCACGACCGGCTACTTCGCGGACCCGGCCCCGTCCCGCCGGATCGCCCTGGCCATGCGCACGGGCGCCGCCCGGCAGGAGGAGTTCGAGCAGTTCGCACAGGCGCTGCGGGGGGCGCTGCGGGGGCTGCCGGTGCGGATGGTGAAGGGGTGAGGGTCAGGCTCCGTGTGGGCTGCGGCGCCTGGCGTCTTCCAGCACCTGCGCGACGTCCAGGGTGACCTCGGCGCCGATCGATTCGGGCAGGGTGACCTTCTCCCCTGCCATATGGATGTGGTGTACGGCGTAGCCGTCCTCGATGGGTTCGGTGAGGACATGGAGCCGATCGTGCTTGCGGTCGACGATCACGTATACGGGTACCCTCGCTGCTCCGTAGGCGGTGACCTTCTTGCGCAGGTCGTTGAAGTAGTTCCCGGATGTGATCTCAAGGACCATCCGGAACGATGCCGGGTCGACGCACTCGTACTCGATGATGTGTTCCTCGGCATCGGCGTCCACTACGGACAGGTCGGGCATGGCGAAGTTCTCCCGGCCGTCCGGCAGCCACAGGCCGACACCTTCGAGGACCAGCGTCTCACCGCGGTTCAGTCCCGCCGCGGCAAAGGTGTCCCGCAGGCTGGACAGCCCCTTCGCGTGGGAAAAGTCCGGGGGTTGGGTCACGGTGAGAACGCCTCCGAGGATCTCGACGCGGTAGCCGGGGAGCTGCTCCATGAGCTGGTCGGCCTGTTCGAGGAGCGTCAGTGACCTGTGGTCCGGCGTGGAGGGACCCTCGGCAGCTGCTGCGGACATGGCATGCCTCCCGTTGGCTGGTGCCGAGGCCATCCTCCTAGGCACGGGCGCCCGCACGCGTCTTGTACGACAACGTTCACCCGTTCGGGCAGACGGGCGCCCCAGGGCCCGTCGGGAGGCGCTGCGGGGGCTGTCGGTGCGGAGGGTGAACCCTTAGGGGCGGGCGGCGATGAGGATCGCTGCGACATCGAGGGTGACGGCGCCGCCGACGGAGTCGGGGAGGGTGGCGTGCTCGCCCGGGGCGTAGAGGCGATGTGTGCCGTAGCCGTTGGCGAGGGGATCGTGCAGGACGTGAAGGCGGTTGTGCTTGCGGTCCACGATCACGTAGATCGGAATCTTGGCGTTGGCGTAAGCGGCGACCTTGATCTTGAGGTCGGCGTTGTAGTTGGACGACGTGACCTCAAGCACCAGACGGAACGTGTCCGGGCCATAGCAGTTGTTCTGGACCAGGTGATCCCTGAAGTCGGCATCGACGACCGCCAGGTCGGGCACCGCGAAGTCGAACGGGCCGCCCGGGAGCCACAGGCCGAGGCCTTGGATCACTTTCGACTCGCCACCGTGCAAAGAGGCGAAGGCGAAGATGAGGTCGGTCAGCGACTGTCCGTGGGCGCCGTCGGACGGCGGGGTCACGGTGATTACTCCCCCGAGGATCTCGACTCGATAGCCGGGGATCCGCTCGGCGAGCCTCTCGGCCTCGTCGAGCAGAGTCGGGGGCCTACCGTCACAGGGGTGCTCGGCCGCTGCGGCAGACACAGTGCCTCCTTGTGGCCGGTATCGAGGTCATCATCGTAGGCACGGGCGCCCGCACGCGTCTTGTACGACAGCGTTCACTCGTTCGAGTAAGCGGGCGCCCCAGGGGTCGTCCTACGCCTCGGTCGACGCTCGCGTGTAGGTCAGGAAGGCCGCGCCGCTCTTGAGGACGGTGTGGTCGGTCAGGTCCCAGGTGCGCGGGTCGAAGGTGGTGTCCCGGGAGAAGAGGGGGATGCCGTTTCCGATGGTGAGGGGGCCGAGCTTGATCAGGAGCTGGTCGATCTCCGGGTAGAGGACGCCGGCGAGCTCGCTGCCGCCCATCAGCCAGATGTCCTTGCCCGCCTCGGCCTTCAGCTCGCGCACCTTGGCGACCGGGTCGGTGGCGACCAGTTCCACGGCCGGGTCCGGGCTCTCGGTCAGGGTGCGGGAGAAGACGAGGTGGCGCAGGTGGGGGTAGGCGTCGGTGATGCCGGCCTGCAGGCCGATGTCGTAGGTGCGGCGGCCTTCGAGGACGGTGTCGAAACGGGTGCCCTCCGCGGTGACGCCGAGGGCCGAGCGGGCCTGGGCGGGCAGGATCTCGGGGAGTTCGGTGGTCAGGTGCGTCAGGTAGTCCTCGGCGATCGGCCAGAAGCCGTCCGGGCCGGTCGGATCGGCGCCGTCCGGGCCGGCGATGAAGCCGTCGAGGGTGGACGCGATGCAGTAGACGAGTCGGCGCGGTGCGCGCATGAGGAGCCCCCGTGTGTCGTTCGGCGCCGAGGTGGCGCCGGTTGTGGAGACATGATCTCCCATGATCACTCCGTGCGGAGGCCCTCGGGGCGCATCAGGCGCCACAGCAGCGGGAGAGGGAGAGCGCGTCGAGGGCGACGGGCAGGGCGGTCTGCCGCAGCAGCGAGCGGGCCAGGACGCCGCGGGGGGGCGAGGGCGTCCAGGGCGGACAACAGGCGGGCGCGTTCGCGGAGTTGCGCGACGGCGGTGAGGAGCAGGCCGCAGCCGACGAGCAGCGGGACGGCGACCGCGCCGGCGGTCGGGGCGCGGCGGGTGAGGTCGAGGGTCTCGGTCCGGCGGCGTCGGCGTGCTCACTCCGTCCGCAGCCCCTCCGGCCGCATCATCCGCCACAGGGGCGGCAGGCTCAGCGCCGTCACGAAGAGGATCACACCGCCGCCGATGCCGGTCATCGCGCCGACCCCCGGCCAGTCCACGACCACCGCGCTGTCGATGATCGACAGCAGCAGCGTGCCCAGCGTCAGCCCGCAGCCCAGTGCCAGGCCCAGGCCGAGCACCACCGGGATGGCCGTCTGCCACAGCACCGACCAGCCCAGGGTGGCGCGACGGGTGCCGTACGCGTCGAGGACGGACAGCAGGCGGCGCCGCTCATAGAGCTGCTCGACGGTGGAGATGATCAGGCCCGCGCCGATCAGCAGCAGGGTGATCACGGCGCCGACGAACAGGCCGTCGCGGACGCTGGTGTACTGCTCGTCATGCGGGTTGTCGACCGCGGAGAACTCATGCATCGTCGGGTCGATCCGGGCCGCGGTGTTGCGGATGTGTTCCACCGCGTCCGGGGTGGCGCGGTCGAAGCCGACCTTCAGTTCCATGGTGCCGCCGTTGAGCCGGGCGGCGTCGATCGCGGACGGGGTGATCAGCAGGTCGTAGTTGAGGCGGTCGGGGTCGGGCCCGGGCGCGAGGAGCCGGGCGGGGCGGGCGGTGGTGGGGATCTTCCAGGGGCGCGGTGCCACCGGGTCGTCCTGGAGGAACGGGGCGTTGAGGTCGAGGGTCGCGCCGGGCCGCGCGGCGGGGTCGCGGCGCGGGGCGTCGGTGAGGTAGACATCGCCGTCCCGGCAGGACCCCAGGCGGGCCAGTTTGCGCAGTTCGGCGCAGCTGCCGACGGCGAGCGTGGAGTGCGGTGCGTCGGGCGCGGGGCGGCCGGCGCCCGGCATCCGGCCGACGGGTGCGTCGATGGTGCCGCGGACCGCGGTCACCCCGGGGGTGGCGTCGAGTGCGGCCAGCGCCCGCTCGGTCCGCTGCCAGTCCTTGCCGTTGCCCCACAGGCCGATCTGCGGGAGCCTGCCGGACTCGGCGTAGGCGTGGGCGTAGCCGGCCTGCATCCCCGTCATCAGCATGTGGATCGCGATCGCGCCGGCCACCGCGACGGTGATCCCGCTGACCGCGCGGGTGGCCGAGCCGCTGCTCACCTGCAGGCGGCGGACGGCCAGTTGCCAGGGGACCGGGCCGCCGCGCAGCCGGCCGACCACCGCGTCCACCAGCCAGGGCAGCAGCGCGGTGACGCCGAACAGCAGCAGCATCGCACCGGCCGCGAGCCGGAAGGTGTTCAGCGGGGTGCCGCTCCAGGGCTCCTCCCAGGCCAGCGGGACCAGCGCCGCGGCGCCCACCACGGGAAGCGCGACCCGCCACCACAGCCGGCGCCGCACGGGCGGGCGGTCGCGGACGACGCCCAGCGGCTCGACGGTGACGGCGCGCTGGGCGAACAGGGTCACCAGGACCGCCGCCGCCGGGACCAGCAGCGCGATCAGGGCCGCGGCCAGCGGGCCCGGCGTCAGGTCCGAGGGGAAGACGTTGATGTCCCACAGCGTGATCACCGAGGCGAACTGGCGGCCGCCCAGGAACAGCGCGGTGCCGCCGGCCAGTCCCAGCAGCGACCCGAACAGCGCCTCGCCGGAGGCGATCCGGCGGGTGGTGCGGACATCGGCGCCGACCAGGCGCAGCGCGGCCAGCCGGCGCTCGCGGCGCTCGTTGCCGAACCGTACGGACGTCCCGATGAAGACCATCACCGGCGTCATCAGCGCCACACACGTCATGATCACCAGCAGCACGGCGGGCGCCTGCATCGGCGTGGGGTCCCAGCTCTTGCCGAAGTGGTCGATGCGGTAGCCGTCGGGCGCGGCCAGGGTGGCGCTCTGCGCGAAGAAGGTCAGCTCCTGCGGGCCGAGCAGGCCCTGGTCGCCGATGGTGCCGGCGATCTTGTACGGCAGCCGCTCGCGCAGCAGGGCGTTTTCGGGGGAGTCCAGCAGCCTTTCGAGCGCGGGGGACACCAGCATCCGGCCCGGCCCGGGCAGGTGCCCCACGCCGGGCGGCAGGGGCGGATGGGCGCCGTCGGGGCGCACCAGCCGGCCGCGGATCGGGGTACCGCGGAACGTCGTGTCGACCGAGGTGTAGCGCAGGGTGTTGTCGGCGGGCCCGGGCTCATGGCGCTGGCCGAGGTTCTCGCGGTCCTGCTGCCGGCCGTGGAAGGAGTCCATCATGGCCGGGACGGACGAGCCGAGCAGCAGCACGGCCACGCCCAGGGCGACGCCGGCCGCGGTCAGCGCCGTACGGATCCAGCCCTCGCGGCCGCCGCCGGCCGCGAACCGCATGCCCATGAGGAGGTCGCGGGCCCAGACGGCGGGGCCGCGGCGCGGGGTGGCGGGCGGCTCGGCGGGCGCGGACGCGGTGCGCGCGCGCCCGCCGCCGGCGCCGGCGGGGGAGCGCAGCAGGCTCATATCAAGCCCGCCAGTATGTCCTTCACTTTGCCGTCGCGGACGACGATCTCCCGGTCGGAGTAGGCGGCGACCCGTGACTCATGGGTGACCAGGACGACCGCGGCGCTGGTGTCGCGGGCGGCGTCGGTCAGCAGGGTCAGGACGCGTTCGCCGTTGAGCGAGTCCAGGGCGCCGGTGGGTTCGTCGGCGAAGACCACCCGGGGCCGGTTGACCAGTGCGCGGGCGACCGCGATCCGCTGGCCCTGTCCGCCGGACAGTTCGCCGGGCCGCCGGTCGTGCACGGACTCGACCTCCAGGCGCTCCAGCCACTCGCGGGCCTGCCGTTCGGCCTCCTTGCGCTTGGTGCCGTTCAGTCGCAGGGGTAGTGCGACGTTCTCCAGGGCGGTCAACTCCGGTACGAGTTGGCCGAATTGGAAGACGAAGCCGAAGTCGGTGCGGCGCAGGGCGCTGCGTTGGGCGTCGTTCATGGCGGTCAGTTCGCGCTCGCCGTAGCGGACGGTGCCGGAGTCGGGGGCGATGATCCCGGCCAGGCAGTGCAGCAGGGTCGACTTGCCGGAGCCGGAGGGGCCCATGACGGCGACGACCTCGCCCGGGTGGATGGAGAACTCCACGCCGTCCAGCGCGGGCGTGGGGCCGTACGCCTTGCTCAGCCCCTGGGCCGCGAGCAGGGATCCCTCCGGCGTCATGCGCAAACCGCTTCCGCCAGTTTGCCGAGCCGGGCGGCGGTCAGCTCCAGCCAGCGCAGATCGGCCTCCAGATGGAACAGGGCGTGGTCGCAGATCAGCTGGTCGGCGAGGTCGCCGCCGCGCTTGCGCTCGGTCAGCCCGCGCATCAGCCGCAGATGTTCGGCGCGCTGGGTGTCCAGCAGCTCGGCGGCGTCGCGGCCGGTCAGCAGCGCCAGGACGACCTTGGTGTAGAGCGTGGACTGCAGATACGGCTCGGGCTTCTCGGGGCGGGCCAGCCACTGGGCGACATCGGTGACGCCGGCATCGGTGATCGCGTACCGCTTGCGCTCCGGGCCGGCGCCGGCCTCCACGCCGTCGACCTCCACCAGGCCGTTCTTCAGCAGCCGGGACATCGTGGAGTAGACCTGGCCGTAGTGCAGCGGGCGGTCCTGGCCGAAGTGCTCGTCGAAGGCCCGCTTGAGGTCGTAGCCATGGCGGGGGCCGGACTCCAGGAGGCCCAGCAGCGTATGACCGATTGACATGCCGACCACCTTACTCGTGGGTGTATCGCTGGTGTATACGCACGATGTATAGAGGTGGTCCCGGGGGGGGGGGGGGGGGGGGCGGGGGGGGGGGGCCCCCCTCCCCAACCCCCCGGCGGGGAGCACCCCCCCCCACAGCGGAAGGAGGAGAAGGGTGGCAAACAACACGAAAAAAGAGCCAGCAGCTG
>NZ_JBVIRA010000031.1:8616-99230 GCF_055576575.1 Streptomyces sp. NPDC033270
GGGAGGCGTGGTGGGGGGGGGTGGGTGGGGTGGAGCACGGAACGACGCGCCCCTCCCCCCCCCCCCCCCCCCCCCCCCCCCCCCCCCCCCACGCCGCTCACTCCGTCCGCAGCCCGTCGGAGCGCATCATCCGCCACAGCGGCGGCAGGCTGAAGAGGGTGACCAGCACCACGAGCGCGGCACCGGCCGCGGGCAGCGGCCAGACCACCGACCAGTCGAAGGCCGACTTGCCCGCCATCCTCAGCAGCGCCACGCCCAGCCCGGCGCCGCCCGCCAGCGCCAGGGCGAGCCCCAGGGCGACGGGGACCGCGGTCTGCCACAGCACCGACCAGCCGAGCGTCGCCCGCCGGGTGCCGAAGGCCACCAGCACCGACAGCAGCCGGCGCCGCTCGCGCAGTTGCTCCAGCGTCGTCACCAGCATGCTGGCGGCGATCAGCGCCAGCGTCGCGGTGGCGGCGATCAGCAGCCCGGTGCGCACACTGGAGAACTGCTTGTCGCGCTCCAGGTCCTGCAGCGTGTGGACGGCCATCAGCGGGTCGATCCGGGCGGCGGTGTTGCGTACGTACTCGGCGGCGTCGGTGACCCCCGGAGCGGTCTTGACCATCGCGCGGGCCGTCGGGTCGTCCAGCGCGGCGGTGTCCAGGGCGCCCGGGGTCGCGAAGATGCCGAAGGCCATCTGGCCCGAGGGGTCCTTGCGGGAGTCGACGACGCGGGCGGACTTCGGGATGGTCCACAGCCGCGGGGCGCCGCCGGGTTCGCCGGTGCGCACGTCCCGGTTCAGCAGCACCCGGGCGCCGGGCCGCGCGGTCTGGAAGATGTAGTCGCTCTCGACCATGCCGTTGCTGTCCTTGACGACGAAGACGTCGCCGTCCTTGCAGGAGCCGGTGTGCGCCAGCTCGCCCAGGGTGGGGCAGTCGCCGACGGTGACCTGGGTGGTCGGGGCGAAGTCCTCGCCCTTGCGCACCGGGCCGGGCCGGGAGGCGGAGGACTCGATGGTCGCGATGACGCCGCGTACGCCCTCGGTGCGGCGGAACTCGCCGATCATCTTCCGGACCGTGGCGACGTCGTGGGACGGCAGCGCCACGCTCAGCTGCGCCCGGGTGGGATCCTGCCCGGTGACCTTCAGGAAGTCGTGCTGGATCGCGGAGAAGAACAGCTGCAGCGCGATGGCGCCGGCGACCGCGACGGTGATGCCGCTGACCGCGCGGGCCGCCGCTCCGCTGCCCAGCTGGAGCCGGCGGGTGGCCAGCTGCCAGGGCACCGGGCCGCCGGTGAGGCGCCCCACCACCGCCTCGACGAACCAGGGCAGCAGCAGCGTGATGCCGAACAGCACCAGCACCGCGCCGCCCGCGATCAGATACGGGTTGACCGCTGTGTCGTCGCCGCCTACCCGCCCGTTGGACAGCAGCACGGCGATGCCCACGAGCGGCAGCGGCAGCCGCCACCACAGCCGGCGCCGCCGCCCGACGCTGTTGCGCACCACGCCCAGCGGTTCGATGGCCACCCCGCGCAGCGCGAAGAGGGTGACGCCGACGGCGCAGAGCGGGACGGCGACGGCGACCAGCGCCGCCAGGGCCGGGGCCGGCGTCAGATCGCCGGGGAAGGCGTTGACGTCCCAGACGGTGACCGCGCCGGCCGCCTGCCGTACGGCCAGGAACATCGCGGTGCCCAGCAGCAGCCCGCAGACCGCGCCGAACAGCGCCTCCCCGGCGGCCGTCCAGCGCACCGTCCGGATGTCGGCGCCGATCAGCCGCAGCGCCGCCAGCCGCCGGTCGCGCCGCTCGCCGCCGAAGCGGACCGCGGTGGCGATGAAGATGGCCACCGGCATCAGCAGCACCACACAGGCCACGATGATCAGTACCAGCAGTACCGGATCCATCGCCTCGGGCACCGTCCGGCTTCCGAAGCCGTCGATGCGGAAGGCGCCGTGCTCGGTGGTCAGGGCGTCGCTGACCGCGTAGTACGCCAGCTCGCCCGGCCCGACCAGGCCCGGCTCGCCGATGGTGCCGGCGGTGGTGAAGCGCAGCCGCTCGCGCAGCAGCTTCCCCTCCGGTGCCGCGAGCAGCTCCGCGAGCGCGGGGGAGACCACCATCTCGCCGTCGCGCGGCAGTTCGCGTACGCCGGGGGGAGTGGGGGCGCCGGGCCCGTCGGGGCGCAGCAGCACGCCCCTGACCGACTGGCCGCGGAAGGACGTCTGGGCCTCGGCGTAGAGCAGGGTCGACCCGGAGCGCTCGATCGGCCGCTCGCCGGCGACCGCCACCCGGGCGTCGCCGCGCTGCTGGCGGGCGTCGAGGATCTGCGGGATCGACGCGGCGCCGAGCAGCAGCATCACCCCCAGCCCCACCCCGAGGGCCGTCAGGACCGTACGGACCCAGCCCTCGCGGCCGCCGCCGGCCGCGAAGCGTACGCCCATGGCAAGGCTGCGGGCCCTCATGCCGCGCCCGCCGTCTCCCGGGCCACGCCGTCGCGGACGACGATCTCCCGGTCGGAGTAGGCGGCGACCCGGGCCTCGTGGGTGACCAGGACGACGGCGGCCCGGGTGTCGCGGGCGGCCTCGGTCAGCAGGGTCATCACCCGCTCGCCGTTGAGCGAGTCCAGGGCGCCGGTGGGCTCGTCGGCGAAGACCACCCGGGGCGTGCCGGCCAGTGCCCGGGCGACGGCGATCCGCTGGCCCTGTCCGCCGGAGACCTCGCCGGGCCGCTTGTCCCGGACGTCGTCGACCTCCAGGCGCTCCAGCCAGGTGCGGGCCTGCCGTTCGGCTTCGCTTCGTTTGGTGCCGTTCAGTCGCAGGGGTAGTGCGACGTTCTCCAGGGCGGTCAACTCCGGTACGAGTTGGCCGAATTGGAAGACGAAGCCGAAGTCGGTGCGGCGCAGGGCGCTGCGTTGGGCGTCGTTCATGGCGGTCAGTTCGCGCTCGCCGTAGCGGACGGTGCCGGAGTCGGGGGCGATGATCCCGGCCAGGCAGTGCAGCAGGGTCGACTTGCCGGAGCCGGAGGGGCCCATGACGGCGACGACCTCGCCCGGGTGGATGGAGAAGTCCGCGCCGTCGAGAGCGGGGGTGGAGCCGTACGCCTTGTGCAGCGCGCGGGCGTCGAGCAGGGAACCGGCCGGGGTCATCCGCGGGCCTCCGGGAGTGCGGGCAGGGGGCATCGCCCTGGGTGTCCTGTGGGCATGCCGAGCACTCTACACGAGGTGTATACGCACGATGTATAGACGCGGTGTTCAGTGGTGGGGTACGGCCTTCGGGGGGAGGGCGGGACACCGCCGGGTGCGGTGTCCGGCGCGCCGATGGCGGGCTCAGCCCTGGGGCGGGTCCGGCTCCGGCGCCTTGGGCGGCCGCCCGCGCCGCGGGATCGCCCCCGCCCCCCGGGGCAGCCGCCCCGCCTCCGACAGCGCCTTGCGCAGCAGGAACTCGATCTGCGCGTTGGCGCTGCGCAACTCGTCGTCGGCCCAACGGGCCAGCGCGTCATGGATCAGCGGGTCCAGCCGCAGCAGCACCTGTTTGCGCCGCTGCGGCCGTCGCGCGGGGGCCGGCTCGCCTTCGGTGCCGGACCCCTCGGGAGTGTCGGCGCTCATGCCGAAGCCTCGCTTCGCCCGGCCTCACATTCGCTCGGCGCGCACCTGTCGACGGTGCGCTCGCTGCGCTCGCTGCGCTCGCTCACTGGTAGAGCGAGCCCGTGTTCAGGACCGGCTGGGCGGCCCGGTCGCCGCAGAGCACCACCATCAGATTGCTGACCATGGCCGCCTTGCGCTCCTCGTCCAGCTCGACGATGCCCTGCTCGCTGATCCGGTCCAGCGCCATCTCGACCATGCCGACCGCGCCCTCGACGATCTGCTGGCGGGCCGCGACCACCGCACCGGCCTGCTGGCGCTGGAGCATCGCGGAGGCGATCTCGGGGGCGTAGGCGAGGTGGCTGAAGCGGGACTCGATGATCCGTACGCCGGCGGCCTGGACCCGGGCGGTCAGCTCCAGGGCGAGCTTCTCGGTGATCTCCTCGGCGTTGCCACGCAGCGACAGGGCCTCCTCGTCGTGCGCGTCATAGGGGTACTCGATCGCGATGTGCCGGACGGCCGCCTCGGTCTGGGTGGCGACGAACTCCAGGAAGTCGTCGACCTCGAACAGCGCCTGGGCGGTGTCCTCGACCTGCCAGACGACGATCGAGGCCAGCTCGATCGGGTTGCCGTAGGCGTCGTTGACCTTCAGGACCGCGGTCTCGTGGTTGCGCACCCGGGTGGAGATCTTGCGGGCGGTGGTCAGCGGGTTGACCCAGCGCAGGCCGTCGGTGCGGATCGTGCCGACGTACCGGCCGAAGAGCTGGATGACCCGGGCCTCGCCGGGCGCGACCATCTTCACGCCGGTCATGCAGAAGAAGGAGCCGAGCAGCACCAGGATGCCGGCGATGACCAGCGGCACGCCGACCGCGTGGTGGCCGGCGTTGCCGAGGACGCCGCCGACGATGATCGCGGCGATGCCGAGCCCCACCCCGAGCACGGTCAGCAGCAGGGCGAGGCCTCCCGGGATGCTGTGCGCCGGGGTCTCGCGGACCTGCGGGCGCGGCATCTCGGGAGCGTCCACCGCGAGCTCGCCGTCGGGGCCGGTGGTGGGCTCGGCCGTTGTCTGGTCGGTCATGAAGATCCCCGTTCCTCCGGATGCGGCACGTGATGTCCGCCGCAATCGGTGATGTCGCCGGTCTAGCAAAGTGATAACACTTTAACCCTGGGGTGGGCGGGGTGTCCACCGGTGCGCAGGGGGTCGATCGCCGGTAAGTCCGCAGGTGAAGCGGGGGCGACGCAGAACACCCACCTTGGGGTTCCGTCGGCGTGGGTGCTGTTTGTCACGCCAGGAAAAGCCTTGATCGATGAGTATTTGTTGACAGATGCGGTGTTAGCTTCAACAGCTGAGTTAGCTGGGGGCGGAACGACTGGAGTTGTCGAAGCGATGGGCCGAGCGGAAGCGAGAAGGGCGCGACAGGGGAGCGCCCGCCGGACCAAACCGAAACAGAGGAAGTCCGGTATACGCCGCCTCTTCACCTGGAAGAAGATCCTCGGAACCTTCCTCGGGGTGTGCCTGTTGGGCATCCTCGGCTTCGTCGGACTGTACCTGTACGTCGAGGTGCCCGACGAGGGCAACAAGGACGCCCAGTTGCAGAGCAACGTCTTCAAGTACGCCGATGGCAAGGTCATGGCCCGGGTCGGCGAGCTCAACCGCGAGAGCGTCCCGCTCGAACGGATACCCAAGGACGTCCAGTACACCTTCGTCGCCGCGGAGAACAAGACCTTCTTCGACGACTCCGGCGTCGACCTGAAGGGCACCGCACGCGGCATCCTCAACACCCTGCTGGGCCACGGCAAGCAGGGTGGCTCGACGATCACCCAGCAGTACGTCAAGAACTACTACCTGAGCCAGGAGCAGACGGTCAGCCGCAAGCTCCAGGAGATCGTCATCTCGCTCAAGGTGGACAACAAGCTGGGCAAGGACAAGATCCTCGCCGGCTACATCAACACCAGCTACTACGGCCGCGGCGCCTACGGCATCCAGGCCGCCGCGCAGGCCTACTACGGCGTGGACGTCGAGAAGCTCACCGTCTCGCAGGGCGCCTACCTCGCCTCGCTGCTCC
Source organism: Streptomyces sp. NPDC033270 (assembly GCF_055576575.1). NCBI lineage: Bacteria > Bacillati > Actinomycetota > Actinomycetes > Kitasatosporales > Streptomycetaceae > Streptomyces > Streptomyces sp. NPDC033270. Next base: position 14,235 of record NZ_JBVIRA010000031.1, read on the forward strand.
AGGCGCCGAACCAGTACGACTGGGCGCGGGCGACCAAGGACGGCCAGAAGCGGGTCAAGGAGCGTTGGGCCTACACCCTCGACAACATGGTCGAGATGCACTGGCTCTCCAAGGAGGAGCGCGCCAAGCAGCACTTCCAGGTGCCCAAGGACCCCAAGCCGCTGCCCGGTCTGACCGGCCAGACGAGCTACATCGTCGACGAGGCCAAGCGTGAGCTCTTCGCGCAGGGCGTGGACGAGAAGCAGTTCGAGCGCGGCGGCTGGACGGTCACCCTCGGGATCGAGAAGGACAAGCAGAAGGCGCTGGAGAAGGCCGTACAGCACAAGCTGACCGCCGACCTCAAGCCCAAGAGCCGCAAGGTGGACGCGGACGCCCAGCTCGGCGCCACCTCGGTGGACCCCAAGACCGGCCACGTCGTGGCGATGTACGGCGGCGAGGGCTACCCCAAGCACTACACCAACAACGCCACGCGCTCCGACTACCAGCCGGCGTCCACGTTCAAGCCGCTGATCCTCGCCTCGGCGATGGAGAACAACGCGGTCACCCAGGACCACCTGCCGATCAACCCGAACACGATCTACGACGGCCGCAACCGCCGCCCGGTCGTGGGCGGCACCATCCCCTTCGCGCCGCCCAACGAGGACGAGCAGGAGTTCGGCAAGATCAGCGTCCAGACGGCGACCAACAACTCCGTCAACGCGGTCTTCGCGCAGATGGGCCAGGACGTCGGGCTGGAGAAGGTCAAGAAGACCGCGGTGAGCCTGGGCATGGACGGCTCCAAGATGGAGGCCCGGCCCGCCATGACGCTGGGCTCCATGGGCGCCAGCCCGCTCCAGATGGCCGCGGCCTACGCCACCCTCGACAACCACGGCAAGAAGGTCACCCCGACGCTGGTGACCAAGGCCGTGCACCCCGTCGACGGCGTCGACACCGAACAGCAGCTGAAGGACCCGATCGGCGAACAGGTCCTCAGCCGCACCACCGCCGACACCATCACCTCCGTCCTCGCGGGCGTGGTCAACGACGGCACGGCCACCTCCGCCGTGAAGAACACCGCCTACCACGCGGTCGGCAAGACCGGCACCTCCGACGACAACAAGTCGGCGTGGTTCGTGGGCTACACGCCCAAGCTGGTCACCGCTGTGGGCATGTTCGGCGAGTCCCCCAAGGGCGGCGCCCAGGTCACCCTCAAGGGCACCGGAGGCGGCGGCCGGGTCAACGGCGGCGGCTACCCGGCCCAGGTGTGGGCGGCGTACAACGAGGACGTGCTCGGCGGCGACACCGGCGCGGACTTCGACCTCGACACCGACCTCGGCGCCGGGGTGCCCCCGACCAGCACGCCCACGCCGAGCAACACCCCCTCGTCGACCCCGACGCCGTCCGGCACACCCAGCGGTACGCCGACGCCGACCCGGACGCCGACCAGCAGCCCGTCGCAGTCCGAGTCCGGCCGGCCGTCCGGCCGTCCCTCCCCGAGCGACTCCTCGTCCGGCCCGCCGACCGGCGGCACGACCGGCGGTGACACCACCGACGGCGGGACGACGGACGGCGGCACCGGGCAGGACACCGGCGGCACCGAGCCCAACAGCCTGCCCGGCTTCCACTGACGCCGCACGCCGTGCGCGCACACACCGCGGCCCCCGCCTCGATGGGCGGGGGCCGCGGTGCGTGTGCGGGCGCTCCGGCCGGCGCTTGTGGCGCTCAGCCCCCGTTCACCTTCTTGGCGATCCGGTCGCCCACGCTCTTGTCGATGTTGCGCCAGTACTGAACCGCGCGCTCCAGCACCGGAGTGCTGACGCCGTTGCGCAGATGGCCGGAGACGTTGTCGACGAGGCGAGCGCGGGCGGCGTCGTCCAGGACCTCGCGGACCATCGTGCCCGGCTGGCCGAAGTCGTCGTCGTCCGCGCGCAGCGAGTACGCGTCGCGGACCATCTCGCCGGCGGTCTCCCAGCCGGCGGCCCGGTCGAAGCGCTCGGGGTCGGCGGCCGGCCCGCCCTTGGAGTTCGGCGCGTACGGCGCGCTCACCCGGGCGGGGTCGAAGCGCATCGGGCCGTCCTTGGCGTAGGAGTGCACCGGGACATGCGGCCGGTTCGGCGGCAGCTGGGTGTAGTTGGGGCCGATGCGGTACCGGTGGGTGTCCGGGTAGGAGAAGATCCGGCCGAGCAGCATCTTGTCGGGCGAGACGCTGATGCCGGGGATGAGGTTGCTGGGTTCGAACGCGGCCTGCTCGATGTGGATGAAGAAGTCGTCCGGGTTCTTGTTGAGGGTCATCCGGCCGACCTCGATCAGCGGGTAGTCCCCGTGCGGCCACACCTTGGTCAGATCGAACGGGTTGAAGCGGTAGTCCGCCGCGTCCTCGAACGGCATGACCTGCACATACAGCGTCCACGAGGGGTGGTTTCCGCCCTCGATCGCCTCGTACAGATCGCGCCGGTGCGCGTCGGGGTCCGACCCGGCGAGGCGGTCGGCCTCCTCCTGGGTGAGGAAGTCGATGCCCTGGTCGGTCTTGAAGTGGTACTTGATCCAGAACCGCTGACCGCTCTGGTTGATCCACATGTAGGTGTGGGAGCCGTAGCCGTTCATGTGGCGGTAGGTCCTGGGGATACCGCGGTCGCCCATCAGCCAGGTGACCATGTGCGCGGACTCCGGGGACAGCGTCCAGAAGTCCCACTGCATGTCGTTGTCGCGCAGGCCGTTGTCCGGCCGCCGCTTCTGGGAGCGGATGAAGTCCTGGAACTTGATCGTGTCGCGGACGAAGAAGACCGGCGTGTTGTTGCCGACCAGGTCGTAGTTGCCGTCCTCCGTGTAGAACTTGAGCGCGAAGCCGCGCGGGTCGCGCCAGGTGTCCGGGCTGCCCTGTTCACCGGCCACGGTGGAGAAGCGGGCCAGCATCTCGGTCTGCTTGCCGGGCTGGAAGACGATCGCCTTGGTGAACTGGCTGACGTCGTTGGTGACCTCGAAGGTGCCGTACGCGCCCGAGCCCTTGGCGTGCACCACCCGTTCGGGGACCCGCTCGCGGTTGAACTGGGCCATCTTCTCGATCAGGTAGTGGTCGTGCAGCAGGATCGGGCCGTCGCGCCCGACGGTGAGCGAGTGCTCGTCGCTCTCCACCGGGACCCCGGCGTTGGTCGTCGTGCGCGGGACGTCGCGAGCGGTGCTGGTCATGGGTGGAAATGCCTCCCATTCGACTGGGGTGTCGGGGCGGTAGGTGTAGTAGGTCCCTTTTGCCCACCCAAGCAGTCAACGCCTCCGACGGCATGTCGGCAAGAGTTGGACCCCGTCCGATCTCAGACGGGGTCCAACATGTGGGATGCGGGCCGGGCGCCCGCCGGACGTCAGCGGCGCACCGACCCCGGCGGCATCGACAGCTCGAACCAGACGACCTTTCCCATGCTCAGACGGGTCGCGCCCCAGCGCCGCGCCATCCGGTTGACGAGGTACAGGCCCCGCCCGCCCTCGTCCGACGGCCGGGCCTGGCGCAGCCGCGGAAGCTGCGGGACATCGTCGCCGACCTCGCAGCGCAGCACGTCCGTACGCAGCAACCGCAGCGTGATCGGCCGCTCCGCGTACCGCACCGCGTTCGTCACCACCTCGCTGACCAGCAGCTCCAGTTGGTCGGTCAGCTCCTCCAGGCCCCAGCGCGCCAGTGCCCGGCGGGCCAGCCGGCGCGCCTGCCCCGCCGTCTGCGCCTTCGGATCCAGATACCAGTACGCGACATCGCTCGGCGCGATCCCGTCGAACCGGGCCGCCAGCAGCGCGATGTCGTCATCGCGGTCGCCGGGCCCCAGCATGTCCAGCACCTCGTCGCACAGCGGCTCCAGCGGCGGCGGATGAGGGCCCGTCAGCCGCGCCGTCTCCGCCAGCCGCTCCCGCAGCTGCTCGATACCGGTCCACACGTCGCGGATGCGCGACTCGACCAGGCCGTCGGTGTACAGGACCAGCGTGGCACCGGCCGGGGCGTCCAGCTCCACCGCCTCGAAGTCCACCCCGCCGACGCCGATCGGCGCGCCCGACGGCACCCGCAGCACCTCGGCACGCCCGCCGCGGTGCAGCATCACCGGCGGCGGATGGCCCGCGTTGGCGATGGTGATCCGGTGCGCCACCGGGTCGTAGACCGCGTACATGCAGGTCGCCATCCGGTCCGTGCCCAGCCGCTGGGCCTGCTCGTCGAGGTGGTGCAGCACCTCCTGCGGCGGCAGGTCCAACCCCGCCAGGGTCTGCGCGGTGGTCCGCAGCTGGCCCATGATCGCGGCCGAGGTCATCGAGTGCCCCATGACATCGCCGACCACCAACGCCACCCGGCTGCCCGGCAGCGGGATCGCGTCGTACCAGTCGCCGCCCACCCGGGCCGTCTCGGCGGCCGGCAGATAGCGGCTGGCCAGCCGGACCCCGGTCGGCTGCGGCAGCGAATCGGGCAGCATCGTGCGCTGCAGCGCGTCGGCGATATACGCCTCGCGGCCGTAGAGCACCGCCTTGTCCACACCCAGCGCGGTGTGCGTCGCCAGCTGCGCCGCCACCAGCAGATCGTCCGGTTCGAACGCCGGCCGGTCCGGGCGCCGCAGGAACACCGCCGCACCGATCACCCGCCGCCGGCCGCGCAGCGGCGCCAGGATCACCCGGTGCCCGCCGGGCAGCCGCGGATCGGGCCCCAGCAGCTCGGGCAGCGCCGTACGCGCCGCCTGCGCCTCGCCGAACAGCGGCCGTACGCCCCGCAGCACCTCGGCCAGCGGACCGCCGGGCCGCACCTCCGCCAGCTCCGCGGCGCTGCCGCCCATCGCCGGCCCCAGATCGGGCTGCGCGGGCAGCATCGGCAGCCGGCCGCCGTTGGTGTCCGGCTCCTCCGGAATCCGGTCGGTGCGCCGCAGCCGCAGCACCACCGGGCCGGTCGGACGCTCGTCGCCCACCGGCAGCGGATCGCGCAGATAGACCAGGATCGCGTCGGCGAACGTCGGCACCGTCGCCCGGCACAGGCCGAGCACGATCTCGTCGAGGTCTATGCCGCGGGCGATCCGCCGCGTCGCCGCCCCGATGAACCGCAGCCGGTCGCCGCCCGCCTGCCGGGCCGCCGCCACCTCACCGCTCTCGCCCGGGTGCGCCGAGCGCGCCGGGGGAGCCGGCGGCAGCGGAGCGGGCGGCAGACTCTCCGGCGGGCCCGCGGGAGCCGGTACCTGCGGCCCGGTGGCCTCCCCGGCCGCCGTCAGCGACGGATCGCCGCCCCGCGGCCGCGACCGGCCACCACCATCGGGTCCGCCGCCCTCGCGCGGCCGCCCGACGCCCTTCTCCCGCGGACGCTGCCCGTGGTGCGGCTCCTCGCCCGACTCCGGTGCCCCGGCGCGGTTCACCGCGCCCGGCATCCGCCGCCCGGCCCGGGCCGTCTCCCGCCCCGCGTCCGGCACGCCGCCTTCCCGCCCGCTCGCCGGCATGGCCACCTCCCCGTATGAGTCGCCGTACGCCTCCCCGTACGGGATGGCGGCGCCGTCCCGCGCCGCACCATGGTCCGCGACCGGCTCGTCGTCGGCGTGCCCGAAGTTCCCGGCACGGCCGGCCGGCGGACCCGCCGAGGCCGTGACGGCGGCACCGGACAGGCCGAGGTCGTCACCGCCGCGCACCGCGAAGCCGCTGCCCGGCACCGGGCTGACCCCGGTCGCGGCGGGCTGCTGCAGGGCGCTGCGCGGGTCGGGGACCGCGCCGAGCGGCGCCGTCCCGCCCGGCCCCCGCGCAGGGGACGCCGAGGGCGCGGCGGTCGAGGCCGACCGCCGCAATTCGTGGGAGGTGGGGTGCTCCGTCACGCGTGGGATTCCATCCGTCCGGGGCTGCGCGCTCGACGCGCTGCGTCTCAGGCGCTTCGCAGGTGCAGAAAGAGCTGGATCTCGGGTGGTACGTCCGTACTCGCCGGGGCGTATGCGTAGGCATCCTCCCCGACGACGTCGAAACCCGCGTCGTGCACGACCCGGCGCAGGTCGTCCCGCAGGTAACCCGATACCCGGATCGAGTTGCCCAGGAACGGAATCGTGAAGTCGTCCACATCCGCCTCGACCATCGACAGGGCGAGCAGCCCCTCGGGGCGTAGCAGATCATGCAGCATGCCCAGTGCGTAAGGGATTTCGGCACGAGGCAGCATCAGCAGGGAGAAATAAGCCGCGATTCCGTCGAAAGAACCGGCCCCGCCGAGCCGGCCGCCGCGCAGATCGGCGATGTCCAGCCGGTGGAACTCCGCACCGGGGACGTTGTCCCGGGCCAGCTTGACCATCGAGGGCGAGAGGTCGACACCGACGACGCGGTGCCCGGCCTCCGACAACTGACGGGCGGTCGGCAGGCCCGTCCCGCATCCGAGGTCCAGGATGCGCGAGCCGGCCGGCAGGGCACCGGCCAGCCAGGCGCCCGAGGCGAGCTGGCCCTCCTTGTGGGGGAAGGCGTCGTCATACCGGTCACCGATCGCGTCGAACGCCTCGGCCTGACCGGCCCGGTCCAGTGCTAACCGGTTCAGACCCTCGTACCCGTCGTAGCTCTTCGCGCTCACGACCTCGCCCCTCCTGTGACCGCGGTCAAGTTCGTTTTCCCGTTCTGGAGTTGCGCCTGTGCAGGCTTGCGGAGGACGATCCTACGTTTGAAGCCCCAGGGCGCAGCAAGGGGGCTCGGCCCCGCTTCTCGCATGGCGGGAAACAGCTTTGCCCATAGGCGCACCTTTCCACGGTTCGCCCCCTTCACTCCCGTCGATTCACTTCACACCCTCACGACCGCAAACGTTCCGGCGCACGGTCCCAGTCCTCGGGCAGTCCCGGGACGCCCCAGGCCGGATCGGGCCGCCAGTCCTCCCACCCGTCTGCGAAGGGCCCTCGCCAGGCCGAGATCTGGGCGATCGCCGCCCGTCCGGCCGATCTGACCTCGGCGGCCCGGGCGGGCGTCATCAGCCCGTCCCGCTGCGCCTGCGCGAACTCGTCCTCGTCCCGCCACTCCCAGTGCCGGTCGGGGTAGACGCAGAGGTCGAGGAAGTGGTCCTCGGAGTCAATGCCGCCGGCCCAACGGCGCCGCGGCTCCTCCAGGTTGACGTACCAGTTCTTGAACTGCCAGCCACGCTCCCAGAACAGCCACACCGACCAGGGGTCGCCGGGCCGCGCCAGCTTCAGCACCCCCGTGCCGAACCACTGGTCGCGGACGGTCCGGCGGGGTTTGGTGTAGCGGGTGGACAGTGGTTCGCGGTGCACGGGCGTGCCGTCGGCGAGCACCGGCTTGACGCAGGGGGTGCCGGGCGCCATCCACGCCGCGAACAGCTCCGGGGTGTCCTGGACCACGGTCATCGGACGGCAGATGTGGAACTGCTCGGGATGGGCGTTGTCGCGATAGCGCCACAGGATGTGCTCCCCCGCGGCCCAGCGCCCCGCCGCCGCGCCGTCCGTCGCGCGCCTCGCCCCGGCCGTTCCGCCTTCGCCGGCCGTTTCGCCTTCCGTCGTGTCCACCATGTCCGCTGTCATGCGCAGATCTTAGAGGCGCGGGATTACGGCCGCCGTGACGTGAGCCGCACCCGGCGTTACGAGCGCGGTAACGCGCGCCGCGCGCGCCGTAACGAACGGGCGCCGGCGACGCGCGCTACGGGGTGCGCCGCGGCCGCGCGCTACGCGGCGCGGCGAACGCGTGTTACGGACGGGTCATCCGCAGCACGTCCAGCGCCTCGTCCAACTGCTCTTCGGTCAGCAGCCCGTGCTCGACGTACCCGCCCTCGATGACCACCTGGCGAATGGTCTTCCGCTCGGCCAGCGACTTCTTCGCGACCTTCGCGGCCTCCTCGTACCCGAGGTACTTGTTGAGCGGAGTGACGACCGACGGCGACGACTCCGCGTACTCCCGCGCCCGTTCGACGTTCGCCGTGATCCCGTCGACCGTACGGTCCGCCAGCAGCCGCGCCACGTTCCCGATCAGTCGGATGGACTCCAGCACATTCCTGGCGATGACCGGCAGCATCACGTTCAACTCGAAATTGCCGGCCGCCCCGGCCGCGGCCACCGTCGCGTCGTTTCCGGTGACCTGCGCCGCCACCATCAGCACCGCCTCGGGAATCACCGGGTTGACCTTCCCCGGCATGATCGACGACCCCGGCTGCAGATCCGGCAGCGCGATCTCCGCGAGCCCGGTCCGCGGCCCCGAGGCCATCCACCGCAGATCGTTGGCGATCTTCGTCAGCCCCACGCCGATGGTCCGCAGCTGGCCGCTGGTCTCCACGATGCCGTCGCGCGCCCCCTGCGCCTCGAAGTGGTCGCGCGCCTCCGTCAGCGGCAGCCCCGTGGCCCGCGCCACCTCGGCGATCACCGCCGCCGAGAATCCGGGCGGCGTGTTGATGCCCGTGCCCACCGCCGTACCGCCCAGCGGCAGTTCCGCCAGCCGCGGCAACGAGGCCCGCAGCCGCTCCACGCCGTACCGGACCTGGGCCGCATACCCCCCGAACTCCTGCCCCAGCGTCACCGGCGTCGCATCCATCAGATGCGTCCGCCCGGACTTCACCACGTCCGCGAACTCCGCCGCCTTCCGCTCGAACGCCGCCGCCAGATGCTCCAGCGCCGGAACGAGGTCGTTCAGCACGGCGGAGGTCGCCGCGATATGGATCGACGACGGAAAGACGTCATTGGACGACTGACTGGCGTTGACGTGATCGTTGGGGTGCACGTCCCGGCCCAGCCGCTCGCTCGCCAGCGTCGCGATGACCTCGTTGGTGTTCATGTTCGACGACGTCCCGGACCCCGTCTGGAACACGTCGATCGGGAAGTGTTCGTCCCACCGGCCCTCCGCGACCGCGGCGGCGGCCCCCTGAACGGCCTCGGCGATGTCCTTGTCCAGCACCCCCAGCTCGCCGTTGACCTTGGCGGCCGCCCCCTTGATACGGGCCAGCGCCTCGATGTGCGCCCGCTCCAGCCGCTGCCCGGAGATCGGGAAGTTCTCCACCGCGCGCTGCGTCTGCGCCCGCCACTTGGCGTGCGCGGGCACCCGCACCTCGCCCATGGAGTCGTGCTCGATCCGGAAGGCGGTGGAGCCGCCGGGGCCGGGGGTGTCACCGAGGCCGTCGACGCTGCCGAAGTCGTTTTCGCTCATACCTGTTTCAGTACCCGGGCCCCCCGATCTGTTCCCGGATCCCGAAATCCGCTCACCTAACGGCGCACGGACGCAGGGGCAGTTCGAACGGTCTGCCGATTCAGGGGGCCGGTGCGCCGGAAGCGGAACGGCCACCGCCCACTCGGCGTGGAGGGTGGCCGTTCGTGCCGCGGCGCGCTTCGTCGGGTCAGTCGGCCCGGCGCACCGGGATGCTGGTGAATGTCGGCGCCGGGGCCGGGTCCTGGAAGAAGTCGTTGCCCTTGTCGTCGACGACGATGAAGGCGGGGAAGTCCTCGACCTCGATCTTCCAGACGGCTTCCATGCCGAGCTCCTCGTACTCCAGGACCTCGACCTTCTTGATGCAGTCCTGGGCCAGGCGCGCGGCCGGCCCGCCGATGGAGCCGAGGTAGAAGCCGCCGTGCGCGGCGCAGGCGTCGGTGACCTGCTGGGAGCGGTTGCCCTTGGCCAGCATGACCTTGGAGCCGCCGGCCGCCTGGAACTGCTCGACGTAGGCGTCCATACGGCCCGCCGTCGTCGGGCCGAAGGAGCCGGAGGCGTAGCCCTCGGGGGTCTTGGCCGGGCCCGCGTAGTAGACCGGGTGGTTCTTGAGGTACTCCGGCATCCCCTCGCCGGCGTCCAGGCGTTCCTTGATCTTGGCGTGGGCGATGTCGCGGGCGACGACCAGCGTGCCGGTGAGCGACAGACGGGTCTTGACCGGGTGCTTGGTCAGCTCGGCCAGGACGTCGTCCATCGGGCGGTCGAGGTCGACGGCGATCGCGTCGAGGTCGGGGCCCGCGCCCTCGGTCAGTTCGGCGTCGGTGGTCTCGGGAAGGAAGCGGGCCGGGTCGGTCTCCAGCTGCTCCAGGAAGACGCCCTCGGCGGTGATCTTCGCGACGGCCTGGCGGTCGGCGGAGCAGGAGACGGCGATGGCGACCGGGCAGGACGCGCCGTGGCGGGGCAGGCGGACGACGCGGACGTCGTGGCAGAAGTACTTGCCGCCGAACTGCGCGCCGATGCCGATCTTCTGGGTCAGCTCGAAGACCTTCTCCTCCAGCTCCTTGTCACGGAAGCCGTGGCCCGTCGGGGAGCCCTCGGCGGGGAGCTCGTCCAGGTAGTGCGCGGAGGCGTACTTGGCGGTCTTGAGGGCGTACTCGGCCGACGTGCCGCCGACGACGATCGCCAGGTGGTACGGCGGGCAGGCGGCCGTGCCCAGCGAACGGATCTTCTGCTCCAGGAACTTCATCATGGAGGCCTCGTTGAGGACCGCCTTGGTCTCCTGGAAGAGGAAGGACTTGTTGGCGCTGCCGCCGCCCTTGGCCATGAACAGGAACTTGTAGGCGCCGCCGTCGGTCGCGTACAGCTCGATCTGCGCCGGGAGGTTGGAGCCGGTGTTCTTCTCGTCCCACATCGTCAGCGGGGCCATCTGCGAGTAGCGCAGGTTCAGCTGGGTGTAGGCGTCGTAGATGCCGCGGGAGAGGGCTTCCTCGTCGCCGCCCTCGGTCAGGACGTGCTGGCCGCGCTTGCCCATCACGATCGCGGTGCCGGTGTCCTGGCACATGGGCAGCACGCCGGCCGCCGCGATGTTGGCGTTCTTGAGCAGGTCGAGCGCGACGAAGCGGTCGTTGGCGCTGGCCTCGGGGTCGTCCAGGATCTTGCGGAGCTGGGCGAGGTGGGCCGGGCGCAGGTAGTGCGAGATGTCGTGCATCGCCTCGGCGGCCAGCTTGCGCAGCGCCTCCGGCTCCACCTTGAGGAACGTACGGCCGTCGGCCTCGAAGGTGCTCACGCCCTCCGAGGTGACGAGTCGGTACGGGGTGTTGTCCTCACCTACGGGGAGAAGGTCGGTGTAGGCGAATTCCGGCATCGAAGGTCATTCCTTACTCGGAGGGGTCCGGCTGGCATCTACGGCAGCGCCTGAACAGCGTAGAACCCCGACCGGCGGACGCCGCTGTGAGGTAGGGCTCAGTCGGCGGCCGGTCCGGCCATGACTCATCGGACAGACCCTAGTCGCGATCTATCGCGTTTCGGTACGCTGGGGCGGTGGATGCAGACAACGGGGGACGACCGGGCCCCGAGACCCCGCCCGGACCGCTTCAGGAGCATGACCCGCGGCCGGAGCGGCGGCCCGAGCCGCAGCCGGTGGAGCTGACCAAGCCGGCGGCCGCGCCGGTGGCCGAGGCCGACATGCGGGCGTCCGACGCGGACCGCGACCGGATCGCCGGGATCCTGCGCGAGGCGCTGGCGGAGGGGCGGCTGGACCCCGAGGAGCACGCCGAGCGGATCGACACGGTCTACCGCGCCAAGACCATGGGCGAGCTGGAGCCCGTCATCCGGGACCTGCCCGTGGCGGACGGCGCCGGCGCGCAGCCGGCGGGCCCGGGGACGTATGCGGCCGAGCCCGGCGGCCCGGCCCCGGACCAGAACCTCGTCGCGATCTTCAGCGCCTCCGTCCGCAAGGGGCGCTGGCGGGTCCCCGCGCGGATCAACGCGGTCGCGATCTTCGGCAGCGTCGAGATCGATCTGACCGAGGCGGTCTTCCCGCAGCAGCAGGTCCAGATCAACGTCACGGCGATCTTCGGCAGTGTGGAGATCCGGGTCCCGGAGAACGTCACGCTGCGCAGCAGCGGATCCGGCGTGCTGGGGAACTTCGAGATCCACACGAACGAGGCGGAGGACGCCGACGCCCCGCAGCTCCTGGTCAACGGCTATGCCGTGCTGGGCAACGTGGAGGCCAGGCCGAAGCGCGGCGCCTGGGTCAGCGATCTGCGCGACCGGCTGCGCGAGGGGCACCGGGAGATGCGCCGGCAGCTGCGCGAGGAGCACCGCGAGCGCCATCAGCGGTTGCGAGAGGAGCAGTGGGAGCGGCACATACGGATACACGCCGACCGGCGCGAGCGCCGGGACCGCTTCCGCAAGGGGCTGGGCGGCTGACGGCCGACGGCCCGTGAAGGGGCCGGGCGGCAAGCGGCTCCCTCGCGGGGGCCGGAGGGCGGGCGGCGGGCTATTTTCGCGTTTTCGCGAAGTCTCGTTTCCGCACGATCGCCACGGTGTGCATAAGCGTGCGCACCGTGGGTAGGGCTGGTGCATCGTCTCTCGTACGGCTGCGGGGTGCGGAAAAAGGCCGTGCGCAGCGAGACGGGCAAGGGTGATTTCTCTCGCCGAAGCCGTCGTCAGGAGTAGACCGTGCTGCTACCGCATCAGCCCCTGCAGGATGCCGCTGTCGTTCCGTCCCCGCGAGTGCCTGCGCGCGACGAGGCCGGCCCCTGGCATTCGGAGGCGGTGTGCCGCCGGGACGAAGCCGGGCTGTTCTTCGCCCCGTCCAAGGAGCCCACCGCCGCGCGGCTGGCCAGGGAAGAAGCCGCGAAGCGGGTCTGTGCCCGCTGTCCGGTGATGGTCGAGTGCCGGGAGCATGCGCTGCTCCAGCCGGAACCGTACGGCGTGTGGGGCGGTCTGACCGCGGCCGAACGCCGGGTCGTGCTGACCCGGCGACGGCGCCGCGAGTCCGAGCTGCAGCGCACGGCCCATATCCCCGCCGCGGGCTGACCGCCGGGACCGTATGGGCCACTTCGCCCCCGCCGGAGCTTCTCCGACGGGGGCGAAGTGCGTGTCACCGGGGCGTCGTCAGCTGGGGCGCTCGAAGTCAACCGAGCTGTACGCGCGCAGCTTCGACAGCCGGTGCTGGGAGTCGATCTGCCGGATGGTGCCGGACTTGGACCGCATCACCAGGGACTGGGTGTAGGCGTTCTCGGCGCGGTATCGGACGCCGCGCAGCAGCTCTCCGTCGGTGATGCCGGTGGCGACGAAGAAGACGTTGTCGCCCTGGACCAGGTCCTCGATCTGGAGCACCTTGTCCAGGTCGTGCCCGGCCGCCAGGGCGCGCTCGCGCTCCTCGTCGTCCTTGGGCCACAGCTTCCCCTGGAAGGAGCCGCCCAGACACTTCAGCGCACAGGCCGCGATGATCCCCTCGGGCGTACCGCCGATGCCCAGCAGCAGGTCGACGCCGGTGCCCTCGCGGGCCGCCATGATCGCGCCGGCGACATCTCCGTCGGCGATGAACTTGATCCGGGCCCCGGCCTCCCGGACCTCCTTGACCAGGCCCTCGTGGCGGGGCCGGTCCAGGATGACCACGGTGACGTCCTCGACGGCGGACTTCTTCGCCTTGGCGATCCGCTTGATGTTCACCGCCACCGGGGCCGTGATGTCGACGAAGTCCGCCGCCTCCGGGCCGGTCGCCAGCTTGTCCATGTAGAAGACCGCGGACGGGTCGAACATCGAGCCGCGCTCGGCGACCGCCATCACGGAGACCGCGTTCGCCATGCCCTTGGCGGTCAGCGTCGTACCGTCCACCGGGTCGACGGCCACGTCGCACTCCGGGCCGGTCCCGTCGCCGACGCGCTCGCCGTTGTAGAGCATCGGGGCGTTGTCCTTCTCGCCCTCCCCGATGACCACCACGCCGTTCATCGAGACGGTGTGGATCAGGGCGCGCATCGCCTTGACCGCGGCGCCGTCCGCACCGTTCTTGTCGCCCCGGCCCACCCAGCGGCCCGAGGCCATGGCGCCGGCCTCGGTGACCCGTACGAGCTCCAGGGCGAGGTTGCGATCCGGGGCCTCGGGGCTGACCTCGAGTTGGGACGGGAGATGATGCTCGGTCATCGAGCGCACCTTTCTGAACGGCGACGGCCGTGAGGATGAGGGTAGGTATGACCTTATCTCCAGGTCGCCAAATTGAGCAGGGGGCCCTTCGCATGAGCGGCGTCGGGGGAGGCCGGAGCCCGGGCGTTTGTGCAGGTGACGGCCGTCACCAGGGGGCCTGTCGGCTCGGCCGCCGGCATGGGGGACCATAGGGGCGTGGCAGGTATGCGAGGCAGGCAAACGGTGCGGGACATGGTCCTGTCGCTGGCGGTGATCGGCGTCCTGGTCGGGGCGATCTACTTCTTCATCCCGCACGACGACAGCGCCGACGCGGAGATGGGCGCGGTCAAGAGGGTCGACTACCGCGTCGAGCTCATCACGGCCCGCAGGGCGGCGCCCTACCCGGTCGCGGCGCCCGAGGGGCTGCCCAAGACCTGGCGCGCCACCTCGGTCTCGTACAAGGCGTCCGACGACGGCAAGGGCGGCGCCTGGCATCTGGGCATGCTCGACCCCGAGCAGCAGTACGCGTCCGTCGAGCAGAGCGACGCGACCGCGAAGGACTTCATCAAGGACGTCACCCTCGGCGCCACGAAGGTCGCGGGCAAGCAGGCCGTCGGCAGCAAGAAGTGGGACCGCTACCAGGGCGAGAAGTACCGGGCGCTGGTCCGTGAGGAGTCGGGGGTGACCACGGTCGTCACCGGCACCGCGCCCTACGGGCGGCTCGCGGACCTGGCGGCCGCACTCGTGGCCAAGAAGGGCTGAACGAGCCAGGGGCCGGGCGGGCTCGGACCAGCCGGAGCCCGGTACGCGACGAGGCCGCCGCACCCACGCGGGTGCGGCGGCCTCGTCGTTGCCGGGGCGTTGTCCGGTGTGCTCGGACGTCGGCGGTCCTGGCCGGATGGGCTCAGACGCTGGTGACGGCCTCGTCGAAGCCCAGGCGCGGCGAGCGCGGGAAGAACGCGTCGGCGCCGGGCTTGCCGATGTTGATGATCAGGAACGACTTCTGCTTGCCGTCGCCGAAGAACTCCTTGTCGACGCCGGTGAAGTCGAAGCCGGTCATCGGGCCCGCGGCCAGGCCGGCGGCGCGGATGCCGACGATGAAGTAGCCGGCCTGGAGGGTGGCGTTCTGGGTGCCGGCGACCTCGCGGGCGGCGGCCTCGGCGAAGTAGGTGTCCTTGATGTCCGGGAGGGCCGGGAAGAGCCGCGGCAGGTGCTCGTGGAAGTCCAGGTCGACCGAGAGGATCGCGGTCAGCGGCGCGCTCAGCGTCTTCGGGCCGTTGGCGCCCATGGCGTGCTGTACCAGGCGCTCGCGGGCCTCCTGCGAACGGACCAGGGTTATCCGCAGCGAGGACTGGTTGAAGGCGGTCGGGCCGAACTTCACCAGGTCGTAGATCGCCTGGACCTGCTCGTCCGTCACCGGCTCGTCCGTGAACGTGTTGGCGGTCTGGGCCTCGCGGAAGAGGAGGTCCTGGGCGGCGGCGTCAAGGGCGAGAGACATAAGGGCACCTCGGTGAGTCGGGTGGGATCAGGTTCGAAACCACTGTAATCCGGATAGATTAAGTTTCAACTAAATTCGGATGATTGTGATCTGGTTCACGTGTGAGGGTAGCGCGTTTCCGTGATTCGGAAGCGGGTTTCCGGAAGGTGGAGGGGGTTGGGGAGCGAGAGGAGCTGGAGGAGCTGGAGGAGCTGGAGGAACTGGAGGCCGGAGGGGCTGGAGGCCGGAGGGCCTGGAGGGTCCGGCCCCGCAGTGTCGACGATGGCGACGCCCCGGGCGGCGCCTACGGGCGCTCCGCGCCTCTCTCCGCCCCCGCCTCCGCTCCGTCCGGCGACTCCGCCAGTGCGGCGTCCAGCCGGGCCCGCGCCCCGTCCAGCCAGCGGCGACAGACCTTCGCCAGCGCCTCCCCGCGCTCCCACAGCGCCAGCGACTCCTCCAGCGTCGTACCGCCCGCCTCCAGGCTGCGGACGACCTCGATCAGCTCGTCCCGCGCCTGCTCATAACCGAGCGTGGAGTCCACCGGTGCCACCTGCGCCGGTGCGCCGGCCGCGTCCTGCCCCGCGTCCACCAGGCCGTCCGTCTTCGCTTTCGCCATGTCTCCCACCCTATGCGCCAGGTGTGACAGCGCCCTCGGCGCCGCTTACCCGCACCCTGAATTCGCCCTCGGCCACCCGGGCCCGCAACTCCTCGTCCGCGCCGACCTCTTGGGGGGAGCGCACCGCCGCGCCGTCCGTCTTCTGCAGCACCGCGTAGCCGCGCTCCAGCGTCGCCTTGGGGGAGAGCGCGACCACCCGCGCGAGGGTGTGCGCCAGCTCGGAGTCGGCACGGTCCAGCAGATGGCCCAGGGTGCGCCGCCCGCGCTCCAGCAGGGCCGTGACCTGCTCCTCGCGCTCCTCGACCATCCGCTGCGGCCGCTGTATGCAGGGCCGGTGCAGCGCCGCGGCCAGGCCCCGCTCCTCGCGCTGCACAAAGCCGTCGACCGCCCGGAAGGCCCGGTCCCGCAGCTGCCGGATCCGGGTCAGCTCCTCGCCCACGTCCGGCACCACCTTCTTCGCCGCGTCCGTCGGCGTCGAGGCGCGCAGATCGGCGACCAGGTCCAGCAGCGGGGTGTCCGGCTCATGGCCGATCGCCGAGACGACCGGCGTCGCCGCCGCGCCCACGGCACGGACGAGCTGCTCGTCGGAGAACGGCAGCAGATCCTCCACGCTGCCGCCCCCGCGCGCCACGATGATCACGTCCACCTCGGGCAGCGCGTCCAGCTCCTGGACCGCCGCGATCACCTGCGGCACCGCGTGCACGCCCTGCACGGGGACGTTGCGCACCGCGAAGCGGACGGCGGGCCAGCGGTGCCGGGCGTTCTCCAGGACGTCGCGCTCCGCGGCGCTCGCCCGGCCGCAGACCAGCCCGATCAGCTGCGGCAGAAACGGCAGCGGCTTCTTGCGGTCCGCGGCGAAGAGCCCCTCCGCCGCCAGCGACTTCTTCAACTGCTCCAGCCGGGCGAGGAGTTCACCCACGCCGACCGGCCGGATCTCGGCGGCCCGCAGCGACAGCTGGCCGCGCGGGGCGTACCACTCCGGCTTGGCGTGCACCACCACCCGGGCGCCCTCGCTGATCACGTCGGCGACCTTGTCGAAGACCTGGCGGTAGCACGTCACGCTCAGCGAGATGTCGTACGAGGGATCGCGCAGCGTCAGGAAGACGACCCCGGCGCCCGGCCGCCGCGAGAGCTGGGTGATCTGCCCCTCGACCCATACCGCGCCGAGGCGGTCGATCCAACCGCCGATGAGCCGGGACACCTCGCCGACCGGGATCGGCGTTTCCGGGGACGTGGAGACAGCCATACGAGCGAGACTAGCGGCGGGCACCGACAGCGGCCGCCACCTCGCCCTCAGTCCCCGCCGCCGGCCCGCCCCCGCGCCCCGTACTGCACCGCCAGCACCACCAGCCCCACCGCCATCCAGACCCCGCCCACGATCCGCGCGGTCGCGGACGCCGCCACGACCACCGCGACCACCACGGCGAGCCCCAGCAGCGGCACCACCACATGCCGCGGCACGCTCGGCTCCCGCGCCCCCTCGCGGATCCGGAACCAGCCGATCACCGACGCGTGCAGCAGCCCGAACGCGGTCAGCGCGCCCACGTTGACGATCGACGACAGCTGGTCGAGCCCGTCGTCCCGGCGGGCCGCCCACACCGCCGCCACCAGCGTCACCGCCGCCGCACCCAGCAGCGCCCGGCGCGGCACCCCGCTGCCCTCGTCCACCTTCGACATCGCCCCCGGCAGCCGCCGGTCCCGGGCCATCGCGAACAGCAGCCGCCCGGCCGCCGCCTGCCCCGCCAGCGCCGCGAACGCCGCCCCGATCGCCTTGCTGGCCGCCACCAGCTTCTGCAGCCACTCGCCCGCGGCAGCCTGCGCCGTCACATAGAAGGCGTCCCCCTGCCTCCCCGGATCGGCCGCCAGCCCGGCCGCCGGCATCGGGGCGAGCAGCGCCGCCAGATACGTCTGGACGGCGAACAGCACCCCCGCCACCACCAGGCAGGTGAGCACCGCCCGCGCCACCCGCCGCGCGCCTCCCGCGGACTCCTCCGCGAACGACGCGATGGCGTCGAAGCCCAGATAGGACAGCACCGCGACCGACACCGCCGACAGCACCGCGCCCATCGAGAAGGCGCCCTCGCCGGTGAACGGCGCCGTCCAGCTCCGCTGCGCCCCGTGGACGAGCAGCGCGTAACCGGCCGCGACGACGAAGACCACCAGCACCGCGATCTCCATCGCCAGCACCGCGAAGCCCACCCGGGCCGCCACCTGTACGCCCCACAGGTTCAGCAGCGTCGTCGCCACCACCGCGAGCGCCGTCCACACCCACTGGTGCACCGACGGCACCAGCGCGTGCAGCGCGATCCCGGAGAACAGATACGCCACCGCCGGAATCAGCAGATAGTCCAGCATCGCCATCCACCCGGCGACGAAGCCCGCGCCCTCGCCCAGCCCCACCCGGGCGTAGGTGTAGACCGAACCGGCCTGCGGGGCGACCTGCACCATCAGGGCGTAGGAGTACGCCGTGAACGCCATCGCCAGGGTCGCCACCGCGTAGACGACGACGATCGCCCCGTGCGACTTCGCCTGCAGCGTGCCGAAGATGCCGACCGGCGCCATCGGGGCGATGAACAGCAGCCCGTAGACGATCAGGTCCCGGAACGTCAGCGTCCGCCGCAGCGATCCCGCCCCCGCCTCCCCCGTCCGCCGCTGCGACGCCACCGATGCCTCCTTGCGAAGTCCGGCCCTCAGTCTGGGACACGGGCGCGATCTTCCGGGGCACAGGCGCGGCCTTACGATGGACCGCATGACTGCTACGCCCGGCCCGCCCACCAGCCGCAAGGTCCTGCTCGCCGCCCCCCGTGGCTACTGCGCGGGCGTGGACCGCGCCGTGATCGCTGTCGAGAAGGCCCTCGAGCAGTACGGCGCCCCCGTCTACGTACGCCACGAGATCGTCCACAACAAGTACGTCGTGAAGACCCTGGAGAAGAAGGGCGCGATCTTCGTCGAGGAGACCGAAGAGGTGCCCGAGGGCAACATCGTCATCTTCTCGGCCCACGGGGTCGCACCGGTCGTCCACGAAGAGGCCGAGCGCGGCAAGCTCGCCACCATCGACGCGACCTGCCCCCTGGTCACCAAGGTGCACAAGGAAGCGATCCGCTACGCCAAGGAGGACTACGACATCCTCCTGATCGGCCACGAGGGCCACGAAGAGGTCGTCGGCACCAGCGGCGAGGCTCCCGAGCACATCACCCTGGTCGACGGCCCCGACGACGTCGCCAACGTCGAGGTCCGCGACCCCGACAAGGTCGTCTGGCTCTCCCAGACCACGCTCTCGGTCGACGAGACCATGGAGACCGTCGACGCCCTCAAGGGCCGCTACCCCAACCTGCTCTCCCCGCCCAGCGACGACATCTGCTACGCCACGCAGAACCGCCAGACCGCGGTGAAGCAGATGGGCGCCGAGGCCGACCTGGTCATCGTCGTCGGCTCGAAGAACTCCTCGAACTCGGTCCGCCTCGTCGAGGTGGCGCTGGGCGCCGGCGCCCGCGACGCGCACCTCGTCGACTACGCCGAGGAGATCGACGAGACCTGGCTGGAGGGCGTGAGCACGGTCGGCGTCACCTCCGGCGCCTCGGTCCCCGAGATCCTCGTCCACGGCGTCCTGGACTGGCTCGCCCAGCGCGGCTACGAGGACGTCGAGACCATCACCGCCGCCGAGGAGTCCATCGCCTTCTCCCTGCCCAAGGAGCTGCGCCGCGACCTGCGGGCCGAGGCGAAGGCGGCCACCGAGGGCTGACCCGCGGTCGGATCCGCCGTCTCCCGGGCGGGCGGCCCCCTCGGCGCCTAGCCTTTTCCCATGAGGGTCTTCGGTGTGGACATCGGCGGATCGGGCATCAAGGGCGCTCCGGTGGATCTGGAGCGCGGCGAGCTCGTCGACGCGCGCTACAAGGTACTGACCCCGCACCCGGCCACCCCGGACGCGGTCGCGGACTGCGTCGGCCAGGTCGTGGCGCACTTCGGGTGGTCGGGGCCGGTCGGCGCGACCTTCCCCGGCGTGGTCACCGGCGGTACGACCCGGACCGCCGCCAATGTCGACAAGGGCTGGATCGGCACCGACGCCGGCGCGCTGCTCACCGGCCGGCTGGGCGGCGGGTCCGGCACCTGCCCCGTCACCGTCCTCAACGACGCGGACGCGGCCGGCCTGGCGGAGATGCGCTTCGGCGCGGGCCGCGGGCGGGCCGGCACGGTCATCGTCCTCACCCTCGGCACCGGCATCGGCAGCGCCCTCTTCATCGACGGCCGCCTCGTCCCCAACACCGAGCTCGGCCATCTGGAGCTGCACGGCCACGAGGCCGAGAAGCGCGCCTCGACCAAGGCCAAGGAGGACGAGGAGCTGAGCTGGCAGCACTGGGCACGCCGGGTGCGCAAGTACCTCGCCCATCTGGAGATGCTCTTCTCGCCCGAGCTGTTCGTGATCGGTGGCGGGGTGAGCCGCAAGGCGGAGAAGTTCCTGCCGCTGATCGAGGGCATCAGGGCCGAGATCGTGCCGGCTCAGCTTCAGAACAACGCGGGGATCGTGGGGGCCGCGATGGCTGCGTACGCCGCTCGGGCTGGTGGGACACCCGCCGCGGACGGCTCCCCGTCCGAGGCCCGCCACGCTCCGCCGTCCGCCTGGCCGGCCGCTTCGGCGGCCCGTACTGCCCGTTCCGCGGTCGACTCGCCCGTCGGCTGGCCCGACGCCGCGCGATGACCAGCGCGCGGCGGACCATGGCGATCAGCGCGCAGACGAGCGTGCCGGCGTAGAGCCAGCCGGCGTTCAGCGCGAGGACCGTGAAGACCCCGGTCACCACCCCGCCGACCCCCTCCCCGCCGTGCTGGATCGGCAGCGCCCCGACCGCGAAGGCGATCGGCACGGTGACCGGCGCGCAGATCAGGTCGTACGGCCTGACCCAGAACGCCGCCGCCACGCTCACCAGCAGGAAGAAGAAGCCGTACGGGGTCTGCGCGCCGCCCAGGAGCAGCCGGTCCAGGTACGCGAACGCCAGCAGGGTCAGCGTCGCCAGCAGCCAGCACCCCAGGCCGGTGAGCTTGGCGGCCGGCATCCGGTGCGGCAGCAGCGTGGCCGGGGCGGCCGCGGGGCGGGGCCGGGCCCGGTAGACGGCCGAGGATTCGGCGCCCTCCGGTGGGGCGGCGGCGCGCTCGGGCGCCCGGGGCGTCGGGGCCGCCCGGGTGGGGCCGCGGGCGGCCCCCGCCTGTGCCGGGCCCCGCACCGGCAGGGGGGCCGAGGCCGGCACGGACGCGAACCCGGAGGCCCGCATCGCGGAGAGAAAGGCGTCGTCGGGGTCGGCGGCCACGGCCTCCGCGGGGCGCGGGAGCCGGGTGCCCGTGTCGGTGGCCGGGTGTGCGGACCATGACGGTCCGTGCTGGGGGGTGCGCGCTTCGTGTTGCTCCACTCGCCAACGGTAGGCCGCTAAGTGGGATTAACCGGTTACGGGACACGCGCTTTGTTCCGACCTTGGGACTTCGTTCGCCGCGGGGCCCGGAGCGGGGCCCGAACGCCGGCCGCGGCCCTGGAGGGGGCCGGGCGCGGGCGCGGTCCCGGTGGCGGCCGCTCGCGCCCGGCCGCCCCGTAGACTGGTTGATCGGCCCCTCCCGGGACCGGGCACCCGGACCCGGAGCGGCCGCCCACCCCACCACCTCTGCCTTCGGAAGTCGAGTCGCCACAGTGTCGCTCACGATCGGAATCGTCGGTCTGCCCAATGTCGGCAAGTCGACCATGTTCAACGCCCTGACCAAGAACGACGTGCTGGCGGCCAACTACCCGTTCGCCACCATCGAGCCGAACGTCGGCGTCGTCGGAGTCCCCGACCCCCGCCTCGCCAAGCTCGCCGAGATCTTCGACTCGCAGAAGATCCTCCCGGCCACCGTCGACTTCGTCGACATCGCGGGCATCGTCCGCGGCGCCTCGGAGGGCGAGGGCCTGGGCAACAAGTTCCTCGCGAACATCCGCGAATCCGACGCGATCTGCCAGGTCATCCGCGCCTTCAAGGACGAGAACGTCGTCCACGTCGACGGCAAGGTCTCGCCCAAGGACGACATCGAGACCATCAACACCGAGCTGATCCTGGCCGACCTCCAGACCATCGAGAAGGTCCTTCCGCGCCTGCAGAAGGAATCCCGCATCAAGAAGGACGTCGCCCCCAAGGTCAAGGCCGTCGAAGAGGCCAAGGCCATCCTGGAGAAGGGCGACACGCTCTTCTCGGCGGGCATCGTCCAGGGCTCCGGCAACGAGGAACTCCTGCACGACCTGCACCTCCTCACCACCAAGCCCTTCCTCTACGTCTTCAACGTCGACGAGGACGAGCTGACCGACGAGGACTTCAAGAACGAGCAGCGCGCCCTGGTCGCCCCCGCCGAGGCGATCTTCCTCAACGCCAAGCTCGAGGCCGACCTCGCCGAACTCGACGAGGACGAGGCCCTCGAACTCCTCCAGTCCGTCGGCCAGGACGAACCGGGCCTGGCCACCCTCGCCCACGTCGGCTTCACCACCCTCGGCCTGCAGACCTACCTGACGGCCGGCCCCAAGGAAACCCGCGCCTGGACCATCAAGAAGGGCGCCACCGCCCCCGAGGCCGCCGGCGTCATCCACACCGACTTCCAAAAGGGCTTCATCAAGGCCGAGGTCATCTCCTTCGCCGACCTCGTCGAGACCGGCTCCGTAGCCGACGCCCGCGCCGCCGGCAAGGCCCGCATGGAGGGCAAGGAGTATGTGATGCAGGACGGGGATGTGGTGGAGTTCCGGTTCAACGTGTGAGCGGGTGAAGCAACACCGTCGCTGAGCGGACGAATACGCAGCTCGGAAAGGGTCGGACTGTCTCCAGTCCGACCCTTTCGCATCCCCGTGCCGACTGGGTGCCGACTGGGAATCGCCTCGCGGTGTCAGCCCGGCCGGCCCGGCGCCAGCTTGTCGAGATCAAGGCTGATCCCGAAGGGCACCGGACGCCGGAGTGAGCCTCGGAAGATACCGGCGGGCGCGTACCTACGGGTCGGTTCATCGAGCTCGTAGACATGCACGACCGGTGCGCCGTCCTCGTCTTCGATGCACCAGTAGTGCGGGATGCCGGCCTCGGCGTACTTGCGGAGCTTGACGGTGCGGTCCCGGTGGGCGGACTCGGGGGAGACGACCTCGATGACGAGCCGCACCTCATCGGGTGCGAACCAGGTCCGGTCACCGTCGAAGTCGGCCGTCGTGACCAGCAGGTCCGGCTCGGGCCGGTTGCGCTGATCGAGCTTGATGGTCATCTCGCGGCCAACTCTGGTGCCCGCGGGTGCTCGGTGTGGCGTGGTGCCTCGGGGAGGCGGTCCAGGTCCTCCGCGAACCAGCCTTCCGCGCGCGGCGGGCGCATCCAGTCGGGCAGTGCGGTCATGGCTCAACCGTAGCGATTCGGTGAGACCCGGGCCACGAGATCGTCGACGGTGCGATGACCCGTCCTACGGCTGTACGGACCAGGTCTGCCACCCGTGCTGGTTCCGTGCTGACTTCGCCGCCCCTGTGCCGCGTAGGTGCTGGATTTTCTGACGCGGGGCCAGCGGTGATCAGCTCTCGTAGACAGCGGAGCGGTGTCCGAGGTGAACGACCCAGATCACCAGTTCCCCGTTGCCGATCGTGTAGATGATGCGGTAGTCGCCGATACGCAGGCGGCGGCGGTCAGGCTGGGACACGAGTGCCGTCGTGTTGAAGCCGAGGGGATCGCTCTCCAGCTCGGTCAGTTTGGCCAGGATGCGCAGCGCCATGTCGCGAGGGATCTTCCGGAGTTCGGCCTGCGCCTCGGGCCGGAAGACGGTTCGGTACTCACTCACTGCGCGCCAGCGTCTCCCTCATGACGTCCTCGATCGGGATGCCGGGTGCCGGGTTGGCCATGCGCTCGTCGATGATCCGATTGATCTCGCGCTCTTCCCACTCCTGGTACTTGCGCAGTACCTCGATGGAGACGACGGCGGCGACCTCCTTGCCTCGGCGCGTGATCACCGTGGGCAGGTCGTCGCGATCGGCACGCTCCACGACCTCGGCGAGGTGCGCGCGCACGTCGCGGATGGACTCTGTGGGTAGCGGCTGTGTCATGCGCCCAAGGGTACCGAGTGTCGCATGTGTACACAACGCGACGCCGGAACCCACGTTCCCGCAGGTGGGAGCGCGGTGGCCGACGCTCCGGTTCGACGCGCCATGGAGTGCCGAGTGCCCGTCGCTGCAGACTGGGCCGTTATGACGACCAGCGCCGACGAAGCTCCTGGTGACCCCGTCGCCGGACGGCCTGCCGCACCCGCCGTACCCGACGGAGCCGCGCCTGGTATGACCGGGGACCCGGCCACCGACGGACTCCTCCGCCGGTTCGCCGAGGCCCTGGGGCCGCCCTTCGTGCCGCTCGCCGCGCTCTGGGTCCACGGTTCGATCGCCGAGGGCACCGACTACCGTCCCGGCCGCAGCGACCTCGATCTGGTCGCCGTGCTCGACCGGCCCTGCACCCCCGAGGAGGAGCGGCGGCTGATCGGGCTCCATGAGCGACTGGTGCGGGAGCTGCCGCTCGCGCGCGGGCTGCACTGCTCGTACCTCCCCGCCGCCGGGCTGGACGATCCGGCCCGGGAGCATCCGGTATGGGCCCACCGGGAGTACTACGCCCGGCCGGTCAGCCCGGTCGCCAGGCGGGAACTGCACGCGTTCGGGCGGGTGCTGCACGGTCGGCCGGTCGCCGGACTGCTGCCCCCGGTGACGGATCGTCAACTCGCCGACTTCATCGTGGCCGAGCTGCGGGAGAGCCTCGCCGGCCTCGCCGCGTCGCGCAGTGAACTGCTGCTCCAGGACGGCTGGCTGGACTACGCCGTGCTCACCGTGGCCCGGATGCACATCACCCTGCGGGACGGCCGACTGATCACCAAACGCGAGGCCCTCGACGTGCTCGGCACCGAACTCGATGCCCCCGGGGAGCTCGTGGCGGACATCTGCCGACGTCGATACGGGGACGCCGTGGACGGTGCGGGGCGGGGGGGCGAGGCCTGGCGGCGCCGGAGGGCGGGGCTGGCGGCCCGCTTCCTGGGACCGGTCGTCGGGCGGCTGCTCTCCTCGTACGGATAGACCACCCAGCCCGGCCGCGACGGGACCCGCCAACCGGCAGGGGGGCCGGGCCGAGCGGGGACCTGACGTGTGTGGCCGGTGATGGGGTGGAGCTGGCTGTGCGGGATTACGGCGGGGCTGGTTCCGCGGTGTTGTTGTTGCATGGGGCGGGGCGGGGCGGACGTTGGCGGACTGGGAGCGGGTCGCACCGCTGCTGCCGACACGCCCGCCGCGGTGAACCTCGACGGGCACGGGATGGGGCGGGCGGAGCAGTACGTGGGTCCGGACGCCGCCTCTGTGCGCGAACGGCTGGGGGAGGTAAGGAAGTTCGCGGAGGAGGCGGGTGGACGGCCCTTCGATGCGATGTGGCTGCGTTGGACGGTGTGTACGGGTATCAGGCGGCTATGGCGGCGCAGTTGGGTATTTCCGGCGAGTTCATGGCGGCGGGGGTACGGCGGTCCTTGGCGGAGACGAGCTGGCGCGGACGCAGCCGCAGGTGACCGTGGCGGGGGTGGACGGGACCCACGCGCTGGCGCTGGAGCGGCCGGAGGAGGTGGCGGAGCTGGTGGCCGGATTCGTTGCGGGGGTCGTGGGGCCGGTCCGCTGTTGATCCACGGAGAGTGGGAGGTAAGCGGTGCGTACCGGAGGTAAGCGGTACGTACGCCGGGGCGAGTGGCACGCCTTGGTGAGCGGCCCCCGCCTCATGGGCACCCCTACCGCGGAAAGACCTGGAAGAGCGTCGTCGGGCGGCCCCGGTAGCGTTCGCCGCCGGTGCGCAGGGTTTGTTCGATGAAGGTGCGGGCGTAGCTGTGCGGGTCCTGGTCGGGGCCGCCGAGGCCCCTGATGTACGTGGCGTGCGCCGCCAGTGAGGCGACCGCGCGGTCGATGTCGGGGCCGACCTCGGCGGCGTGGGTGGGGTGGGGGGAGCCGGCCACGGCGACCCAGCGGACGCCGTTCCAGGGCGCCAGGCCGCGCGCGTCGGCCAGCTCGGGGAAGATCCAGCGGTTGCCGGCGTCGCCCGCCGCGTCCAGGACGGCGCGGCCGACCACCCGGTGGTCCGGGGTGTTCCACTCCACCCCGCCCCAGGTGTCGTGGTGGTTGAGGGTGATCAACAGCTCGGGGCGGTGGCGCCGGATGGCCGCGGAGAGGTCGCGACGCAGCGCCGTACCGGCCTCGATGACGCCGTCGTGGTGGTCTTCGAGGAACTCCACGGTGTGCACGCCGACGAGCGCGGCGCCGGCCCGCTGCTCGGCCTCGCGGATGCACCCGCACTCCGCGGGTGCCAGTCCGTCGATGCCGGCCTCGCCGCGGGTCACCAGCAGGTAGCTGACCTCGCGTCCGGCGGCGGTCCATTCGGCGATGGCGGCCGCGGCGCCGTACTCCAGGTCGTCGGGGTGGGCGACGACGGCGAGGGCGCGCTGCCACTCCTCGGGCATGGGGGAGAGGCCGGGTTCGGCGGGCATGGGCGCCTTCCTTCCCTTCCGGTGCACCTGCTTC
The DNA here is from genome assembly GCF_055576575.1 of Streptomyces sp. NPDC033270. NCBI lineage: Bacteria > Bacillati > Actinomycetota > Actinomycetes > Kitasatosporales > Streptomycetaceae > Streptomyces > Streptomyces sp. NPDC033270. The sequence continues at coordinate 40,590 of NZ_JBVIRA010000031.1, forward strand.
CGGGCCGGTGCCGTGGGGTGAGCGGTCCGTGCGGTGGAGCGGGTTCCGCTGCCGGGCGGTCCCGTTGCGGGCTGGTCCGGGTCGATCGTGACATGAGCGGGCGGCGCTCTCCGGGAGGTGGGGCGTGGGGTGTGGGTGAGGTGGGGATATAGGGGGCTGGTGGGGTCCGTGCGCGCTCCCCGGGTGGCTGAGCTGGGTTTCATCACATCAGGTGAATATCTGGCCCAAGGTTGCGGTCGGCAACGCGCCGTTGCCACGCTGTTGCTGACTGTCAAGCTGTTGGGAGGGGCACGTGCCTTTCGGTGAGCAGCCCGCGTACCTCCGCGTCGCCGGCGACCTGCGCCAGAAGATCGTCGACGGGGTGCTGCCGCCGCACACCCGCCTCCCCTCCCAGGCCCGTATCCGCGAGGAGTACGGGGTCTCGGACACCGTCGCCCTGGAGGCGCGCAAGGTCCTGATGGCCGAGGGCCTGGTCGAGGGCCGCTCGGGCTCGGGCACATACGTGCGCGAGCAGCCCGTCCCGCGCCGTATCGCCCGGGCCGGATTCCACGCGGTCGGCGGCTGTACGCCCTTCCGTCAGGAGCAGACGGACGAGCGGGTGCGCGGCACCTGGGAGTCCAACAGCGAGCAGGAGGCGGCCAGTTCGACGGTCTCCGCCCGGTTGCGCGTTCCGCCGGGGGCCAGGGTGATGCGCACCCGCTATGTCTTCCGGGCGGAGGGCGAGCCGGCGATGCTCTCCACGTCCTGGGAGCCCCTGGAGGTGACGGGGCGGACGCCCGTGATGCTGCCGGAGGAGGGGCCGCTGGCGGGGCGCGGGGTGGTCGAGCGGATGGCGGCCATCGACGTGGTGGTGGACAACGTCGTCGAGGAGGTCGGGGCGCGGCCCGCGCTGGCCGAGGAGGCCATGGCGCTGGGCGGGGTGCCGGGGCATGCGGTGCTGGTCGTCTCGCGTACGTACTTCGCGGGCCGCCGGCCGGTCGAGACCGCCGATGTCGTCACGCTCGCGGACCGGCATCGGGTGGCCTACCACCTGCCGGTGAAGTAGCCGGGCGGCCCGCGAGGCCGCCCCCTGCCCCTGCCCCTGCCCTGGCCCTGCCCCTGCCCCTGCCCTGGCCCTGCCCCTGCCCCTGCCCTGGCCCTGCCTCTGCCCCTGCCGTGGCCGCTCCGCCTCCGCCTCCGTATCCGTCTCCGTATTCGCCCTCCCGGCGGCCGTACTGGATCCGTGGCGGCTTTCAGTCTCCAGTCCGATGTCCCTTTTGCTCTGATATGCCCGTGAATGTTGGCTGGATCTTGGTGTTGGAAACCTCACAGACCCTCAGCTGGGCGGGAGTTTTGGCCAGCAGCGGGAAGCCGATCTTCGGATTCGCTCTTACGATGGCGAAGTTTGTGCACGGCACGGGGGAAGACCAGGAGACCAGCACGTGAGCACGACGAAAACCCAGGGTGCGGAGCAGGGTTCGCATTCGAATTACCGGCGGTCCCTCGGGACCATCGCCCTGACCGCGACGGGCCTCGGGTCCATCATCGGCTCCGGCTGGCTCTTCGGGGCCGAGCGGGCCGCCGCCATCGCCGGTCCGGCCGCGATCCTGGCCTGGGTCATCGGCGCGCTGGTCGCGCTCACCATCGCGCTCACCTACAGCGAGCTGGGTGCGATGTTCCCGAAGGCCGGCGGCATGGTCCGCTACGGCCAGTACTCGCACGGCTCGCTCGCCGGCTACCTCGCGGCCTGGGCCAACTGGATCGCGATCGTCTCGGTCATCCCCGGTGAGGCCACCGCCTCGGTCCAGTACATGAGTTCCTGGGACTTCGGCTGGGCGAAGGCGCTCTACGACGGCAAGGAGCTGACGGGCACCGGTGTCGCGCTCGCCAGCGTCCTGCTGATCTTCTACTTCTTCCTCAACTGGTTCGCCATCTCGCTGTTCGCGAAGACCAACACCGCGATCACGGTCTTCAAGGTCGTGGTGCCGGTGCTGACCGCCAGCGCGCTGATGCTGGCGCACTTCGACACGGACAACATCACCGGCAACGGCGGCTTCACCCCCAACGGCTGGAGCTCGGTCTTCACCGCGGTCGCCGTCTCCGGCATCGTCTGGGCCTACAACGGCTTCCAGTCCCCGCTGAACCTCGCCGGCGAGGCCCGCAACCCGGGCAAGTCGCTGCCCAAGGCCGTCGTCTGGTCGATCCTGATCGCGCTGGTCATCTATGTCGCGCTGCAGGTCGCGTTCCTGATGGCGGTCCCCGGTGACAAGCTGGGCGCCAGCGGCGGCTGGGCCGGCCTCGGCTACAACTCGCCGCTCGCCGACCTCGCGGTCGCCTGGGGCCTGAACTGGCTGGCGCTGCTGCTGTACGCGGACGCCTTCGTCTCGCCGTCCGGCACCGGCATGATCTACGCCGCCACCACCTCGCGCATGATCCACGGCGTGCAGGAGAACGGCCATCTGCCCGGCGTCTTCGGCAAGGTGGACAAGAAGACCGGCGTGCCGCGCCCGGCGCTGCTGCTCAACCTCGTGATCGCCTTCCTCTTCCTCGCGGTCTTCCGCGGCTGGGGCTCGCTCGCCGAGATCGTCTCGGTCGCCACCGTCATCTCGTACATCACCGGCCCGGTCGCGGTGATGTCGCTGCGCCGCATCTCGCCGGACCTCACCCGCCCGGTCAAGCTCCGGGTGATGCCGATCATCGCGCCGGTCGCGATGGTCTTCGGCTCGCTGGTCCTGTACTGGGGCCGCTGGCCGCTGACCGGCAAGGTCATCCTGATCATGGCCGTCGGACTGCCGGTCTGGGCCTGGTACGAGATCGGCAAGCCGCTGACCCAGGGCCGCAAGCCGTGGGCCGGGCTGCGCCCGCACCTGAAGGCCGGCGCCTGGATGGTGGCGTATCTGCTGGTCATGGCCGCGGTGTCGTACATGGGCGGCAAGGAGTTCGGCGGTAAGGGCTACCTGCCCGCGGGCTGGGACATCGTCGTGGTCGCCGTGATCGGACTGGCCTTCTACTACTGGGGCGTGCGCAGCTCGTGGCGCAACCCGTCGCTGGTCCAGGTCGAGGCCGAGATCCGTGCGGAGGAAGAGGCCGCTGCGGCGGACGCGGCCGGAGAGGCCGAAGGGGCCAAGGCGTCCGTCGGGGCCTGAGTCAGCCTGGCGTCACGCCTCGCAGTTTCGTACATACGCCCGGCTCTTCGGGCGAAACCGGCCACTCGCAGGCCGCTTCCGGTACGCCGGGGGCCCGCGGGTGGCCGGTTCGGTACCTCTTTGTGTAAATCCATATCCGGTGCGTAAAGGTCGGGCGTACGCTCGGGCATATGCGGATTGCGATTTCGGCATCAGCAGACGAGGGGCGCGTCACGACGCGCTGTGTGGCGGACGGAGGGGCGCAATGACCGAGGGTGGAGCCGCGCTCCCCTGGCTCGTCATCCGCCAGGACGAAGGGGGCAACCGGTATCGCGTCGGCCGCTATGCCACCCGGGCGGAGGCGGAGCGGGTGGCCGACCGGCTCGATTCGCCGGGCCGGCGGCAGCTCTACGTGGTCGAGAAGGTCGACCATGCGGCGACCTGAGGGGCGGCGGGCGAGAAGCGGGACGAAGGCGGGGGACGTAGGCTGCCGCGCATGACGACGGTGCGCGTAGTAGTGGGCGGAGCGGTGTGCCAGGGCGGGCGGCTGCTGGCCGCACGCCGCAGCGCACCGCCCGCGCTGGCCGGCCGCTGGGAGCTGCCCGGCGGCAAGGTGGAGGACGACGAGACGCCCGAACGGGCGCTGGAGCGCGAACTGCGTGAGGAGCTGGGCGTCGAGGCGGTGGTCGGGGAGCGCATCCCCGGGGAGTGGGTGCTGCGGCCCGGCTACGTCCTGCAGGTGTGGACGGCCCGGCTGGCGTCCGGTGAGCCGCGGCCGCTGCAGGACCACGACGAGCTGCGCTGGCTGCTGCCCGGCGAGGAGTCGCAGGTCGACTGGCTGGATCAGGACCGCCCGGCGGTCGCCGAGGCGATGCGCAGGCTGGTCGCCACGGCCGGGATCCCGGGCGTGCGATCCGCTTGAGCGCGCGCGGCCGCCCGCCCGCCCTGGCTCGCGCCCCGTGTGCCTTGGCTCGTTCGCCGCGCACGCATGACCGCCCGCCGGGCATGCGCAGCCCCACCGTTCCCATATGCGCCATTTGCGGCACGGTGCACCGTTGGCGGCGATACTTCGACCTCGATACCGGGTATGTCCAGATTGACCCCTTCAATGCGGGCAATCCGACGGGGATGCCATCGGGGTTGGGATGTGATCGGCGTGAGCGACAGCGCAGCGGCAGGCGTCCCGGAACCCGGCTCCGGCAGTGTCCGCAAGCGCGGCAGGGCCACCGGTTCACCGATCGCCGAATGGAGCTTTCCGGCCGACCCCGGCGCGGTGCGCACCGCCCGCACGATGGTCCGCCGGGTGCTGGACGACTGGGGACTGAACGGCGCCACCGACGTAGCCGTACTACTCGTCAGCGAGCTCGTCACCAACTCCCTGCGCTACGCCAGCGGACCGATCGGCGTCCGCATGGTGCTGCTGAGCTCCGGCGGGCTGCTCGTCGAGGTCTCCGATCCGCTGCCCGACCCGCCGCAGGAGCGCACAGCCGCCCCGGACGACGAGGGCGGGCGCGGATTGCAGCTGGTCGCGTGCAGTTCGCGACGCTGGGGGACCCGGCGTGGAAAGAGTGGCAAGACAGTGTGGTTCGAGCTGTCGGTGGCTGGTTAGGAGACATGTGGAGTCCTGATCGTTGCCATTTCATCGACATTTTGTAGATGGCCTGCGATCGAGACTGTGCTGTGATCGTGAAGACCGTGTTCCGGATAGCCGAGGTGCTGGATACTCAGGCTGGTCCGGTCCGGGCACGATGAGCTGGAGGGGACGGGGCTCGTGAGCGAGATGTCATCTGGCGGGGCAGAACCCGCACAGACCGAGGGTCAGGGTGGTGCGGACGGGCCCGGTGACCCAGGTGGGCGTTCCTACGCCCGCGACCTGCACGGTCCGCCCGTATGGCAGAGCAGCCGGCCCGGCTCGATCTACGACTACATCAGAGTGGCCTCCTTCTCGCTCGGCCCCGACGGGCGGATCGACCAGTGGAGCGAGCGGGCCGAGCAGATGCTCGGCATCCCCGCCCGCTACGCCATCGGCAAGGACCCCATCGAGGCGTTCGTCCCCAGCGAGTTCCGCGAGACCGGGCACCGCAAGGTGTCGGAGATCCTCGACGGCCGCGAGTGGACCGGCCTGGTGCCCTACCGCAGGGCGGAGGGCGGACCGGCCGACGGGCTCGCCGAGATCTATGTGATGCCCTCCCACGACGAGGCCGGGCAGCGCGCCGCGGTCTGCATCGTCGTCGATGTCCGGGCGCTGCGCGGCATCGAGACCGACCTCGCCGCCTCACAGGCCGTTTTCGGTCAATCCCCCATGGGCTTCACCCTGTTCGGCACGGACCTGAAGCTGCTGCGGGTCAACGAGCGCTTCGCCACGGTCTTCGGCGGCCCCGCCGCCAAGTACCGCGGCCGCACCCCGCACGACTTCCTGCCGCGCCCCGAGGCCGAGCGGATGACCGCCGCGCTGCGCCGCGTCCTGGAGACCGGTGAACCGGTCACCGAGATGCAGCTGGTGGGGGCGGTGCCCGGCGAGGAGGAGCGCCGCCGCTGGTCGGTGTCGCTCTACCGGCTGCACGGCGCCAGCGGCCGCCCCATCGGCGTCGCGGCGCTGGCCGCCGACGTCACCGGCCGGCGCCGGGCCGAGCGCGAGGCCGCCAGCGCCCGCCGCAACCTCGCCCTGCTCAACGAGGCCGGCGCCCGGATAGGCAACTCCCTCGACCTGGAGACCACCGCCCGCACTCTGTTGGACGTCGCCGTCCCGCAGTTCTGCGATCTGGCGTCGGTGGACCTCTACCAGGGCCTGCTGTCCGGCGACGAGGCGCCGCCCGGCATGAGCGACGGCAGTGCCGAGCTGCGCCGGGTCGCGTTCGCCAGCGCCGTCTCCGACGCCCCGTTCGCCAGTGCCACCGGCGGCGCGCCCCAGGACCCGCCGGTCGCCGTCGGCGCCGTCCACCGCTACCCCTTCAACTCCCCCTGCGCGGCCGCCCTGCGCACCGCCCAGGCGCAGATCATCCCGGGCCGGGAGAGCGACGACGGGCCGGAGCTGGGCGCCGTGGTGCACTCCACGCTCGTCGTCCCCATGGTCGCCAGGGACACCGTCGTCGGGCTGGTGCAGTTCTCCCGCGCGAAGGGCAGCGAGCCGTTCGGGGAACGCGACACCGCCCTGGCCGTGGAGCTCGCGGCGCGCGCCGCGGTCTGTATCGACAACGCCCGCCTCTACCGCCGCGAGCACGAACGCGCGCTGATCCTGCAGCGCAGCCTGCTGCCGCCCGGCGACCCGGAGGCGGCCGGCCTCGACATCGCCTGCCGCTATCTGCCCGGCACCACCGCGACCGAGGTCGGCGGCGACTGGTTCGACGTCATCGAACTCCCCGGACACCGCACGGCGCTGGTCGTCGGCGACGTCATGGGCCGCGGGCTGCGCGCCGCCGTGGCGATGGGTGAACTGCGCACCGCCGTAAGGACGCTGGCGCTGCTGGACCTGGAGCCGGCCGAGGTGCTCTCGGCGCTGGACGAGATCGCCCGCGGGCTCGGCGGCAGCGGCGACGGCCGGTCCGCCGGGCGCGCGTCCCGCGGCCGGTCCGGTGCCGCCGGCGCGCCGGAGCCGGGCCGCTCCGCCCGCACCGCCGACCTCTCCGAGGTCTACCTCGCCACCTGCGTCTACGCCGTCTACGACCCGGTCACCCGGCGGGCGACGTTCGCCAACGCCGGGCATCTGCCGCCGGTCGTGGTCGAGGAGGGCGAGGACGCGCTGCTGCTCGACGTACCGCCGGGGATGCCGCTGGGCGTCGGGGGCGAGCCGTTCGAGGAGATCGAGGTGGAGCTGCCGGACGGTGCGCTGCTGGCCCTGTACACGGACGGGCTGGTGGAGTCCCGCCACCACCCCCTCGACGAGGGGCTGCAGGCGTTCCGGGCGGCGCTGTCGGGCGCCGACCGCCAGCTGGAGGACGCCTGCGACCACGTCCTGAGCGCCCTGGACACCTCGCACGGCGAGGACGACATCGCGCTGCTGATGGCCCGGGTGCACGGGCTGCCCAAGGACTCGGTGGGCGACTGGAACCTCGCGCCGGAGGCCCGTTCGGTGGCCCGCGCCCGTGAGCTGGCCCGCGACCAGCTGACGGACTGGGGCCTGCAGGGGCTGGTCGACACCGCGGAGCTGCTGGTCAGCGAGCTGGTGACGAACGCGCTGCGGCACGGCCACGGAGAGATCCGGCTGCGGCTGCTGTTGGACCGCACGCTGGTCTGTGAGGTCTGGGACGCCGATCTCGCCCAGCCGCGCCGCCGCCGTGCCCGGGACACCGACGAGGGCGGCCGCGGACTGCAGCTGGTCGGTCTGCTCAGCGAGGGCTGGGGCAGCCGCCGCACCCCGCGCGGCAAGACCGTATGGTTCGAACTCGCCCTGCCCGACGGGGAGTCGACGGGCATGGACCCCTCGGAAGCGCTGCTGAGTCTGTTCTGAGGCCCGCGCCGGGGCGGCGTCAGGCGGCGGCGCGCAGGTTCGCCGCCGCCCGCTCCGCCTCGCGGACCACCCGCGCGGTGTCCACCCCCACCAGCTCACCGCGCGCCTTGCGCAGCCGCCCGTCGACGAAGACCTCGCTGACGTTCGGCGGCTGCCCGTTGAGCACGATCTGGCTGGTCCAGTCGAAGCGCGGGGCGAAGTTGAGGGTGCCGGGGTCCAGGACGACGACGTCGGCGCGCTTGCCCGGAGTCAGCGACCCGACCCGGTCGGCCATGCCGATGCACTCCGCACCGCCCAGCGTCGCCATCCGCAGCACCGCCGGGATCGTCGGATGGACCCCCGCGTCCTCGTGCCGGGCCCGCTGGAGGCCGACCGCCGCCTTCATCAGGTTGAACATGTCCGAGGTGTCGTTGGTCCCGCCGTCGTGGCCGAGCCCGGCCCGTACGCCGTGCCGGTGCAGCGCGGGCAGCGGCGCGATGCCCGAGGCCAGCCGCATGTTGCTGAGCGGGCAGTGCGCCACCCGGACGTCGTGCTCGCCGGCCAGTGCGACCTCCCGGTCGTCGAGGTGCACCGCGTGGTTCATCAGCAGGTCCGGGCCGAAGGCGCCGACCTCCCGCAGCGCGCGGACCGGATCGTCCGCGCGGTCCGCGCGGCACTCCAGCACATGGCAGTTGAGCATCACGCCCAGTTCCCGGGCCAGCTCGTGGAACTGGCGCAGCTCGGCGCGGACCGACATCCCGGCCTGCGCCGACACCTGCGCGGAGGCCAGCGGCAGCGGGTCCAGGAAGTCCTTCTTGACCCGGGGGATCAGCTCCCGGGCGGCGGCGTGCTGGGCCGCCGCGTAGACGAACCGCACCCCGGCGTCGTCCAGCGCCCGGACGTAGGCCCCGGCGGTGTCGTAGGGGAGGGGGTGGACCCAGTCGACGACGGTGGTGACGCCCGCGCCGAGAGCGTCGAGCGCGGCCAGACGCACGAAGCGGTACATGTCCCGGGGGCCGATCCTCGACAGCACATGTCCGTTGCAGCCGGACAGCCAGCCGCTCAGGTCCCGGTCCGCGCAGCCGCCCCGGATGCTGGACTGCCACAGGTGGTTGTGCAGATCCACGAAACCCGGCAGCACGATCCTGCCGCCGGTCTCCAGCACCCGGGCACCGGGCGGTGCCTCCAGGCGCCGTCCGACGGCGGCGATCGTGCCGTCGCGCAGCAGCAGGTCGACGCCGTCCTCCAGCGCGCCCAGGGGGCCCGCGCCGAGACCGGGGTCCATGGTGAGCACCAGATCGGCGCCGCGCAGCAGCGTCGGCCGCCCGCCGCCCGGGGCCTTCGCGTCGCCGGCGGCCCGGTCGTCGGACTCGGGCACGCCGGCCGCCGCGGCGAGCGGAAGGCCGCCGATGCCCGCGAGCACCGTGCGCCGTCCGATCCGCGGGGAGGTCATTCCGTACGGCGCCGGATCTTGTTCCCGAGCCACACCAGCGGGTCGTACTTACGGTCCGCGGCGCGCTCCTTCAGCGGGATCAGCGCATTGTCGGTGATCTTGATGTGCTCGGGGCAGACCTCCGTGCAGCACTTGGTGATGTTGCAGTAGCCCAGCCCGTGCTCGTCCTGCGCGGTGCTCTTGCGGTCGATGCCGGACGCCGGCGCCGCGTCCAGCGGATGCATGTCGAGCTCGGCGATCCGCATCAGGAAGCGCGGGCCGGCGAACGCCGCCTTGTTCTCCTCGTGGTCCCGGACCACATGGCAGGTGTCCTGGCACAGGAAGCACTCGATGCACTTGCGGAACTCCTGCGAGCGGCCCACGTCCTCCTGCTGCATGCGGTACTCGCCGGGCGCCAGCTCCGCGGGCGGCACGAACGAGGGGATCTCGCGGGCCTTGGTGTAGTTGAACGACACGTCGGTGACCAGGTCGCGGATGACCGGGAACGCCCGCATCGGCGTGACCGTGATCGTCTCCGTACGGTCGAACACCGACATCCGGGTCATGCACATCAGCCGCGGCCGGCCGTTGACCTCCGCGCTGCACGAACCGCACTTGCCCGCCTTGCAGTTCCAGCGCACCGCGAGATCCGGGGCCTGGGTCGCCTGCAGGCGGTGGATGATGTCCAGCACCACCTCGCCGTCGTGCACCTCGACCGTGAAGTCCTCAAGGCCTCCGCCGCCGGTATCGCCCCGCCACACCCGGAAGTGCGCCTGGTAGGCACCGGACTTCCCCGGCCCCTCCGCCGCCTCGGATACCGTCTGCTGCTCGCTCACCGGCTCAGCTCCTCGTCCGTCAGATACTTCGCCAGCTCGTCCTTCTCGAACAGCTCCAGCAGATCGCGGCGGATCGGCGGCATCTCCCGCCGGGAGAGCCGGATCTGTCCCAGCGCCGGGTCCGCGGCCCGGGAGTCGCCCTGCGGGTCCGCGAGCCGGCAGACCAGATTGATGTTGCGCCAGCTGCGGTCCATCGCCGGGTAGTCGTCGCGGGTGTGCCCGCCCCGGCTCTCCTCGCGCTCCAGCGCGGACCGGGCCACACACTCGCTGACCAGCAGCATGTTCCGCAGGTCCATGGAGAGATGCCAGCCCGGGTTGTACTGCCGGTGCCCCTCGACGCCGGCCCGCCGGGCCCGCACCCGCAGATCCGCGAGCCGTTTGAGGGCCTCGTACATCTCGCCCTCCTTGCGGATGATGCCGACCAGGGCGTTCATCGCCAGCTGGAGCTCCTGGTGGAGGGTGTACGGGTTCTCCGCCGGGCCCTTGGCGTGCCCGGTGCCGTCCGCGCCCTCGCCGGCCTCGGCGCTGAAGGGGCGCAGCGCCTCCGCCTCGGCGGCGTCGATCTGCAGCGGGTCGACGGTGGGCCGCTCGGTCAGCGCCGCCGTGTACTCGGCCGCGTGCAGCCCCGCCCGGCGGCCGAAGACCAGCAGGTCGGACAGGGAGTTGCCGCCCAGCCGGTTGGAGCCGTGCATCCCGCCGGCGACCTCACCGGCCGCGAACAGGCCCGGTACGCCGGTCGCCGCCGCGGTGTCCGGGTCCACATCGACCCCGCCCATCACGTAGTGGCAGGTCGGCCCGACCTCCATCGGCTCGGCGGTGATGTCCACGTCCGCCAGCTCCAGGAACTGGTGGTGCATCGACGGCAGCCGGCGCTTGATCACCTCGGCCGGCATCCGGGTCGAGACGTCCAGATAGACCCCGCCGTGCGGGGAGCCGCGCCCCTCCTTGACCTCGGCGTTGATGGCGCGGGCGACCTCGTCGCGGGGCAGCAGCTCGGGCGGGCGGCGGTTGGTCTCCGGGTCCTCGTACCAGCGGTCGCCCTCCTCCTCGGTCTGGGCGTACTTCTCCTTGAAGACGTCGGGGATGTAGTCGAACATGAAGCGCCGGCCCTCGCTGTTGCGCAGCACCCCGCCGTCGCCGCGTACGGACTCGGTGACGAGGATGCCCTTGACCGACGGCGGCCAGACCATGCCGGTGGGGTGGAACTGGACCATCTCCATGTTGATCAGCGGTGCCCCGGCGAGCAGCGCCAGCGCGTGCCCGTCGCCGGTGTACTCCCAGGAGTTCGACGTCACCTTGAAGGACTTGCCGATGCCGCCGGTGGCCAGCACCACCGCGGGGGCCTCCAGGACGAAGAAGCGGCCGGACTCCCGCTCGTAGCAGAAGGCCCCGGCGACCCGGCCGTCCGCTTCCGGGCCGCGCTCCTTGAGGACGCGGGTGACGGTGCACTCCTGGAAGACCTTCAGCCGGGCGTCGTGGGCGCCGAACTCCCGCTCGTCCTCCTGCTGCAGCGAGACGATCTTCTGCTGGAGGGTGCGGATCAGCTCCAGGCCCGTACGGTCGCCGACGTGCGCGAGGCGCGGGTACTCGTGGCCGCCGAAGTTGCGCTGGGAGATCCGGCCGTCGGGCGTGCGGTCGAAGAGCGCGCCCCAGGTCTCCAACTCCCATACCCGGTCGGGTGCTTCGCGGGCGTGCAGCTCGGCCATCCGCCAGTGGTTGAGGAACTTCCCGCCGCGCATGGTGTCGCGGAAGTGGACCTGCCAGTTGTCGTGCTCGTTGACGTTGCCCATGCTGGCCGCGATACCGCCCTCGGCCATCACCGTATGGGCCTTGCCGAACAGGGACTTGCAGATCACGGCCGTCCGCATACCGGCCTCGCGGGCCTCGATGGCGGCGCGCAGCCCGGCGCCGCCCGCGCCCACCACGACCACGTCCCATGCCTGCCGGTCCACATGCGCCATCGGGGGCACACCTTTCCTTGGAGAAGCTGCCGTCGGGACGGCTGCCGCAGGGGCAGCCGCCGTCGCAGAAGTCGGTCAGAAGAAGCGGGGGTCCGAGAAGGCCCCGCTGGCCAGCAGGAAGACGTAGAAGTCCGCCAGGGCCACGCTGATCAGGGAGGACCAGGCGAGCAGCATGTGCCGCTCGTTGAGCCTGCCGACCCAGCCCCACATCCGGTAGCGCACCGGGTGCTTGGAGAAGTGCCGCAGCCGGCCGCCGATGATGTGCCGGCAGGAGTGGCAGGAGAGGGTGTACGCCCAGATCAGCACGATGTTGGCGAGGAAGACCAGGGTGCCCAGACCCATGTGGCCCCACTCGTAGTGCGCGTCGCGGAAGGTCAGCGCGGTGTCGTAGGTCAGCACCCCGGCGACCAGCACCGCGAAGTAGAAGAAGTAGCGGTGGACGTTCTGCAGGATCAGCGGGAAGCGGGTCTCACCGGTGTACTTCTTGTGCGGTTCGGCGACCGCGCAGGCCGGCGGCGAGGCCCAGAAGCCGCGGTAGTAGGCCTTGCGGTAGTAGTAGCAGGTCAGCCGGAAGCCCAGCGGGAAGATCAGGATGAGCAGTGCCGGGGACAGGCCCCACCAGCTGCCGACGATCTCCCAGTTGGGGCCGCCGCGCATGGTGTGGCAGTTCTGCGCCAGGCACGGCGAGTAGAACGGCGAGACATAGGGCGCGGCGTAGTAGTCGGCGTTCGCGAACGCCCGCCAGGTCGAGTAGACGATGAACGCGAGCAGTCCGGCGGCGGTGCCGGCCGGCGCCAGCCACCAGCGGTCGGTTCGCAGATGGCGGGCGGGAATGGCGGCGCGCGAGGCAGTGTGCACACCGCTCGCGCCCGTTTGCGATGAGGGTTCGGTGCCAGTGGCCAACGTCGGTCTCCGGGAAGGGCGCCCCGTCCGGAAATGCTGGTTCCGCAAACGCTTTCCGTCGGGGCGGCAACGGGGTAGGGGTCTGAGTGGGGCGAGGACACCCCCTAAGGGGCATCCACCAGGGGTCTCCCCCTAGGGCGCATGACCGTTGCGGCAGCCGAGTCCCTCGTCCTCGGCGCCCGCCCACAGCGCTGCGTCGTAGGGGGCGTCGGAGATCGTCACCATCTCGACGGCGGGGGGAGCGCCGCCCCGGCGGGACGGCCCGGCCGCCGCGCTCTGCTTCAGCAGGGCGAGGCTCTCGCGCAGGTGGTCGGTATCGCTGCGCACCCGGCGCACGTCCAGGCCGGTGCCGAGTCGCGCCTCCAGCCTTCCCACCGACCGGACCAGGTCGTCCAGGCTGCGTTCAACCGCCGTCAGTTCGTCCTGATGAGACATATAACGTGCCCTCACTTTTGAAGGTGTGGTGGGCGATCTCATGCGCCCGAGAGTGTCGCGCGTCACAGTAGGCGTTGGGAAGGGGTGCGGCGCGATTACGACTCGAACCGGTGCGTTTCGGCTACCACGTGCGACGGCGGGGATCGAACGCCGATACGGGCGCGGGCGACAAATACGGCCGTACGCACGGCCGCTGACCCCTTGTCGGCCCGTCGTGTTGCGCCGGGCGGGTGGCCTTCGTGCGGGCTTGGACGTGTCGGGTGGCCGGGCGCCGAACGGTCGCTTTCAGTAGGGGCTCATAGATGTGATGAGCCGCAAAGTCGGCCGAACGTGGTGTGCCGGAACCAGCCCGCCGGCGGCGCCGCGCGGGCGAGCCCGGAGGTAACAGTCATGACCCACCACGACAACCCCTCGGCCCGCGCGGCCCGTGGACGCCGCATCGCCGCACTGGCCGCCGCGGGGGTGCTGCTCCCGCTGCCGGCCCTCACCGGATGCAGCGGGGAGGGCGGGCAGTCGTCCTCCCCGGCGTCCCAGGACATCGCCCCGGCGCCCCGCGGCGAGCTCAGGGACGGCGGCACCCTGCGCTGGGCGGTCGACGCGATGCCCGGCACCCTCAACGCCTTCCAGGCCGACGCCGACGCGACCACCAGCCGGATCACCGGTGCGGTGCTGCCCAGCATGTTCACCGTCGACGCCGGCGGCGCGCCGCAGCGCAACGCCGACTACCTCGACGCCGCGGACGTCAGCGCCCGCGACCCCAAGCAGGTCGTCACCTACAAGATCAACCCCAAGGCGCGGTGGAGCGACGGCACCGCGATCACCGCCGCGGACTTCGTCGCCCAGTGGACGGCGCTGCGCGGCAAGGACAACGCGTACTGGACCGCCCGCAACGCCGGCTACGACCGGATCGGCAAGGTCGAGCAGGGCGCGGGCAGCCGGGAGGTCAAGGTCACCTTCGCCCGCCCCTACGCCGACTGGCGGTCGCTGTTCACCCCGCTCTACCCCAAGAGCGTGATGGGCGACGCCAACGCCTTCAACGACTCCGCGCGCGAGCGGCTCGCGGTGGGCGCGGGCCCGTTCCTGGTCCAGAAGCGGGACGCCGCCAAGGGGCGGGTCGTCCTGGCGCGGAACCCCTCGTGGTGGGGCGCGCCCGCCAAGCTCGACAAGATCGTGCTGGCGGTGCTGCCCGGGGAGAAGCGGTCGGCGGCGCTGGCCGCCGGGGCCATCGACGTCGCCGCGGTCGACCAGATCGCCGCGAAGCGGGTCGCCTCCGCCCGGGGCCCGGCCGCGCCCGGCTTCCTCCGTAAGCCCGCGGCCGGCAACGCGGGACCCCAGGCCGACGGCAGCCGGGCCCAGGACCGGCAGCGCGCCAAGAACGCCGCCGAGCGCGCGGCGCTGAGCGGCTACACCCTCCACAAGGCCCTGGAGCCCGCCTACACCCAGCTCGCCCTCAACGGCAGCAGCGGCCCGCTGGCCGACGACCGGGTGCGCCGCGCGGTGGCCCGCGCCATCGACCGGCAGGCCCTCGCCGATGTCGTCCTCAAGCCGCTCGACCTGCCGTCCGAGCCGCTGGGCAGCCATCTGCTGATGGCCGGGCAGCGCGGCTACGAGGACCACAGCGACGCGCTCGGCGACCAGGATGCCGGGGCGGCCAAGGCGCTGCTCGCCGACGCCGGCTGGAAGTCCGACGGCGACCGGCAGCAGGCCGGAGGCAAGGCGGCCGCACCGGCGCCCGGCGCGTGGCGCGGCGCGGACGGCCCCGGGGACGAGGACGGCGCGGCGTCCGGCGACCGGGTGGGGGACGGGCCCGGGCGCGACGGCTACGAGGACGACCGGGACGCCGGAACCGACGCCTACGACGAGGACGCCGACGGCGCCAACGACGGCCGCAACCCGGGTCGCCCCGCTCCCGGCCACGCCGGCCCGCCCGCCCGCGGCGCGGAGGAACCGGGCGCCCGGCCCGCCGCCGCCGAGGCGCCGCTGTCCTTCACCGGCGCGGTCGGCTCCGAGATCCAGCGGGCCGCCCTGCTGCGACAGAGCGCCTCGATCTACAAGGAGGCGGCCGCCCGGCAGAAGGAGAAGGCGGACGGCGACCGCGACTCCGCCGCGTACGCCAGGTACAAGCGGTACCGCAAGCGCGCGGCGCAGACGCTGAGCGCCGCCGAGCTGGTCGAGACCGGCCGGCCGGTGGACCTGCCGGGCTCCGGTGGCCACCCCGGCGCCCGCCACGTCGTCGCCGGGCACGCCGGGCACGCCCACGGCGCGGCGGTCGCCCGCGCCGACCGGGACCCGGCCGGCGGCACGGCGGCGGCCCGCACCACCACCGTCAAGAAGAACGGCAAGCCGCTCACGCTGCGTTTCGTCCTGCCCGACGGCGCGGCCGCCGAGCCGCTGCGCACCGTCGCCCGGCGGATCGCCACGATGCTCGACAAGATCGGCGTGCAGACCTCTCTCCAGCGGGTCTCCGACGCCAGCTACTTCCAGGACCACATCGCCTCCGGCGACTTCGACCTGGCGCTGTACTCCTGGCCCGGCACCGCCTACCCGGCGACCGACGCCCGCCCGATCTACGCCAAGCCGCAGCCGGCGCCCGACGGCTCGCTGACCGTCGAGCAGAACTACAGCCGGGTCGGCACCGACCACATCGACCAGCTCTTCGACCAGGCCGCCTCCGAGCTGGACGAGGGCGCCGCGCGCACGCTGGTGGAGCAGGCCGACGCCCGGATCTGGGCGGCCGCCGGGTCGATCCCGCTCTACCAGCGGCCCGAGCTGGTGGCCACCAAGGAGTCGCTCGCCAACGTCGGCGCCTTCGGGTTCGCCACACCGCGGTTCCAGGACATCGGCTACAAGAAGTAAGGGCCACCCCAAAGCTAACAATCGGTAAAAAACCGCAGGTCAGATGGTGTGGACCTGGGCTGCGGCGGCCATAACCGCCGCGGCCACGTACCATGGGGTGAGGCCGTGGCGTGTCATGCCCGGCAGGCGCGCGTACCGGATGGACGTGTCGCCATCCACGATTCCGGGAGAAGCGCCGCCAGTATGCCCACCCGCCACGACATTCGTAACGTCGCCATCGTCGCCCACGTCGACCACGGCAAGACGACCATCGTCGACGCCATGCTCAAGCAGGCCGGCTCCTTCGCCGCGCACGCCGCCGAGTCCCTCGACGACCGCATGATGGACTCGAACGATCTGGAGCGTGAGAAGGGCATCACGATCCTCGCCAAGAACACGGCGGTGAAGTATCACCCCAAGGACGGCGGCGACGTCATCACGATCAACATCATCGACACCCCCGGCCACGCCGACTTCGGTGGCGAGGTCGAGCGCGGTCTGTCGATGGTGGACGCGGTCGTCCTGCTCGTGGACGCCTCCGAGGGCCCGCTCCCGCAGACCCGCTTCGTGCTGCGCAAGGCCCTCCAGCAGCGTCTGCCCGTCATCCTGTGCATCAACAAGACGGACCGTCCGGACTCCCGGATCGACGAGGTCGTCAACGAGACGTACGACCTCTTCCTGGACCTGGACGCGGACGAGGACCAGATCGAGTTCCCGATCGTCTACGCCTGTGGCCGTGACGGCATCGCCTCGCTGACCAAGCCGGAGGACGGCACGGTCCCGGCGGACTCCACCAACCTGGAGCCGTTCTTCTCCACGATCCTGGAGCACGTCCCGGCCCCCGAGTACGACGAGACGGCGCCGCTGCAGGCCCACGTCACCAACCTCGACGCGGACAACTTCCTCGGCCGTATCGCGCTGCTCCGCGTCGAGCAGGGCGAGCTGCGCAAGGGTCAGACCGTGGCCTGGATCAAGCGCGACGGCTCGGTCGCCAACGTCCGCATCACCGAGCTGATGATGACCGAGGCGCTCACCCGCAAGCCCGCCGAGGTCGCGGGCCCCGGTGACATCTGCGCCGTGGCCGGTATCCCGGACATCATGATCGGCGAGACCCTGGCCGACCCGGAGAACCCGATCGCGCTGCCGCTGATCACGGTGGACGAGCCGGCCATCTCGATGACCATCGGCACCAACACCTCGCCGCTCGTCGGCCGTGGCGGCACCGGCAAGGGCGCGGACGCCAAGGCCGCGGTCAAGGACCGCAAGGTCACCGCCCGCCAGGTCAAGGACCGCCTGGACCGCGAGCTGATCGGTAACGTCAGCCTCCGGGTCCTGGACACCGAGCGCCCCGACGCCTGGGAGGTGCAGGGCCGCGGTGAGCTGGCCCTCGCGATCCTGGTCGAGCAGATGCGCCGTGAGGGCTTCGAGCTGACCATCGGCAAGCCGCAGGTCGTCACGCAGCAGATCGACGGCAAGACGTACGAGCCGGTCGAGCGCATGACCATCGACGTCCCCGAGGAGCACATGGGCGCCGTCACGCAGCTCATGGGCGTCCGCAAGGGCCGCATGGACAACATGTCCAACCACGGCTCCGGCTGGGTCCGCATGGAGTTCGTCGTCCCGTCCCGTGGCCTCATCGGCTTCCGTACGGAGTTCCTGACCAACACCCGCGGCACGGGCATCGCCCACTCGATCCACGAGGGCCACGAGCCGTGGTTCGGCACGCTGGCGACCCGTAACAACGGCTCGCTCGTCGCCGACCGCTCCGGCGCGGTCACCGCCTTCGCGATGACCAACCTGCAGGAGCGCGGCGTGCTGTTCACCGACCCCGGCACCGAGGTGTACGAGGGCATGATCGTCGGCGAGAACTCGCGCGCCGACGACATGGACGTGAACATCACCAAGGAGAAGAAGCTCACCAACATGCGGTCGGCCTCGGCCGACTCCTTCGAGGCGATCGTCCCGCCGCGCAAGCTCTCCCTGGAGCAGTCCCTGGAGTTCTGCCGCGACGACGAGTGCGTCGAGGTGACCCCGGAGGCCGTGCGCATCCGCAAGGTCGTCCTGGACCAGAAGGAGCGCGGCCGGACCGCTTCGCGCGCCAAGCGGTAACGCTGGGCGCTGGCCTTGTCCGGCTCCCGCGGGGCGTCCCTCTATGCGAGGGGCGCCCCGCGGCGTTTGTGTTGGCTTCCCGCGTTGTCGGCCTTCCCGCCGTGGTGGTTGTTCGCCGTGTCGCCTGCGGCGGGCCCCTCCGCTGCGCTTTGCTGCGGCTGACTTGTCTGGCTTTCGCGTCGTTGCGCCTGCGGCGGGCGGTTGTTTGTCGGCTGCGGTGACAGCCCTACGGACTTCGTCCTACGGTCTGTCCCCTCCCGTGGGTGGGTGGGAAGACGGGCCCGGTGGGGGCACACCTGATCCGTCGACTACCGGCACACGAACACTGACGTCCACCCCCACCGGTCTTCTCTCCCCCCACTCACGGGAGGGGGCGGACCGCAGGACGGAGTCCGGAGGGCCGCACCCGCTGCCGAAAACGCCCCGCGCAGCGGCAACCAGCCCGCCGCAGGCGAAAAAGGCGAAACCCCCACGGCGGGAAAGCCGACAACGTGGGAAGCAAGCCCAAGCGCAGCGCCCCGCAAACGGAGCAGCCCCAACGTGCGATACGCCCCACTTTGCGATCTTATGTGGGCTACGCCTGATCGCGGAGCTGAGGAGGCACCATGGGTGGAGCCACGCGCGCGACGTGGGGCGCGTGCGCCGTCGCGGTCGTCCTCGTGGCCACGGCCTGTGGTGGGGGGAGCGCGGCCCGTGCCGGGGTGGTCAGCGCCTCGTGGGGGGATCCGCAGAATCCCCTGGAGCCGGCGAACACCAACGAGGTCCAGGGCGGCAAGGTCCTGGAGATGCTGTTCCGGGGGCTCAAGCGGTACAACCCGAGGACCGGGGCCGCGCAGAACGTCGTCGCCGAGCGCATCGAGACCAGGGATTCGCAGAACTTCACGGTGACGCTGAAGCCGGGCTGGTCCTTCAGCAACGGGGAGAAGGTCACCGCCGCGTCGTTCGTGGACGCCTGGAACTACGGGGCGCTGCTGGACAACAAGCAGAAGAACGCGCCGTTCTTCCAGTACATCGACGGCTTCGACCGGGTGCATCCGGAGAACGGCGTGGCCACCGCCCGGACCCTGTCGGGGCTGGCGGTGAAGGACGACCGGACCTTCACCGTGAAACTCCGTCAGAAGTTCTCCAGCTGGCCGGACACGCTGGGCTACGCGGCCTTCATGCCGCTGCCGCGGGCGTTCTTCACCGACCATGACGCCTGGCTGGAGCGGCCCATCGGCAACGGCCCGTACGTCGTGGACTCCTACGACAAGGGGTCCGTGCTGCGCATGCGGAAATGGGCGAAGTACCCGGGTGACGATCCGGCCCGAAACGCCGGGATCGACCTGCGGGTCTACACGGACAGCAACACCGCCTACACCGATCTGCAGGCGGGGAACCTCGACCTGGTCGACGATGTGCCGGCCGCCCAGCTCAAGAGCGTCCACGCCGATCTGGGCAAGCGGTACATCAACCAGCCGGCCGGGATCATCCAGACCCTCGCCTTCCCCATGTACGTCAAGGGATGGGGCGAGCCGGGCAAGGACAAGGTGCGCCGTGGTCTGTCGATGGCGATCGACCGGGAGCAGATCACCAGGGAGATCTTCCAGCGGACGCGGACGCCCGCGACGGACTGGACCTCGCCGGTGCTCGGGGCGGACGGGGGGTACAAGGCGGGGCTGTGCGGTGAGGTCTGCGTGTTCGACCCGGCGAAGGCCAGGGCGCTGGTCAAGGAAGGCGGCGGGCTGCCCGGCGGCCGGATGACGATCACGTACAACGCCGACACCGGATCGCACAAGGACTGGGTCGACGCGATCTGCAACAGCATCAACAAGTCGCTGGGGGACGACAAGGCGTGTGTGGGAAATCCGATCGGCACGTTCGCCGATTTCCGGAACAAGATCGCGGCGAACGGAATGCCCGGACCGTTCCGCAACGGCTGGCAGATGGACTATCCGCTGATCCAGAACTTTCTGCAGCCGCTGTACTACACCAACTCCTCGGCCAATGACGGAAAGTTCAGCAACGCCGGCTTCGACAAGCTGGTGAACGCGGCGAACGCGGCGACGGACAGCAAGGAGGCCGTCGCGAAGTTCCAGGACGCGGAGCGGATACTCGCCCGCCAGATGCCGGCGATTCCGCTGTGGTACCAGAACGGCAGCGGCGGCTATGCGGACCGGATCAGCAATGTGTCGCTGAATCCGTTCAGCGTGCCGGTCTACAACGAGATCAAGGTCAACTGAGCGAGCCGCGGGCGCTGCCGGCGCCGCCCGCGCCGTCCGTACTGTCCGCGCGATGAGGGAGGTTGGGGCCGGTGGGACGCTATGTGATCCGGCGGCTGCTGCAGATGGTCCCGGTGTTCGTCGGCAGCACGTTCCTGATCTTCTTCATGGTGTACGCGCTGGGCGACCCCGTCGCGGCGATGTTCGGCGACCGGGCGCCGGACCCCGCCACCGCCGCGCAGATCCGCCGCGACCTCTACCTCGACCACCCGCTGTGGCAGCAGTACCTGCACTACATGGGGCAGATCTTCCGGGGGGACTTCGGCACCGCCTTCAACGGCCAGTCGGTCACCGAGCTGATGGCCTCGGCCTTTCCGGTCACGCTGCGGCTGACGGTGGTCGCCGTCGTGATCGAGATGGTGGTGGGCATCGTGCTCGGGGTGTTCAGCGGTCTGCGGCGGGGCCGGGGCATCGACACCTCGGTGCTGCTGCTCTCGCTCGTCGTGGTGTCCATTCCGACGTTCGTGAGCGGCTATCTGCTGCAGTTCGTGTTCGGCGTGCGGTGGGGATGGGCCGCGCCGTCGGTCGCACCGGAAGCACCGCTGAACGAGATGCTGCTGCCGGGCCTGGTGCTGGCGCTGGTCTCGCTGGCGTATGTGACCCGGCTGACCCGCACCTCGATCGCGGAGAACGCCCGCGCCGACTACGTCCGTACGGCCGTCGCCAAGGGCCTGCCCCAACGCCGCGTCATCACCCGCCATCTGCTGCGCAATTCACTGATCCCGGTCGTCACATTCATCGGTACCGATATCGGCGCCCTGATGGGCGGCGCGATCGTCACCGAGCGCATCTTCAACATCCACGGCGTCGGATTCCAGCTCTATCAGGGAATCCTGCGGCAGAACTCGCCGACCGTCGTGGGTTTCGTGACGATCCTGGTGCTGGTCTTCCTCGTCGCGAACCTCCTCGTCGACCTGCTCTACGCCGTCCTCGACCCGAGGATCCGCTATGCCTGAGTCCTACGTCCCCAAGGAAGCCATCGGCCACGGCGACGGCGGCTCCGCCGCGCTGGCCATCGGCGAGGCGGAGTCGCTGGAACGGAGGCCGGGCGCCGCGCCGCCCGGTGCCGGGCCACCCGCCCCCGTGCCCCCGGGCAAGCCGCGCAGCCTGTGGAGCGACGCCTGGCACGATCTGCGCCGCAACCCGGTCTTCGTGCTCTCCGCGCTGGTCATCCTCTTCCTGGTGGTGATCGCGATCTGGCCGCAGCTGATCGCCACCGGCAACCCCTACCGCGCCGACCTGGCCAAGGCGCAGCAGGGCTCCCAGCCCGGCCACCCCTTCGGCTTCGACACCCAGGGCAGGGACGTCTACACCCGCGTGGTCTACGGGGCCCGCGCCTCCATCACCGTCGGTGTCTGCGCCACCGCCGGTGCCGCGCTGCTGGGCAGCCTGATGGGCGGGCTGGCCGGCTTCTTCGGCGGCTGGTCGGACACCCTGCTCTCCCGGCTCGCCGACATCTTCTTCGGCATCCCGGTGATCCTCGGCGGCCTGGTGTTCCTCTCCGTCGTCACCAGCACCACCGTCTGGCCGGTGGTCGGCTTCATCGTGCTGCTCGGCTGGCCGCAGATCTCCCGTATCGCCCGCGGCTCCGTCGTCACCGCCAAACAGCACGACTACGTCCAGGCCGCCCGCGCGCTGGGCGCCGGCAACGGGCGGATGCTGCTGCGGCACATCGCGCCGAACGCGGTGGCGCCGGTCATCGTCGTCGCCACCATCGCGCTCGGTACGTACATCGCGCTGGAGGCGACGCTGTCCTACCTGGGCGCGGGCCTCAAGCCCCCCACCGTCTCCTGGGGCATCGACATCTCCACGGCCTCCACCTACATCCGCAGCGCGCCGCACATGCTGCTGTGGCCGGCGGGCGCGCTGAGCGTCACGGTGCTGGCGTTCATCATGCTCGGCGACGCGGTGCGCGACGCCCTCGACCCCAAGTTGCGCTGAGGAGGCGGCAGATGACGAACAGTGCCGGCGAGGCCGGGGGCGGTGGCGCGGGCGCGGTCACCGACACCGCTCTGCTCGACGTGCGGGACCTGCGGGTGGAGTTCCGTACCCGGGACGGGATCGCGAAGGCCGTCAACGGTGTCAGCTTCGGCGTCGCGCCGGGCCAGACGCTGGCGGTGCTCGGCGAGTCCGGCTCCGGAAAGTCCGTCACCGCGCAGGCCGTGATGGGCATCCTGGACTCGCCGCCCGGCTTCGTGACCGGCGGCGAGATCATCTTCCAGGGCCGTGATCTGCTGACGCTGCGCAAGGACGAGCGGCGCAGGGTCCGTGGCGCCAAGATGGCGATGATCTTCCAGGACGCGCTGTCCTCGCTGAATCCGGTGCTCAGCGTCGGGGCGCAGCTGGGGGAGATGTTCCAGGTCCATGAGGGGATGTCCCGTAAGGAGGCCCGCGGCCGGGCGGTGGAGCTGATGGAGCGGGTGGGCATTCCCGCGGCCGGGGCGCGGGTGGGGGACTATCCGCACCAGTTCTCCGGCGGGATGCGCCAGCGCATCATGATCGCGATGGCGCTGGCCCTGGGCCCCGACCTGATCATCGCCGACGAGCCGACCACCGCGCTGGACGTCACCGTCCAGGCGCAGGTCATGGACCTGCTCGCGGAGCTGCAGCGCGAGTTCACCATGGGGCTGATCCTGATCACCCATGACCTGGGCGTGGTCGCCGATGTCGCCGACACCATCGCGGTGATGTACGCCGGGCGGATCGTGGAGACCGCACCCGTCCACCAGCTCTACCGTGCGCCCGCCCACCCGTACACCCGGGGGCTGCTGGACTCCATCCCCCGGCTGGACCAGAAGGGGCAGCGGCTGTACGCGATCAAGGGCCTGCCGCCCAATCTGACGGCCATCCCGCCGGGCTGCCCCTTCAACCCGCGCTGCCCGCTGGCGCAGGACATCTGCCGCACGGACCTGCCGCCGCTGTACGAGGCCGGCCCCGGCCGGGCCAGTGCCTGCCACTTCTGGAAGGAGACCCTCGGTGGCGCGCGATGAGGTAAGCGGAGCCGCGGCCGGCGCCGGACCGGCGCCTGGCGAGCCCCTCCTGGAGATCCGCGATCTGGTCAAGCACTTCCCCCTCACCCGGGGCGTGCTCTTCAAGAAGCAGGTCGGCGCCGTCAAGGCCGTCGACGGGGTCTCCTTCGACCTCCGCAAGGGCGAGACCCTGGGCATCGTCGGGGAGTCGGGCTGCGGCAAGTCCACGGTCGCCAAGCTGCTGGTGGGCCTGGAGCGCCCCACGGCGGGTCGGATCCGCTACCGCGGCGAGGACATCACCCGTCTGTCGGGCCGGGCGATGAGGGCGGTGCGCCGCAACATCCAGATGGTCTTCCAGGACCCCTACACGTCCCTGAACCCCCGGATGACGGTCGGCGACATCGTCGGCGAGCCCTACGAGATCCACCCGGAGGTGGCCCCCAAGGGAGACCGCCGCCGCAAGGTCCAAGAACTCCTGGACGTGGTGGGGCTCAACCCCGAGTACATCAACCGCTATCCGCACCAGTTCTCCGGCGGCCAGCGCCAGCGCATCGGTATCGCCCGCGGCCTCGCCCTGCGCCCGGAGATCATCGTCGCCGACGAGCCGGTCTCCGCGCTGGACGTCTCCGTCCAGGCCCAGGTGGTCAACCTCCTGGAGCAGTTGCAGGACGAGTTCGACCTCTCCTACGTCTTCATCGCCCACGACCTGTCCGTCGTCCGGCACATCTCCGACCGGATCGCGGTGATGTACCTGGGGCGGCTCGCCGAGATCGGCACCGAGGAGCAGATCTACGACCACCCCACCCACCCCTACACCCAGGCCCTGCTCTCCGCCGTGCCCGTACCGGACCCCGACTCCCGCGCCGCCCGCGACCGCATCCTGCTCACCGGCGACGTGCCCTCACCCGCCAGCCCGCCGTCCGGCTGCCCCTTTCGCACCCGCTGCTGGAAGGCCCGGGACCTGTGCGCCGAGGTCGTCCCCCCGCTCGAAGTCCCCCCGGACTTCCGCGAGTCGACCGGCCCGGCGGGGCACCCCTCGGCCTGCCACTTCGCACAGGAGCGCCAGGTGGTGCCGGGCGAGGGGCGGCTGCCCGACGGAGCGGACGGCGAGCACCGCCTGCCCGACGGGCCGGAGCCGGGGCCGGTGGCGCATCGCTAGGGCCTGACCCGCCGGACACCTCCTAGGCCGCTTCACCAGGGGGTGCCCCGGCCGCTTTGCCGGGCCGGGCCTCAGCCGTGCCGCGCACCACTTCCAGGTACTCCCCGATGGCGTCCCGGTTGCGCATCAGCGTCTCGATGCGCTCGGTCATCCGGTCGCGCTCGCGCTCCAGCGTGGCGAGCATCTCCGGTGTCGCGTCGGGGAAGTGGATGGCCCGGGGCTTGTCCAGGCAGGGCAGGATCTGCTTGATGAGCCGGGTCGGCAGCCCGGCGTCGAGGAGCCCCCGGATCTGCAGCACCCGGTCGACGCAGAACGCGTCATAGGCGCGGTAGCTGTTGGCGCAGCGCTCGGCGACGATCAGCCCCTGCTCCTCGTAGTAGCGCAACAGCCGCCGCGGCGTACCCGTACGCGCCGACAGCTCCCCGATCCGCATCCACGCCACCTCCCCGCCAACGACAGCGCCGCCGCGGCCGGGAACATTCCCCGCCACGGCGGCGTCTCTCGCACCTGCTCGGCCGGGCCGGCAGGAGCCTCCTCAAGTGGCGGCCAGCCGGCGAGCCAGTTGGAACCCGGATGGCGCACCCTATTGTTCCGGCGACGGTTACCACGCCCATCTATCCGATGTCTGCCGGCGGCTCCACTTGTCGAAGGGGAAGCGCGGTGAGAGATTCACTTCATTCTCTGGGTGCCTCTGTGGACAGACCGGGAATTCCGGTAGCAAAGGCGGAGGGCGCTAGCCGCCCGGAAGGTGATGATGCACTTGAATCGGCGGGTCCCGGATGTTTTCGCTAACATTCCCAGGGCGTACTCTCTCGTGTTTGCGGCCGCTCCGGGTACATTGTGTCTTTATGCTCTGATTACGCTGCTGATAGGTCTGGCTCCTGTGCTGACCGCATGGTTTACAAAAGCGGTCCTGGACGGGCTGGTGTCCGGGGCGCCATGGAGCGAATTGATAAAATATGCCCTAATGCTGGCTGGGGCGGGGCTGCTGGCAGGTCTGGCGCCACATATAATTCGCTATTTGCGCAACAGCCTTGCCCGAGAGGTGCCTCTATTTGCGCGTGCTCGACTCTTCTTCGCAGTGAATAAGTTTATCGGCGTCGGGAGGTTCGAGGATCCGAATTTTCTCGACCGGCTCCGTTTGGCACAACAGCCTGGCACAGGGTCATCCATCGAGGTGGTAGACGGAAGTCTGTTCGCCGTCAGGGATTCGGTCACTTCACTGGGATTCATGGCTTCAATCGCGATGCTTGACCCGACGTTTCCAGGATTGGTGATTGCTTCAGCCGTGCCCGCTTTGATTGGACAGATTTCTCTTTCCAAGAGGCGCGCCAGGATGGCGGCGGAAGTAGGCCCAATCGAGCGTCGTGAATTCTTCTACAGTCAGCTGCTGAGTGGTATCGAAGCTGCGAAAGAGGTCCGCATCTTCGGAATCGGCGAGTTCATGAGACGCCGCATGCTGGTCGAGCGGGGCAGTGCGAATGCCAGGAAGAAGGCGGTCGATCGCTACGAGGTCAGACTCGAGGGCGCCATCGCAGTACTTACGGCTTGTGTTGCGGGGTGCGGAGTGCTCTGGGCGGTGCAAGCTGCGCGGACAGGCTCCGTTTCGGTGGGTGGCGTGACGATGTTCGTGGCAGCCCTGGCTGGGGTGCAGAGTGCACTAGCGGCATTGGCAGGCGATCTGGCGAGGATCAATGAGGCTCTGTTGATGTTCGGTCAGTACCGGTCTGTGCTCGATTCGGCCGTCGACCTTCCGCTCGCAGAGGCCCCCAGTCAATTGCCGCCGCTGCGCAAGGGCATCGAACTGAGAGACGTATGGTTCCGTTACTCAGAGGAACACGACTGGATCCTTCGAGGAATCAACCTCTTCATTCCCGCAGGAGCATCGGTCGGACTGGTCGGCTTGAATGGCGCCGGAAAATCAACTGTGGTGAAGCTCTTGTGCCGCTTCTACGATCCGCAGAAGGGATCGGTTCTTTGGGACGGTGTTGACATAAAGGACGCGGATCCTGCGGAATTGCGTCAGCGGATTGGGGCGGTCTTCCAGGACTTCATGAGGTACGATATGACAGCGTCGGAGAACGTTTCGCTCGGGGATATCGGGGCGGCCGCCGAGGACGGTAAAATCCGACAGGCGGCTAAGTGTGCAGGAATCCACGAATATCTTTCTGGGCTCCCCCGTGGATATGCGACCCTGTTGTCAAGAGTATTCTACATGGAATCGGACAAAGAAAACCCAGAAACTGGCGTTGTTCCCTCCGGGGGGCAGTGGCAGAGACTTGCTCTGGCGCGGTCCTTTTTCAGGGAGGGTCGTGATCTGATGATTCTGGATGAGCCGGCGTCGGGCCTTGACGCCGCAGCGGAAGCTGAAGTTCACCGCTCGCTACAGCGGCATCGGCGTAACCGCACCACGATTCTCATCTCACACCGGTTGGGTGCGGTACGAGATGCTGACAGCATCGCGGTGATAGAGGATGGACGCGTGACCGAATTCGCAGATCACGCGACGTTGATGAGGCGAAAGGGTGAATACTCCCGCTTGTTCAATCTTCAGGCTTCGGGCTACCGAAGCTCAAGTGAGGGCAGGGCTTTGGGAGCCGATTTCTGATGACACTTCTCGGCCAGCGGTTTCCCGATGTGTCAATGAGGGCATTCGTCATCTCACTTGCGGTGGTATCTGGGTGCGTGACGTATCTGTCCAGGAGATTCATTTCCGTGTCAGTGAGTGGAAATAGTATGCAACCGGCTTACGAGCACGGGGACAGGGTGATCGTCCGCCGTGGCGTTGTTCCCTCCAAGGGAGATGTGGTTGTCATCGAGAGGCCGGTGCGCTGGGGGATCCCCGTCCCGGCACCCGGCGGGCCCCCGTCTGTCGTCGCCGAGGACGAGGCGCAGCAGTGCGCGAATGTTCCGCTTGCGGTGCGAGGGGTATGGCCGGGCCAGCCCGTGGCCATGCACCGCAGGAGAAGAATCACGGCACAAAACTGGATGATCAAACGGGTGCTGGCGATGCCGGGAGACCCTATTCCGGTGGAGCATGTTCCGATCCTGTCGTCGCTTGCCAGCGGACGAGTCCCAGCTGGAAAAATCGTGGTAGTTGGTGACAACTTTTCAGTCAGCTTCGACTCGCGGCAGGTCGGATACTTCCCTCTGAGTCGGGTTCTTGGCACGGTGGCCGGAGGCCGGGCAGGAACCGCGCTTCGCACAGGAGCGGCTGCACCGGCCATCCAGCAATTCCGGGACTAGGTCTTCAGACGAGCGCGGAGTCGGCCTGGCCAAGTGCATGTTGCTGGATGGTGTCGGCCCGCGTGTCACGTCGGTGCCGTATGGGCGTATCGCGGTTGAGGAGAGAAAAGTGAGGAGCGCCGTATCGTTCGATTAGCTCCGGAAGGGCGGCGCGCGACGTGACCACGACCATGGTTCCTGGGGTACCGGGCAGGAAGGGTAGTACGTCGGCGTGGTTCGCCACACCGTCGACGAGGACGAGCATTCTCCGGTCCGCCAGCAGCGACCGGTAGAGAGCGGCCTGTGCCTGTTCCCCACGAGGCACCCAACCGGGTGCCACCCCGAGGGACATGAGCAGTCCGGGCAACAGATCACCAGGCGTCGTTTGCTTTCCCGCGGAGTGTCCGTGGAAATCCAGGTACAGCTGTCCGTCCGGAAAGTGGTGTACGACCTCGTGCGTCCAATAGACGGCAAGCGTGGTCTTCCCCACCCCTGTCGGCCCTTGGATCACGACGGGGGAAACGGCCTGGGAGACCGAGGGCAGTACTGCCTGCAGCTGAGCCAGGACGTCCCGTTGTCCGTCGAGTCGGTATACCGGAGGAGGGAGTTGGCGGGGATGCGGCAGGGCATCCCGTTGAGGAGCGATGGGGCTGTCCTCGCGCAGCAACAAGGTTCGGTGCAGTTCCTGAAGTTCGTTACCCGGTTCTTCACCGAGCTGCTCGATCAGACGGGATCGGTGCAGTGAATAGGATTCCCATGCTTCTTTCTGCCGCCCAGCGCGATGCAGCGCCAGTATGTAGAGGCCGACTATTGCTTCGTCGAAGGGGTTCTCCTCGACAAGGGAGGCGAGGTGAGGGAGCAACTCCGCCTGTCGTCCCAGTCCGAGACCGGCTTTCGCCCAACCGATACGGGCTGTCAGGAGCTCCTGTTCCAGAGCTCTACGTGCCCGGTCAGCCCAAGGGGACTCCGCGTCGCACAGTGCAGTTCCGGACCAGGCGGCAATGGCCCGGCCGAACAGGTCGGACGCTACGCGATCATCGCCCTGGTGCACGGCCGACTGGGCGCCGGCCACCAACTGTCGGAACCGATACAGGTCAATCGCTTCAGGGTCACATTCCAACAAGTAGCCGCCTCTGTGTCGTACCACCCGCCCTTCTACGGCTGGGCCGTTGGCCGAGTCGAGGCACCTACGCAGTCGGGTCGCGCAGGTGTAGAGCGTGTCCCTGGGCCGTTGAGGGAGGTCATCACCCCAGATCCGATCGATGATGACCTCGTCGGAAACGAACTCGTTGGCTTGCCATGCGAGGGCCGCGAGCAGCAACTTGGCTCGCGACGACGACGGCCCCACCGGTCGGCCATGGAATGTGACGTTCACCGAGCCAAGCACCCGGATCTTCATGTGCGATCTCCCTGAGCTGGTCCAGGTATTTCTTCCTTCCTGTTCAGAATCGTGAGCATGCGCATGGAAACCGCACGGATCGCGCACGGGGGGCAGCTAGTCCAGTATGTGCTTGACCTCGGTTCGTTCTGGAGTGTCCAGGGTGGCGACCAAGCCTTCAGCTTCGTGGCAGGCAGCTCGGGCTTCCGGGGTTCGCCCGAGCGTCCGCAGAGCCCGGCCGGCAGCGATCAGTACCCTTACCTGCAAAAGCCTTTGCCGTGATCGACGACAGAGAGCCAACGCTGCCTCGCAGTGTTGGAGCGCCTCGTTGGGGTCCCCCCGAGCCAGCAGGACCCGGGCCATGACGTAGTGCGCCCGAGGCTGCGCGAGTGGCAGCGACGCGGTTGCCAGGGCTAGAGCCTCAGAAGCGTGTACCCACGCCTCTTCGAGGGCGCCGCTGTGCTCGGCGAGTTCTGCCTGGCCCAGAAGGGTTTCTACGAGTCCGGTGGCATGGCCAGTGCGTTCGGCGGTCTCCTGAGCGGTTGCCAGACACTTCGCCGCTGCGGTTTGAGCCCCCAGTTTCATCCGCGTCGCCGAGAGCCCTACGAGCGCATCGACTTCGCAGTTGAGGTTGCCAACCGTGCGGGTGATCTCCAGGGCCTGCTCAAATGAGACCACGGCTGCATCGTAGCGGCCGGCGTCATGGTGGACGCGGCCAAGAGTCTCGAGACTGGCAGCTTCGGCGTAGGCAGACCCGATGCTGCGGGCAACCGCGATCGACTCCTCGAGGGTGCACGCGGCCTCTTCGAGCAGGGCCAGCTTCTGTTGGACGTGGCCCCAGGTCGAGAGGACAAGTGCCTCGAGGTGACGGTGACCGCTGGCGTGTGCGAGGGGGCGGGCGGCCATCAAGAACTGCTCCGCCTCCTGCAAGCGGCAGAGTGTCAGGTGGGCTGAGGCGAGGTTGCTCAGGGCGATTGCCTGGGAGCGTCGGTCATCAAGCTCCACGCTGATCTCGAGGGCCTGATGGTACTGCGGCAGAGCGGCCGCAGCGCCTCCCAATTGTTTACGGGCCACACCCGATCCCAGCAAGGCGGCACATTCGCCCTGTCGCCAGTTTGCTTGCCTGGCGAACTTCAGAGCCTGATCGTATTCGGTGAGTGCCGCTTGGAGGTCTCCGTTCCGCCAAAGAGCGGACGCAAGAGCCCGGTGCATCGCAGATTGCCCTATCGAGTCGTTCTCACGCTCAGCAGTCGACCGGGCCAGGGCGGCGTGATGGATCCATTCGGACCGCGGGCGCCAGTGGTGGAACACGTCCTGAAGGGCCGAGACGAAGAGCCATGTGTAGCGATAAGGCCCGTGTTCGACCGCGCTGGTGATGATTGCTGAAATGTTGTCCCACTCGGAAGTGATCCATGCGCGGGCCGAAGACTCGTTCTCGAACCGCTGTGGTACCACACCGTCCGAGGGAGGCCCGTAGGGTACCGCCAGCTCATGCAGACTGCTCGCGCGGTTCGCGTTGATCAAGCTGTGAAGATAGAAGTCATACAGCCGGCGCACCGCCTCGGCATCGTCCGAAGCGCCGGCTTCCTGGGCTTTGTCGCGTGCGTACTCCAGGACCAGGTCATGACAGGAGTAGCGTTGCGCGTCGATTTCCGTGGCGAGGTGAATGCGTGCGATGGAGTCCAGTAGCTCCGTAGCTCTGGCTGATGAGGTTCCCACGAGTGCTGCAGCTGCGGCAGCCGACAAGTCGCTGCCGGGCACGATCGAGAACAACTGCAGCATGCGCTGAGCTGCTCCACTCAAAGCGGCGTAGGACATCTCAAGCGCGGGGCGAACGGCGGCGCGGCTGTCGGAATCCACCTGGAGACGGTTGAGGGGCCCATCCGCAAGAAGTTCTCTTGTGTGTTGCTGGATGGTGCGATGCGGGTGGTCCGCCAGTTGCGCGCCGACGATGCAGAGAGAGAGTGGCAGCCTTCCGCACAGGTCAGCCAGCCCCCTTGTCGCTTCTTGCTCCTGCCGCACACGAGCGAAGCCCGCCCGCAGGGCAATGAGCTGGACAGCCTCGTCGGGACCCAGCACCTTGAGAGTCAGCCGCTCGGCGCCGTCCAGTGCCACGAGGCTGCCCAGTCGGTCCCGACTGGTGACCACGACAACACATCCGGGACTGCCAGGTATGAGCGGCCTGACCTGAGAGGCATCGGCGACGTCGTCCAGCAAAATCAGACACTTCTTACCTGCCAGGCTCGATCTGTACAGAGCGAGTTGTTCCTGAAAGTGCAGCGGGATGTCTGCGCTCTGATGGCCGAGTAACTGCAGCAGTTGCGGTAGTGCTTCCGCCGGCGAGCAAGGCTGTCCGGCATCGAAACCCCGCATTTCGAGAAAGAGTTGCCCACCCTCGAACTGTTCGGCAACCCGGTGAGCCCAGTGGACGGCCAGCGCGCTCTTGCCAACCCCGGCGGGACCGACGAGCAGCACGAGACGGCCAGCCCCAGCACTCGGAGCGTTGAGGACGGACAGTTCGTCGGCGCGACCGATGAGTCGAGGCGGACCCATGGGAAGATTGCGAGGAGTGGGCCGCCGCATGACGGTGTCCGATTCCGTTGCGGGGATGCCGTCCCGACTGCTCTCGCCGCGAAGGATGCGCTGCTGTGCGTCTGACAGCGCGGGAGTTGGCTCTATGCCGAGCTCCCGCACAAGGCATTCCCGGAACGCCCGATACACCTCGAGTGCCTCGACTGTTCGCCCCGATCGGTGGAGGGCGAGCATGAGCAGGCGTACCGGTGATTCACGAAAAGGCGCTGCCTCGGTGACTTGGCGCAGTTCGCCGATGGCTTCCTGGACTCGCCCTAGAGTCAGTTTGACCTGGGCTCGCTCCTCCAACGCGGATATGTATTGCTCTTCGAGCCGTTGGGCTTGAGTGCTGAAGTGCACACCCTCGACGTTGTCCAGCGGAGCGCCGCGCCACAGCGAGAGGGCGCTGTTGTAGGACTGCAATGAGTCGGCTGTCCTGCCCCTTCGGACGTACTTCTTCGCACGTTCGAGCTCTGCGTCGAAGGACAGGATGTCCAGTTCCCCCGGCAGTACATGCAACGAGTATCCAGGCTTCGTGGTGCGAATGCGGTCAGCCCCGAGCCCAGGCAGGACGCGCCGGAGCTCCGCTACCAGCGATCGCACGCGGGGGGCTGGGGCCGCAGGCAGAGCGCTTCCCCAGAGGCAGAAGGCGATCCGGTCGCTGGACACCACGCGATTGGCGTCCAGCAAGAGCGTTGCGGCCAGAGCACGTTGCTTTCCAGTCAGGGCGACCGCAGCACCGTCCATGCAGATTTGTACGGGCCCCAGGAGACTGTACTCAACGCGTGGCATTCGCATCTGCTCAGATTAGCTCAGAGGGCACAGGGGATGCCGTCCCGAAGAGAGCTTGAGCTTCGTCACCATGTCGGCGGCTGACGTGGGCTTCACGGTCACCGCAGCGCCACTATGACCGTGCGACCCGTACCTCTTGCCCGGGGAACTGCGGCGTCGCCGTTCTCAGCCACCCTGTGAACGCAGCAGGATGGATTGCACACGCTCTCATGCTCTCGAATCACGCACTGGCCGGACCCTGGCAATCCGGAATCGCGTCTCTCTGTCGTTGGAATGCCGCTGTACTGCAACAAGCGTCCTCTGGTGGTCTTTCCCCGATCTGTCTGTGTTCTGCATGTTGCACTCCTTGCGCTCTGAATCGTCGACGTGAAATATTTCAAACGTCGCACGGATTCATAAACGTGCAGCTGGGATGGATAATTCACTCAAGGAGTGTCGTGCCGGCGAAGATTCGATCCTTGTACCTGCGCCTGGCTAATGCGGTACTGCCTTCTGCATTAGCCTATGCTGATCAGTGCCAGAATATTCCCTGCCCTGGCGATCCGCAGCATCAACTCCCATACATGTGTCATTGCATTGATACAGGGAGGCACCTCGAGTGTAACTGGGGGCGCTGCTGAGGACACAAATCCCACGGTCTCGAGAGGGGTTCCTTCCGGGGCTACATCGCGCCCTCCGGATGGGTTAGCGGAGTGAGCACTCGGAAGTTCTCGAGGCTTTCTCAAGAACTTTCCAGCTTCCGCATTCAGGATATGCGGACTGGTTTCATCAAAAGAGAAATGGAGAATCTCATGACGCGTAAGATTCGTGCGGCCTGTTCGCGCATTGCGGGAGCCGTGCTCCCTTCCGTGTCGGCCAGTGCGGAGCGGTGTGAAAACGTTCCCTGTATGCCCAATAATCCGACGCCTATGGAGTACAACTGCCACTGCATCGACACGGGTACTAGGCTGGTGTGTGGAGCCGGCACCTGCTGAGTAGGGAAGCTGGGTCGCGGCCTCAGTGCGGAGAGGCCGCGACTCCCTGTTGTTGAGTTTCTCCCGAGGTTGCCATGGATGCCCTTTTTAATTTCGCCAGAGTGTGCTTGTTCCTTACGTTTGCGGCGTTCGTGACCAGTAAAATCGTTGGATTCGCATCTTTTCGGTCGCATGTGCACAACACCGTCTCGAGGGCCTCAGGGTGGTCTCTCTGCATCGCCGTTGCTGTCGTAGTGATCGAGCTATCGGCATGCGGTTGTCTGCTCTGGTACTCGACGTCCGCGGCCGGCTTCGGGCTCCTTGCCGGGCTGCTGGTTGTCTTCACGGCATACCTTGGCCTGCTTCTGGCTAGGGGGCGCGGGGAGTCATGCGGTTGTGGCGGAGATACGCAAAATCCAGTCACGGTCTGGCACGTGGTACGGAACGTGGTGCTCTTCTGTCTCGCAATCATCGGCCTCTTTTCCTCATTGCAGCTACATGCGGTGACCTTCGGGGTGCAGGACTGGATTAGGGTTCCGATCGCTCTGCTGCTGGCCAGCGCTGCCTACTGTGTCGACCACCTGATTAATATCTTTGGGAGGGAATTGGTGTGATGGAAACTATGGCGGGCGTGGCGTTCTTTTTCTCTCTCGCTTCCCTGGTGTTTTCGTTCGCGGTCGCCCGCAGGGTGACAGTGGTTCTCAAGCATATTCAGGAAAAGGGTCTTCCGGGGCGACAGGGTGCGGTTTCTGCCGGATCCGTCCTGCCGGTTGCGGAACTCGTAGACAGTTCCGGGAGAGGTGTTCGTGAGGGTATGGAGGGTCCATTTATTGTGGCCTACCTGTCCTCCGAATGCTCGGGATGTCGGGCGCAGGCTGCAGAATTGAAAAAGGGGAAAATTCGAGTGCCGGGCCCCCGTCTCGTCTCTGTGGTCCTCGGAGAGGGAGAAGCTGCCGAGAAATTTGCTGAAGAAGTAGCCACCTTCAGTGACGTGGTCCCAGTGCGCTACGGGTCCAGGCTGGTTCGAGATGTGGGGGTCAGTGTCTGGCCCAGCTTCGTCCTGTGCGATGGTTCGGGTGAAGTGCTTGTGTCGACCGGACGAGTCGATGAACTGCCTTCCCAAGAGTTCTCCGCACCCTTCGAGGAGTTCACCATGCCATGAGATTCCCCGTCGGTTCTCGGGAGTACGTTTCCTCCTTGTGGCCGTGTGGTGTTCCATAAAAAGGGTCCTTGCCGATGGAGGCAAGGACCCTTGAATATTTTCTCTTACTTACTTCGAGGCGATGACGTTATTCGGAGTGTGCTTCCGGGCCTCAACCCCGCTCCCCGGCGAGTCGGTGGTGGCTGTCAGCACGGAGAGCAAGGCGATGGCTGCAGTAGCAGTCAGCACACTGATGCGTATCTTCGGGTGTCGCATGGTGATCCTCCATCACATTGCGTTGGGCCTGCCGGCTTCTCGTCGCCTGCGTGAATATCGTCTCCGACAGGTCTTTCTGGACTCTTACACCCATCTCCTCTTGACAGTGGGTCAGGTGCGAGGAGGCCCGCACAAACGCGGGAGAAGCACTGAAGTCCGTATCCCCGACAGTGTGTTGTCGGGGATACGGACTCCGGGCTGTGCTGGTTCCGGCGGTGTGAATCCGTCAGGTGGTCTGCCCGTTCTCCTCCGAAGGCTCTACCTGAGCAGCGTCCTCGATCGCCGCCAGCGCCGGGTCGAGGATGATGTCCTCGTCGCGGGCCGCGGTCGTCGGCTCCTCCGGGAAGTGGCAGGCCGTCAGGTGGCCGGCCTCGCTGCCGGAGAGCTGGATCAGCGGCGGCGGCTCCGTGGCGCACTTGTCCTGCGCCTTCCAGCAGCGGGTGCGGAAGCGGCAGCCGGACGGCGGGTTGACGGGGGAGGGCACGTCGCCGGCGAGCCGGATGCGCTCGCGCTCCTCCTCCTCGCTCTCCACCAGCTTGGCCTCCGGCACCGCGGAGAGCAGCGCGTGGGTGTACGGGTGGCGCGGCCGGTTGTAGATCTCGTCGCGGGAGCCCACCTCGACGATCTTGCCGAGGTACATCACCGCGACCCGCTCGCTGAAGTGCCGCACGATCGCCAGGTCGTGGGCGATGAACAGGAACGCGATGCCCAGCTCGCGCTGGAGGTCCTGGAGCAGGTTGACGACCTGGGCCTGGATGGAGACGTCCAGGGCCGAGACCGGCTCGTCGGCGACGATCAGCTTCGGCTCCAGGGCCAGCGCCCGGGCCACACCGATGCGCTGCCGCTGGCCGCCGGAGAACTCGTGCGGGAAGCGGTTGTAGTGCTCCGGGTTCAGACCCACGGTCTCCAGGAGCTCACGGATCCGCTTCTCCCGCCCACCGGGCGGGTTGATCCCGTTGATCTCCATCGGGCCGCCGATGATGGTGCCGACCGTCTGCCGCGGGTTGAGCGAGGCGTACGGGTCCTGGAAGATCATCTGGATCTCGGAGCGGACCGGCGCCAGCTGCTTGCGCTTGGCGTGGGTGATGTCCTGACCCGCATACGTGATCTTGCCGGAGGTCGGCTCCATGAGCCGGGTGAGCAGCCGTCCGGTGGTGGACTTGCCGCAGCCCGACTCGCCGACCAGGCCGAAGCTCTCGCCGGCGTGCACGGTCAGGTCGATGCCGTCGACCGCTTGGACCGCGCCGACCTTCCGCTTGAACGGAAAGCCGCCGTAGATCGGGAAGTGCTTGGTGAGGCCCTCGGCGGTGAGCAGCGGCTCGCCCGGAGCGGGCTTGGCGTCGCGGGGCGCCGGGAGGGTGACGTTGTCTGCCATGGTGGTCGCTCCCTAGCCCAGCCGGGGCTTGATCTGCTCGGTGAAGAGGGTCTGCTTCTGCTCGGCGCTCAGGTGGCAGGCCGCGGCCCGCCCCAGTTCCAGCAGCGGCCGCTCGTCGGTGCACCGGGTGCCGCCGACCTCGCCGGTGAAACCGCAGCGCGGGTTGAAGGCGCAGCCCGACGGCGGGTTGAGCAGGCTCGGCGGGCTGCCCGGGATCGGGTGCAGCGCCTCGCTGACGTCCGAGGAGAGCCGCGGCATGGAGCTCAGCAGGCCCCAGGTGTACGGGTGCCGGGGCTGGGTGAGGATCTCCTTGACCGAGCCCCGCTCCACCGCCCGGCCCGCGTACATCACCAGCAGGTCGTCCGCGGTGTTGGCGACCACGCCGAGGTCGTGGGTGATCAGGATGATCGCGGAGCCGAACTCCTGCTGGAGGTCCTTGAGCAGGTCGAGGATCTGCGCCTGGACGGTGACGTCGAGGGCGGTGGTCGGCTCGTCGGCGATCAGCAGCTGGGGGTTGCAGACCAGCGCCATGGCGATCATGGCGCGCTGGCGCATACCGCCGGAGAACTGGTGCGGATAATCGTCCACCCGCAGGGTCGGCTGCGGGATGCCGACCTTGGTCAGCATCTCGATGGCGCGCTGCCGGCCCTCGCGCTTGCTGGCGCCGGTGTGCTTGATGAACGGCTCGGCGATCTGCCGGCCGACGGTGTAGTACGGCGACAGAGCGGTCAGCGCGTCCTGGAAGATCATGGCCATCTTGTTGCCGCGGAGCTTCTCCAGGGTCTTCTCCCTGGCTCCGGTCAACTCCTGGCCGTCCAGCGTGATCTCGCCCGAGATCTCGGTGGCCTTGGGGTTGTGCAGCCCCAGGATCGAGAGGTTGGTCACCGACTTGCCGGAGCCTGATTCGCCGACGATGCCGAGCGTCTGGCCGCGTTCCAGATCGAAGGAGAGACCGTCGACCGCCTTGACGATGCCGTCCTCGGTGGAGAACCGCACCTGCAGGTCACGAACGGACAGGAAGGGGTCGGACCCGGACGGCGCTGTGGCGCCTTCGGTCTTGGTGAGTGTGGTCACTTCAGGCTCTCCTAGGACAGGCGCACGCGCGGGTCGATGAAGGCGTACGTCGCATCCACGATGATGTTGAACACCAGGATCAGGGCGGCACTGAAGATCAGCACGCCCATGATCATGGGCAGATCGAGGGTGGTGACGGAGTCGATCGCGAGCCGTCCGACGCCGGCCAGCTGGAAGGTGAACTCGGTGATCATCGCGCCGCCGAACAGCGAGCTGAGGTCCATGCCGAGGATGGTCACGATCGGGATCAGCGAACCGCGCCAGGCATAGCGCAGGAAGACGTACGAGCCGGACATGCCCTTGGCCTTGGCCGTCCGGACGTGCTCCTCCTGCAGCTGCTCGATCATCGTCGAGCGGGACATACGGGTGTACTGCGCGGTGAAGATCGTCGACATCACCAGCCACGGGAGCAGCAGGCCCATGAACCATCCGGCCGGGTTCGAGGTCAGCTCCACGTACTTGGGGGAGTCCATCAGACCGCTGTAGACGAACAGACCGAGGGCGATCGGGCCGAGGATGTAGATCTGCGCCGAGCTCAGCACCATCGAGATCGAGGTGAGCGTCTTGTCCACGAACGAGCCGCGCTTCCAGGCGGCGAGCAGGCCGGTACCCAGGCCGACGGTCAGGAAGACCAGGACGCCGCCGATGGCCAGCGAGGCGGTGGTGGGCAGCCGGTCCATCAGCGTCGCCCAGACGTCCTGCTTCGTGGCGAACGAGTAGCCGAAGCACGGGGCGTCGCAGTGCCCGATGGTGTAGTCGCGGCCGGTGAAGATGCCGGCGAGGAAGTCCCAGTACTGCGTCGGCAGTGGCTTGTCGAGACCGAGGTTCTGGTGGATCAGTGCGATGTTGTCCGCGGTGCAGTTCTTTCCGCAGGACATCGTCGCCGGGTCACCGGCACCGAAGAACACGAAGAACGTGAAGGCACTGAGCAGAAGAAGGATGACAACAGCGCCGAACGTCCGGCGAAGTAGGAATTGAAGCATGGCAGTTCGCTGCTCTCAGGACGGCGGCGGCAGTGGGCGTGAGGGGTGGCGGACAAAGGCCCCGGAGGGCGCGCGTTCCGCCGTGTGCGCGCCGTCCGGAGTGCCTTCGTCAGGTGGTCGCCTGAGCGGCTACCGCTACTTCTTCAGGTACAGCGTGTTGGGGTCGAGGTAGCTGACGTCCAGGTTGTACCGGGCGCCGCCGATGTTCGAGCCGTAGAGCTGGAGCACCTTGGTGTAGAAGGCCGGCGCCGCCGGGTTGACCTTCTCCACGATGTACTTGTGCAGCTTCTCCCACTCCTCGGTCGCCTTCTTGACGTCGGCGATCTTCGAGATCCGGGCGATCTCGGAGTTCACGTGCTTGTCGTTGATGTGGGAGTAGTTCGAGGCGCCGTCCTGGATGGTGGTGCCGTCGTACGAGGGCGGGATGACGGTCGAGGCGTCGGCCCAGTCCTGGCCCCAGCCGGTCATGTAGATGTCGAAGCCGTTGTCGACCTTGCCCATCTGCTCGTACCAGGAGGCCGCCTCGACCTCCTTCTTCTGGACGTTGAAGCCGGCCTTGGTCAGCGCGTCCTCGATGACGACGGCTTCCTTCTGGCGCGACTCGGTGTTGGAGTAGGCGTAGACGAGCTTCATGCCCACCTTGCCGGCCTCCTTGAGAAGCTTCTTGGCCTTCTCCGGCTCGCCGTTCGGGTGCGACAGCTTGCCGTAGGGGTCGTAGCCCTTCTTGTAGCCCGCCACGGTCGGGGCGAGCAGACCGCCGGCGATCTCACCGCCGTAGCTGCCGCCGTTGACCCGGACGATCTGCTGGTCCGGCATGGCGTAGGTGATCGCGTCGCGGATCTTCTTGTCCTTGAGGCGGTCCATGTTCATGTTCATCTGCCAGACGTAGGGCTGGTAGCCCTGCACCAGGCGCTTGCTCGCGCTGGCGTTGGTCAGCACGTCCTTGGTCAGCGTGGGGTCCACCGAGTTGGTGAAGCTGACCGCGTTCTTGGCCTCGCCCTGGTCGGACATCAGGCGCTTGGTGGAGTCCGACGGCTGGTGGTTGAAGGTGATGTTGTACCCGTCCGGGTACGCGGTGCGCATCGGGTCCGTCTTCGGGTCCCAGTTCTTGTTGCGCACCAGCTGCATGGACTTGCCGGACTTGAACGACGCGATCTTGTACGGACCGGCGCACACCGGCTTGACGTCGTAGGCGTCCTTGGTGTCCTTGGCGCTGTCCGGCACCACGCTGTAGCCGGGCATCGTCAGCGCGTACGGCAGCTGCGAATTCGGCTGCTTGAAGTGGAAGATGACGGTCTTGTCGTCCGGGGTGTCCAGGACGCTCTTGGGCAGGTGGTCGCCCTTGTACGGACCCTCCGGCAGCGCCTTGCGGTAGGTCGTGCCGCTGCCCGACAGCCAGGTCTGGACGTAGGTCGGGCCGTCGGTGATGAACTTGGCGTACAGCCGCTCTATCGAGTGACGGATGTCCTTCGAGGTGATCGGCTTGCCGTCCTCGAACTTGATGCCGTCCTTGAGCGTGTACTTCCAGGTCTTGCCGCCGTCGGACATCTGGCCGGCGTCGGTGGCCAGGTCACCGACCACCTTGGTGTTGCCCTTGTCGTCCTGCTTGAAGGAGGTCAGGCCGCGGAAGATCAGCTGCGACAGGGCCTTCATGTCGCTGACGTACATCTGGCCCGGGTCGAGGTGGTTGTAGCTGTCACGCTGGTACACGCGGATGGTGCCGCCCTTGTGGGCGCCCTTGACAGCGACCGCGGGGCCGGCGGAGTCGGCGGCGGTGCCCATCGGGATCGCCTTGGCCTGGGCCGCGGCGTCCGCGTCCGACTGCGCCTTGCCCTTGTTGGAGCCGCTGCCGCCACTGCAGCCGGTCAGCGCCAGTGATCCGGCCGCGAGGGCCACGATCACCGCGCGAGCTCTGCGCGTAGAAAGTGCGTTCATGAGTTCCAAGCACCTGCCTGTCAGTTGGGGTCCAGTTGTGCTGTCCGAAGCAACCGGGGCAGGCCCGGGAGGTGGGGGTGACAGCGAGCCCCCCGCAAGTGGACGATCAGCGCCCGGACTTGGGGTCGAAGGCGTCGCGGACCGAGTCTCCGAGAAGGTTGAAGCAGAGCACGAAGATCAGCATGGCCGCGGCGGGGAAGAGCAGGAAGGTCGGGTCGTTCTCGTAGTACCGGGCGCCGGCCTGGAACAGCCGGCCCCAGTCGGGGGTCGGCTCGATGATGCCGACACCGAGGAAGGACAGACCCGCCTCGGCGGTCACGAAGAGCGGGAGCATGTACGTGCCCTGCACCAGCACCGGCGTGACGACGTTCGGCAGCAGCTCCTTGCGGATGATCCGCCAGGGCGAGGCGCCGGTGATCTTCGCGGCCTCGACGAACTCCCGCTCGCGCAGGGAGAGCACCTGGCCTCGAAGGAGCCGGGCCAGACCCATCCAGCCCAGGAACCACTGCACGATGATCAGCGCGCAGACCCGTACGTATGTGGGCGTCTCGTCGCCCGGCGGCACGAAGAGCGCCACCACGATCGGGGTGAAGGCCACGAAGGTCAGCTGGCTCGGGAAGGCGAGCAGGAAGTCGATCAACCGGCTGAGGAAGTAGTCGGCCTTGCCGCCGACGTAGCCCGCCGTGACGCCGATGATGATGCCGGTGACCACGGTCAGGATGGTCACCGCGACGGAGATGCCCAGCGACATCCGCATGCCGTAGATCAGCATCATGAACACATCGCGGCCGAGCTGGGGCTCGACACCGAACCAGTGCTCCGGTGAGATGCCGCCGTTGGCTCCCGCCGGATAGGCGAACTCGTCGAGCAGATTGGGATCTTCGTTGCCGTAGAGCGTGTACGGGTCCTTGCCGTACAGCGAGCCGATCACCGGGGCCAGGGCCGCGATGATGAAGAAAGCCAGCACGACGATCCCGCAGATCATGCCCGTGCGGTCGCGCTTGAAGCGCATCCACATCAATTGGCCGGGGGATCGGCCGACGAGCTCACCGCCCTTGCTCTTCTTTTCCTTCTTCAGACCCTTGGGTCCAGGTCCCGGGGTGTCGGACCTGGTAGCCGCGGTCTGGGATGGACTAGTCATCGCGAAGTGCCCCCGCGCCGAGTTCTCTTGGAACGTGAAGCGGCGCCGAGTCGCACCGCTGGATGAGCGGACTTTCGCAAGTGATTTATGGCGGAGTCAAGGGGATCGGGTGCGCTTACGAACAGGTCGTCTACTTCTTGAGCGAAGATTGCGCAGATCGACGCAAGGGCGTGCTTGACAGATGGGCGGGATATGCGGCATGGGGGACATATACCCATCAACCTCTTTAACATGAAGGCAACTTCACTGTCGCAGCACCGATATACGGACGCGCCATGATGAACAACGTACGGCCGTGCGGGTGCCGTAGACCGGCCGGGACGCCACTCGGCGCCCCGGCCGGTCGCTGTTTTGTCCCCCTTCGCCCACTGCTCCGTTCGGGGCTGTTGTCCCGGCGCCGGGAGTCGAGTAGACCTGCGGTGGACGCCTCGTATACCGGGCGCCGTGGACGACCCTGGTACTTCGACACGGACGGGGGGCGGGCCGTGTCCACAGTGCGGGATCGCGATCTCACTCACGGCGCGCGCCGCGCCGGCGCACTGGTCTGCCTGTTGCTCGCCCTGTTCAGCGCGGGCTGGATCGTCCGGGACCTCGCCGTCGCCCGGCATGGCGCGGACGTGTGGTGGACCTGGCTCGGGGACGCCCGCCGGCCCCGGGAGTCCACCGCCTGGGCCACCTCGCCGCTCGACCCGCTGCTGGCGCTCGGCGCCCTCGCCACGGCCGTCGCGGTGCGGCGCGGCACGGTCCCCTCGTCCGTGGCCTCCGGCGCGCTGCTCTCCCTCGCCCTCGCCACCGCCCTGCTGCGCACCCCCCTGACCTGGACCCTGGGCGCGGGCCGGCTGCCGGGTCCGGACGGCGGGCTGACGGCGCAGGCGCGGGCGAGCGCCCTGGTCGAACTCGCGCTGGCCGTCGCGCTGCTCGCGGTGGTCGCGGCGGACCGACGGCGGGGCGGGCGGGCCGGCCGACATACGAGGCGCCCGGCGCGCGGGCTGGCGGCGGTGGCCTCCTCGGCATACGGGGTCGTCCACACGGCGCCGCACGGGGCCGACGCCGGGCCGCCCGGGCGGCCGCACAAGGGGGCGGCCACCGCCGCCGCCGTCCTGCTGGGGACCGCCGGGGCCGCCGTCGCCGGATGGGAGGTCCACTGGTGGGCGCGGATCGGCGGGGACGTCTACCGCAAGGGGCTGCTCGGCGACGCGTCGGTCTCCGGCGCCCTGCTGCAGCCCCCCGTGCACTGGCATGCGCTGGCCCTCGCGCTGCTGGCCCTGGGGGCCGCGGCCGCCGCGCTGCGCCAGGCGTCCTGGGCCCGGCCGGCGGC
Source organism: Streptomyces sp. NPDC033270 (assembly GCF_055576575.1). Taxonomy (NCBI): domain Bacteria; kingdom Bacillati; phylum Actinomycetota; class Actinomycetes; order Kitasatosporales; family Streptomycetaceae; genus Streptomyces; species Streptomyces sp. NPDC033270. The sequence goes on from NZ_JBVIRA010000031.1 coordinate 83,182, forward strand.
GCTCACCGCCGCCGCGCTGCTGTCCGTGCACGGCGCCACGGCGCTCGCCTTCGCCGGACGCACCGGGCAGTTCGGCCGCCTCGCCGCGCTGCCCGCCGGGGCCCGGCTGGAGCTGGCCACCGCGGCGTTCGTGACGGCCGCCGGGCTGACCGCGCTGATCGCGGCGGCCCGCCCCGGCGTCCCGGAGGCCGCCGCGGACGCGGACGGCGTACGGGCGTACGGCTCCGCGCCCGATGCGGCGCGGCCTCCGCACGCCCCGCCCCCGCCGTCCACCCTCCCGCCCGGCTGGTGATCAGACGCGCATCCCCAACGACCGCTTGAGGAAGTCGACCTGGAGCAGCAGCAGGTTTTCGGCCACCTGTTCCTGGGGTGTCATATGGGTCACCCCGGACAGCGGCAGCACCTCGTGCGGGCGGCCCGCCGCCAGCAGCGCCGAGGACAGCCGCAGCGAATGCGCCACGACCACGTTGTCGTCCGCGAGGCCGTGCACGATCAGCATCGGACGGTGCGGCTCCACCGCTTTGGACAGTCCCTCGTCCGTGATCAGCGAATTCTCCGCGTAGACCGCCGGCTCCTCGTCCGGGTGGCCGAGGTACCGCTCCTGATAGTGGGTGTCGTACAGGCGCAGATCGGTCACCGGTGCGCCCACCACCGCGGCGTGGAAGACGTCGGGCCGGCGCAGCGTGGCGAGCCCGGCGAGGTAGCCGCCGAAGGACCAGCCGCGGATGGCCACCCGGTCCAGGTCGAGGGGAAAGGATCCGGCCAGCGCCTGCAGGGCGTGGACCTGGTCGTCCAGCGCGCACTCCGCGAGGCGCCGGGAGACCGACTTCTCCCAGGCGGGGGAGCGGCCCGGGGTGCCCCGGCCGTCCGCGACGATCACCGCGAACCCCTGGTCGGCGAACCACTGGGAGGTCAGATGGGCGTGGTGCGAGGCGACCACCCGCTGACCGTGCGGACCGCCGTACGGGTCCATCAGGACCGGCAGCGGACCGTCGCCCTCCGCATACCCGCCCGGCAGCAGCACCGCGCACGGAATCTCCCGCTCCCCGGCCAGGACGAGGCGGGGCCGGGCGGTCAGCGTCGGCTCCTCGGCGTACGAACCGATCGTGGCGAGGGTCTTCTCCCCGCCGTCGGGATCCAGCCGGATGACGTCCACCTGGGTGCCCGGGCGCTCCAGCGAGGTCTGGGACAGCACGGTCAGCGCGCCGCCGCGCACCGCGGAGGACACCGTCGGATACGGGCGCCGGCCCACCCGCTCCCAGCCGCCCTGGTCGCCGCTGCCGCGGAACCAGGCGCGGTAGACGCCGATGTCGTGCATGTCGGTCCCGCTCGCGGAGAACAGCACGTCCTCCTCGCCGATGTCCAGTACGGCCCGCACATGCAGCGGCGCCCCGGTCAGCGGCCGGTCGCCGACGAACAGCTTGCGTGCGCCGCCCTCGTCCGCGATCCGCACCAGCCGGCCGTCCGGCGTCCAGGCCGGCACGCCGGGGAACGGCTCGACCCAGGCCTCGTCCTCGTCCTCGTGCACCGTGCGGGTCGCGCCGGTCGCGGTGTCGACGGTCAGATAGCGCTGGTCGCGCTGGTCGCGGGCCTGGACCAGCAGCACCGGCGGGCCGGCCGCGGACCAGTGCACGCGCGCCAGATAGGGGTAGCGCCCGGTGTCCCAGGTGACGTCCGTGCGCGAGCCGTCCAGGCCGAAGAGCGCGAGGGTGACCTCGGCGTTGGCGGTGCCCGCCGCGGGGTAGGCGACCTGCGCCGGTTCACGGTCCGGATGGGCCGGATCGGAGATCCACCAGCGCCGCACCGGTGCCTCGTCGACCCGCGCGGCCAGCACCGCGTCGCTCCCCGGCGACCACCAAAAGCCCCGGTAGCGGCCCATCTCCTCGGCCGCGATGAACTCCGCGAGGCCCCAGGTCACCTCGGGGCCGTCGGGCTCGGCCAGCACCCGGTCCGCCCGCGCGCCGCCGGCCGCGGCCCCGTCGTCCGACGTCGCGGTGCCGTCCACCGCGACCACCCGCAGCCGGCTCTCGGCCACGAAGGCGACATGCCGTCCGTCGGGCGAGGGGCGGGGGTCCACCACCGGCCCCTGGACCGGGAGTTCGCGGGTGGTCCCGGCGCGCAGCTCGGAGACGAACAGCCGGCCGGACAGTGAGAACGCCGCCAACTCCACGGCGGAGTCCGCCGCGTAGCCGACGATGCCGGCCGAGCTCTCCCGGCTGCGCTCGCGGCGGGCCCGCTCCTGCGGGGGAAGCTTCTCCTGCGCGCCGGCCAACAGGGCCCGCGGGTCGGCGGCCGTGAACTCCCGCCCCTCTTCCAGGTCGAGCACCCACAACTGCTGGCTGCGGTCGGTGCCCGAAGCGGAACGCAGGAAGGCGACGCGCGTGCCGTCGGGGGAGATGCTGTAGCCGCGCGGTGCGCCCAGGGTGAAGCGCTGCGTACGGGCATACTGCCGCGGAAACGAAGGCTGTCCGGTCATGGGCCGAGCCTAGAGCCTGTCCGATGGGTCGGGGTCGGACCGGCGGCAGGCCCCAAAGCCTGTCCGATGGGTCAGGGCTGGACCGGCCGCAGGATGCCGGGGCTCACCGAGGTCGCGCTCGTGAAGATCGTGTGCGCCCCCACTCTGCTCCTGTGCTCCGACTTATGCGCTAGCGCGGAAAGTTATGATCCCTTGCGCGTAGTGGGTACGGGGTAAAGAGCCCTTGGCATACCCCGGTGGACGGGTCCGTGGACACGGTCCGTGCACCATCAACTCTGACCGGACCGTGTGTACTTGGAGGTGAGCCGCCGTGGCACTCTCGATTTCGGCGGTGGTGCTGCTGGCGATCATCGTCTTCTTGCTGGTCAAGAAGTCCGGACTGAAGGCCGCGCATGCTTTTGTCTGCATGCTGCTGGGCTTCTATCTGGCCAGCTCGTCCGTCGCGCCGACGGTCAAGTCGCTGACGACGAATGTCGCCAGCATGATCGGCGGTATCAAGTTCTGAGCCGTCTCCGGGCCGGCTCGCCGCCACCGCGCCCGCGCTTCGCCCGGCTGCCTGGCGGGCGGGCGGGATCGCATGGTGGGGGCGGGCCGGTCGGCTCGTAGGCTGTCGGCATGACCGCCCCGTCGCCTCTCACCGCCTCCGGCAGGGACACCGCGCCTCGCCGCGACGCCCCCGCCCGCCGTCTCCTGCTCGTCCATGCCCACCCGGACGACGAGTCGATCAACAACGGCGTGACCATGGCCAAGTACGCGGCCGAGGGCGCGCTGGTCACCCTCGTGACGTGCACGCGCGGCGAGGAGGGCGAGGTCATCCCGCCCGAGCTGGCGGCTCTCGCACCGGACCGCGACGACGCCCTCGGCCCGTACCGCGAGGACGAGCTGGCCGCCGCGATGACGGCCCTGGGCGTCGGCGACCACCGCTTCCTCGGCGGGCCGGGCCGCTACCGCGACTCCGGGATGATGGGCGCCCCCCAGAACGAGCGGCCGGACTCCTTCTGGCAGGCCCCGCTCGACGAGGCCGCCGCCGACCTGGTGGCCGTCATCCGCGAGGTCCGTCCGCAGGTTCTGGTCACCTATGACCCGGATGGCGGATACGGGCACCCCGATCACATCCAGGCGCACCGCGTCGCCATGCGGGGTGCGGAGCTCGCCGCGCGGGCGGACTTCCGGCCGGAGCTGGGCGCCGCGCACGCGATCGCGAAGATCTACTGGAACTGCAACCCCCGTTCCGTGGTCGAGGAGGGTTTCGAGCGGCTGCGCGCGGCCGGTCGCGGCTTCCCGGGGATCGCCGCCGTCGACGATGTGCCCGGCGTGGTGCCGGACGCCGAGGTCACCGCGTCGATCGCCGGCGACTCCGCGCAGGTGGCCGCGAAGACCGCGGCGATGCGGGCGCACTACACCCAGATCGCGGTCGACGGGCCGTTCTTCGCGCTCTCCAACGACCTGGGGCAGCCGCTGTTCGCCACGGAGCACTATCGGCTGGTGCACGGCGCTGCGGGCGCCCCGGCCGGCGCGAGGGAGGACGATCTCTTCGCGGGTATCGGCGAAATGGTGGGTATGCAGGAGAGTGCCCGGATTGAGGAGGTGGCCGAATGAGCACGGCCAAGGGTGGCGACGGCGGCGCGTCCGCCGGCAAGAGGGGCGCCGACGCGTCCGCCGGCAAGGCGCGGCGGTCCCGGGCGGGTTCGGGCGGTACGTCCGGCGCCCGGCCCCCGGCGCGGTCCGGCGGCCCCGTGGCGCCGACCGCCGGTTCCGCGTCGACCGCACCGCTGACACCCGGTCGGATCGGCCTGTATGTGCTGCTTCTGGTCGCCGGCGTGCTGGTCGCGATCGCCGGAACGCTGGTGCAGGCGGCCTGGTTCCCCGGCGGGCTGGTGCTGGCGCTGGCCGGTGTTGGCGGGCTGTTCTACGGGGGAGCCAGGGCGACCGGCACGCCGGCCGGTGTGCTGGCGCCCGGTGCGGCCTGGCTGGTGACGGTGTTCCTGCTGCTCGGCGAGGTACGGCCGGAAGGCGACTTCCTCTTCAGCCCGGGGGCCGGGTCGTACATCTTCCTGCTGGGCGGCATCCTCGCCGCTGTGATCTGCGCCACCGCCGCCCAGGTGCGCGCTACGGGCCTGCGGCACGGCCGAGTTGGCGGATGACGTGGCACATACCGGGACGGATGCCATGCCGGTCCGGGTGAACGGCCCGCGCGCGGGGGTATCGCCCGTGGCGGCGGTCTTCGTACGCTCCCCGGGTGTCCGCCCGCGGCGGACAGTATGGTGGTGCGCGCCGTCGCGCCGCCCTGGGGGCACCCCTCGGCCTCGGGCCGGGGAACATCTCTGACGAGCGGCGGAGCCAACCGGGAGAACCTGCTTTGAGTCGTGAATCTGACAGTTCGTCCTCCGGCCCTCAGGGCCGTGGCGCAGCCGCGTACCCGTCTGGGACGCCGCCGTACGGCTCGCCCAGGGGAGACGCCGACGAGGCGCTGGCGCCCGGTGCCGCGGCGCGCCCGGAGGAGCCCAAAACCGAGACCACGCTGACGACGCGGATCAAGATCAACATTCCGGGGTCGCGCCCCATCCCGCCGGTCGTCGTGCGCAAGCCGGTCGGCGAGGAGTCCGGCAGGAACGGACCGGCCGCCTCCGGAGGTGCCGCCGCGCCCCGCGGAGTGACCCGCCCCGTGCGCGGCGCCGAGCGGAGCGCGGAGCGCACGGCGAACACCCCCAGGCCCGACGCCCCGGCGGACGAGGCCACCGCGGGCGGTCCGTCCGAGAAGACCAGCGACTGGTTCGCGCCGCGCAAGACGCAGGGCGGTCCGTCCGGTTCGTCCTCGACCACCGGGTCCCATGCGGCGCCGACCGCCCCGGGCGGTGGCACCCCGCCGCACGGAACCCCGGGCGCCACGTCTCCGCAGCGTCCTGACCTGCCGTACTTCTCCGACGCGCCGGGCCCGCAGGGCGGTGCGGCACCGTTCGACGGCGGTCCCGGGCACAGTGGCGCGTCGCCCTTCGACGGCGGTCCGCGCGGCGCCTCCTCGCCGTTCGACGGCGCCGCGCACGGCGGCCCTCGGGGCGGCTCGCCGTTCGACGGCGCGAGCCCCGATGACGGGCCGGCGTTCGACGCCCCCACCGGACGCGCGCGCGACCACAGCCCGTTCGACGCCCCGGCGGGCCCCAGCGGTCCGACGACCGGCCCGGCCCGCGGCAGCTCCGCGCTCAACCTCCCGCCCGGCTTCAGCGATCCGCTGGCCGGCACCGGCGCCAGGCCCGGAATCGGCGACGACACCGCGGAGCTGACCCCGCAGCCGCCCGCGCCGCTCGCCGGGCCCGGCAGCGGCCTCGGCGCCGGCAGCGGTATCTCGGGCGGGCTGCCCGGCGGGCAGTCCGCCGCGGTGCCCGGTGGCCCGAAGGGCAAGCGCGGGGCGAAGAGCGCCCCCGCGGGCGGCCCGCAGGGCGGCGCCCCGGCCGGCCGCGACCGGGTGTCCGGCGACACTCTGGTCAGCGGCATCCCGGCGACCCCCGGGGCCGACGGTCCGTCGCCCCGTTCGCCGTTCGCGGCCACCCCGCCCGGTGAGGGCGACAGCGCCGCACCGAAGCCGCGGCCCAAGATCCCCGAGCCCATCAACCCGCCCAAGAAGGGCCGCAACAAGCTCGTCCTCGTGGGTGTCGCGGTCGTGGTCCTGGCCGGCGTGGCCTACGGCGCCGGTCTGCTGCTCGACCACGCCGACGTGCCCAACGGCACCACCGCGCTCGGTGTCGACATCGGCGGCACCACCAAGGAAGAGGCCGTCAAGAAGCTGGACGCGGCGCTCAAGAACAGCCGCACCGCGCCGCTCAAGCTCACCGTGGACGGCAAGGCCGTCACCCTCCAGCCGGCCAAGGCGGGCCTGGACGTCGACACGCAGGCCACGGTCCGCGACGCGGCCGGCCGGGACTACAACCCGGTCTCCGTCATCGGGTCGCTGTTCGGCGGCACTCGCACGGCCAAGCCGGCGATGATCGTCGATGACGAGAAGCTGCAGGTCGCGCTGGCGAACGCCGCCGGGGCCGGGGGCGCCGCCGAGGACGGCGGGATCACCTTCGAGAACGGCAAGGCGGTGCCGCACTACGGCGCGCCCCACAAGGCCGTCGACGTCAAGGCGTCCCAGCAGAAGATCGCTGACGCCTATCGCCATCGCATCGAGACCGGCACCGACACGCCGGTCGTGCTCGCCGCCAGCACCCAGCAGCCGCAGGTCAGCAAGGCCGCGGTGGACAAGGCGATGAAGCAGTACGCCGAGCCCGCGATGCTGGGCCTGGTGACGGTCCGTACGGACGCGGCGCACACGGTCTCCTTCAGCCCGCAGAAGTCCATCCCGAAGTTCCTGTCCTTCAAGATCGGCAGCAACGGCGAACTGGTGCCGTACTACGACCGGCCGGCCCTCAAGGAGCTCTACGGCGACACCTTCAACGGCGTACTGCTGACGAAGGGCGACGGGTCCAAGAAGCCGGTCACCGTCGAGGAGGTGGCCAGCGCGGTCGGCAAGGCGCTGCAGGGCACCACCCCGGCCGAGCGGATCCAGACCATCGGAGCGGACGCGGGCTGACGCACCGGCCGGCGGCCGGCCGCCCGCCGGCCGACGGGAGGCCGCACACCGGCCGACGGTCATGCGCCGGCCGACCGCCCCACGGCGTGAAACCGCAGGTGAACAGGCCCCCTGGGGGTTTTCTCGGCAGCACCCCGAGAAAGACCCCTAGGGGGCCTCACCCATGACAGATGTCATGGCGGAGTGCGGACAATCGGCACTGCCGCGCGCCGGGCGGATCCCGGAAGCTGAAGAGCATGACGACCGCAGCGACCACCACAGCCACCACCGCCGAGGAGGCGGGCCGGGCGCCCGTGGTCAGCTTCCGTCAGGTCAGCCGGAGTTACGGCGCGGTGCGCGCGGTGGCCGACCTGAATCTGGAGCTGTATCCGGGCGAGACCGTCGCCCTGCTCGGCCCGAACGGCGCCGGCAAGTCCTCCACCCTCGACCTGCTCCTCGGGCTGCGCACCGCCGACTCCGGCAGCGTGACCCTGTTCGGCACGAGCCCGCAGCGCGCCATAGAGCAGGGCAGGGTCGGCGCGATGCTGCAGAGCGGCGGCCTGATGGAGGGCGTCAAGGTCAAGGAGCTGGTCCGGCTGGCCCGCGATCTGCACCCGCGCGGCTACCCCCTCGACCAGATCATGGCCACCGCCGGCATCGCCGACATCGCCGACCGCATGGTCGACAAGCTCTCCGGCGGCCAGGAGCAGCGGGTGCGCTTCGCCCTCGCCACCGCCGGTGTCAACGACCTGATCGTGCTGGACGAGCCGACCACCGGCATGGACGTCTCGGCCCGGCAGACGTTCTGGGGCGCCATGCGCCGGCAGGCCCAGCAGGGCCGTACGGTCCTCTTCGCGACGCACTACCTCGAAGAAGCCGACGAGATCGCCGACCGGGTGATCGTGCTGCACCGCGGCCGGGTGCTGGCCGACGGCACCGCCGCCGAGATCAAGGCCCGGGCCGGTGCCCGCCGGGTCACCTTCGACCTCGACGAGCCGGTCGAGGTCGACGCCCTCTCCGGCCTGCCGTTCCTGACCTCACTGGCGATGTCCGACAGCGGCTCGGCCGCGGGCTCCGGCCGGCGGACGGTCCGCCTCCAGTCCCAGGACGCCGACGCCACCGTCCACGCCCTGTACGCCCTCGGCCTCTACCCGCGGCATCTGGAGGTCTCCGGCCTCGGCCTGGAGCAGGCCTTCCTCGCCCTCACCTCGGCTTCCGACGCGACCCCCACCACCGCCGAGGAGGCGGCCCGATGACCACCCTGATCAAGCTGGAGATCATCCGTGCCCTGCGGAACAAGAAGTTCATGTTCTTCTCGGTGATCTATCCGCCGGTGCTGTATCTGATCATCGCCGGCGGCGCGGACAGCAAGCCGATCCCCGGTATGAAGCTGGACATGGGGCTCTACTACATGGTCTCCATGGCGGCCTTCGGCGCCATGACCGCCGTGCTGCTGGGCAACAGCGAGCGCATCGCCAAGGAGCGCGAGAAGGGCTGGGTGCGGCAGCTGCGGCTGACGGCCCTGCCCGGCCGCGGCTATGTCGCCGCGAAGATAGCCGCGGCGGCGACGGTCAGCCTGCCCTCCATCGTGCTCGTCATGATCGCCGGCGCGGCCGTCAAGGGCGTCCGACTGGAGGTCTGGCAGTGGGCGGCGATCGTGCTCGGCACCTGGCTCGGCAGCTTCGTCTTCGCCGCGCTCGGCGTCGCCATCGGCTACCTCGCCACCGGCGACGCGGTCCGCCCGATATCGATGCTGGTCTACTTCGCGCTGGCCTTCCTCGGCGGTCTGTGGATGCCGCTGACGATCCTGCCGCAGTGGGTGCAGAACATCGCCGAGTGGCTGCCCACCCACGCCTACGCCGCGCTCGGCACGGCGGTGGAGGCCGGCGGCGCCCCCCATGGGAAGGACATGGCCATCCTCCTCGGTTACCTTGTCCTCTTTGCCGGTGGTGCGGCCTGGCTGTACCGCAAGGACGCCCGCGCGGCGTGATCACGGATGAGTAGATGGTGGGGCGAGCAGGCCGGATGGGCGATGACTGAGCCGGGGACCGAGCGCAACCCCGTCATGATCGGGTCCCCGCCGCGCAACCGCCGGCAGGCGATGACCAAGTCGCTGTGGATCGTCATCTGGTTCCTGTACCTGTCCGGGCCCGTCGGCCAGCTGCTCGAAGGCGAGCTGTCGGCGCGGGACGAGGCCCTGGGGTGGACGGGCCTGTCGGCCTTCATCGCCGTCTACTTCGCCCTGGTCTTCCGGCACATGGTCCACGCCCCGCTGCGCGCGACCGTGGTGCGGGCGATGGTGGCCTTCCTCGCGCTGCTCGCCGGGCTGCTGTCGTCGACCCTGGGCCCCAACTGGCTGGTGCTGTTCACCTTCGTCTGTGTGGCCTGCGCCGTGACGCTGCCGTTCCGGCTGTCGCGCTGGGCCATCCCGGCGCTGACGGCCGCCCTCGTGGCGATCGGCCTGCGCTACGAGCACACCCGGATCTACCTCTTCGCCTACGCACTGCCCTGCCTCCTGAGCGGCTTCGCCATGGTCGGCGTCCAGCACCTGATCCGTACGACCGCGCAGCTGCGCGAGGCCCGCGAGGAGGTCGCCAGGCTGGCCGCCAACGACGAGCGGCTGCGCCTCGCCCGCGATCTGCACGACCTCCTGGGCCACTCGCTCTCCCTGATCACGCTCAAGAGCGAGCTGGCGGGGCGGATGCTGCCGGACAAACCGACCGACGCGGCCCAGCAGGTCGCCGATATCGAGCGGGTCAGCAGACAGGCGCTGGTCGACGTCCGCGAGGCGGTCACCGGCTACCGCCGCCCCCGGCTCGCCGTCGAGCTGGCGGGCGCGCGGGCCGCCCTGCGCACCGCCGACGTCACGCTCACCGTCGACCCCGCGCTGGAGGGCGAGCACCGCGGGCTCGCGGCCGACGAGGAGGGCGCGCTGGCCTGGGCACTGCGCGAGGCCGTCACCAACGTCGTACGGCACAGCGGTGCCCGCCACTGCGAGCTGCTGCTCACCGAGGAGTGGGAGGCCGACGAGCGCCGCTCCCTGTGCCTGGCGGTGCTCGACGACGGCGCCGGCCCGCCCCGCGCCCAGCACGACGGCAACGGCCTCAGCGGCCTGCGGGAACGCCTGGCCCTGGCCGCCGGCCGCCTGGAGACCGGCCCCGCCCCCCGCGGCCGCGGCTTCGCCCTGCGCGCCTACGTCCCGTTGGCCACCCCCGCGCCTTCCGGGACCGCGACCGGGACCGGGACTGCAGCCGACGAGGGGGTACGGGGCACAGGTGGGGCCGTGGACCGGGAGCTCTAGGGCCTGTCCGAGGGGTCAGGGTCGGGCCCGGCGATGACCCATCGGACAGGCCCTAAGCTGGCCGTCATGATCAGAGTGCTGCTGGCCGAGGACCAGTCGATGGTCCGGGAGGCGCTGGCCGCGCTGCTGTCGCTGGAGGAGGACCTGGAGGTCGTCGCACAGGCGGCCCGCGGGGACGAGGTGCTCCCGGCGGCGCGGGCGCAGGACGTCGACGTGGCGTTGCTGGACATCGAGATGCCCGGCATGAGCGGGCTGGACGCGGCGGCCGCGCTGCGTGCCGCGCTGCCCGCCGTGAAGATCGTCATCCTCACCACCTTCGGCCGCCCCGGCTATCTGCGGCGCGCCATGGAGTCCGGCGCCGACGCCTTCCTGGTCAAGGACGCCCCGGCGGCCCGGCTCGCGGACGCGGTACGCCGCGTGCTGCGCGGTGATCGGGTCATCGACCCGGCCCTGGCGGCGGCCGCGCTCGCCGATGGGGCCAGCCCGCTGACCGAGCGCGAACGGCAGGTGCTGCGGACGGCCGCCGACGGCTCCACCAACGCCGAGATCGCCCACGCCCTGCATCTGTCCCAGGGCACGGTCCGCAACTACCTCTCCACCGCCATCCAGAAGACCGGCGCCCGCAACCGCGCCGAGGCGGTCCGCACGGCACGCGACAAGGGCTGGCTCTAGGGACGACACCCCCTCTCCGATCCCGCCCCCTCCGGCCGTCCCCCGGGCGCGGGACCTTCGTCCCTGTGCGGTGCCGGGTGGCTTCGCGCAGGCTGGAGGTGTGACGGCCGCCAATCGAGGCACAACGAGCGATCGCCGCGCCACCGCGCTGCTGATCCTCGCGATCCTCGTCGTCACCGTCCTGGACGCGACGACCGGCCCGGAGCTGCACATCTCGGCCTTCATGGGCATCGCCCCGCTGTACGCCGCGCTGCGCTGCTCCTACCGCCACACGCGCCTGGTGGCGGCCGTCTTCGTGGTGTGCCTGACCTACGTCGACATCTTCACGGTGCCCGACTGGGCCCCGGCCAGCCGGGTCGTCGGCATCTTCGGCGCGGTCCTGGTGGCGGTCTTCTCCCTGGTGCTGTGCCGCACCCGGCTGCAACGCGAGGCGCTGCACGCCCGCACGAGCCTGGTGGCCGACACGGTGCAGCGGGCGATGCTGCGCGAGCTGCCGCTGAGCGCCGGACCGGTCGAGGCGTACGGCTTCTATGTCTCCGCCCAGGAGGGCGCCCGGGTCGGCGGCGACATCTACGAGGCCATCGACACCCCCCACGGGCTGCGGCTGATGATCGGCGACGTACAGGGCAAGGGCATGCCGGCGATCGGCGCCGGCCTGGAGGTGCTGGCGTCGTTCCGGGAGGCCGCGCAGTACCAGGGCTCCCTGGAGTCGGTGGCCGAGCGCATGGAGAGCGCGCTGACCCGCTACAACACGCGCTCCGTCGAGCAGGGCACCGACGAGCGCTTCGTCACGGCGCTGCTGATGGAGATGCGCGACACCCCCACCCGGCCCCGGGGCCGGGTGCTGTCCTGCGGCCACATCCCGTTCTACCTGGTGCGTGCGGGCAGGGTGTACGAGCGCCGGGACGGCGAGGGCGGGCTGCCGCTGGGCCTGGGCCCGCTCAGCGGCGAGCCGCGCCGCGCCGCACGGGTCCTCCCGGAGCCGGACGACTGGGTCGTGCTGTGCACCGACGGCGTCACCGAGGCACGCGGCGCGGACGGCGAGTTCTACCCGCTGGCCGAGCGCCTGGCCGGCTGGACCGGTCTGGAACCGGCCGAGCTGGCCCGCACCCTCCGCGCCGACCTGGAGTCCTTCACCGGCGGCCAGCTGCTGGACGACGCGACCGTACTGGTCGTCCGGCGCCGGACGCGTCTTACGGGACTCGCGGCCGGGGCCCCCGGTGCGGAGCTTCCCCAGCTCACGCCGGGCCTGCCGCCGCAGCTCAGTTGAGCATGGCGCGGGCCGCGGCGGCCTCGCGGCGGATCGCGTCCGCACCGGCCGGCTCGACGGCGTCCACCACCCGCGCGTACTCCTCCAGCTCGGCCGCCCCGGCGAGGAACTCGCCCCGCTGGACGAGCAGCCGGGCCCGCTCATGGCGCAGCCGCGCCGGATGGCTCGGCAGCAGCAGCGACAACTCCAGCGCCCACAGCTGCACCGCGCTGTGCTCCGGGCGGGCCTGCGCCCAGGCCCGGATGTTGTTGAGCACCCGCAGCACGACGTCCAGCGGGCCGGCGGGCTCGATCAGCTGCTCGGTCAGCCGCCCACCGGTCGCCCCCGCGACCAGCAGCGCCGCGTCGTCGTCGGTGAGCGGCCGCCCGCCCGCGAACGGATCGGCCAGTACGTGCGCCCCGTACGGGTCGCCGAAGCCGACGACGAAGTGCCCCGGCAGCGCCACCCCGTACACGGGTGCGCCGGCCCGCCGGGCGACCTCCATCCACACCACCGACAGCAGGATCGGCAGGCCCCGGCGGCGCCGCACCACCTCGTGCAGCAGCGAGGACTCCAGCCGCCGGTAGTCGGCCGGGGAGCCGCCGAAGCCGCAGCGGGTGCCGAGCAGCTCGGCGAGGTTGCGGGCCCAGGCGCCCGGGCCACCGGTCGGGGCGTACGGCAGCAGCCCGGCCAGGCGGTCCAGCTCGATCTGGACGTCGTCGATGCCGCGCTCGTCCAGCCCGGGGTCGGCCTCGGCGCCGATCAGCAGGCACAGCAGCGCCAGGTCGGGCGCCTTGGCGCGCGCGGCCTCGGCGAACAGCCGCCGCCGCGCGGCCCGGGCGGCCTGTTCCGGCTCGGGTTCCTGGGGCATAGGGGGTACTCCGTCAGTCGCGGCCGCCCGGCAGGGCACGCCGGTAGTGGTAGCCGTGGTGGTCGCTGAAGCCGAGCCGGTCGTAGAACGCCAGGGCGCCCGCGTTGTCCGCCTCGACCTGCAGATACGCCGCGGAGGCCCCCTCGTCCAGGGCCCGCTCGGCCAGTGCCGCCATCACCAGTGTGGCCAGCCCCTGCCGCCGCAGTGCCGGGTCCACCTCCAGCGCCGCGAACCCCGCCCAGCGCCCGTCGACGACCAGGCGGCCGATCGCCGCCGTCCGGCCGTCGGCGCCGCGCACCGTGGCGAACCACACCGAGGGGCCGCCGGTCAGCACCGCCCGCGCCGCCTCGGTGGGAGCGCCGCCGTCGCCGGTCCGGTTGTACAGGGCCAGCCACTCCGGGCCCGCCTCCCGCGACAGCGTGACGCGGGTGGTGTCGGCCTCGGTGTCCGCGAGCGGTGCCAGCGCCGAGATCAGGACCCTGGTGGGCGCCTCGTCGCGCCAGCCGCGCCCGGCCAGCTCCGCGGCCAGCTCCTCGTCGGTGTCCGCCCGCCCGGTGGCGACCACGATCACCGCCGGCAGCCCGCGGTCGCCGTACCACCGCTCGACCCGCTGAAGGGCCTCGTCCAGCGGGAGGCCGGGGTCTCCGAGGGGCAGTACGGAGTTGGCCCGGCGGGTGAATCCTCCGGAGGCGCGTAGCGTCCACTCCCCGAGACGTTCGGTCTCGACAGCCGGCCAACCGCGGGCCGCGACCTGCTGGAGCTCCCGGGTGCCGGCCGCCGGCACCTTTCTGCGGGCCGGTGCGGCGGGCACAACCTTCGCCGCGACCAGCGAGGATTCCTCGATCCGCACGCACTCGCCGCTGCGCCGTGTGATGCTCAGCACACCCTGGTCCCACGATGTGAGAACGCCGACCGCGTCCGTGAACGCCGCCTCCCCGGGCCCACCCCCCGTCCGACGCCGGACGGATACCCTTTTGCCCACGTCAGCACGGGTGATACGGACTTCCGCGCGACCGCCGGCCAGGAATTCCATCGCTCAAACCGCCCCTCTTGTTCGTCTCGTGCCCGGGAACGGAGATACTAGGTGGCGGGCATCGACGACGCCGCGCTCCCGCGCGCCCAGCGGCGGTACCGCCAATCGGTCCCGCCGGCCCTACCGAGGAGGAACGACAGCGTGACCTACGTCATCGCGCAGCCTTGTGTCGACGTCAAGGACAAGGCGTGCATCGAGGAGTGCCCGGTCGACTGCATCTACGAGGGCTCCCGGTCCTTGTACATCCACCCGGACGAATGCGTCGACTGTGGTGCCTGTGAGCCGGTCTGCCCGGTCGAGGCGATCTTCTACGAGGACGACACCCCGGAGGAGTGGAAGGACTACTACAAGGCGAATGTGGAGTTCTTCGACGAGCTCGGCTCGCCCGGTGGCGCCAGCAAGCTCGGCCTGATCGAGCGCGACCACCCCTTCATCGCCGGGCTGCCGCCGCAGAACCAGTAACGACCCGAGGGCCCAGAAGGGAGCCTCGCCGCTCCCTTCCGGCCTCCGACGTCGTCAGCGGTCGCACGGCGCCGCCCCGGACCCGTACGGCCCCGGCCGCACGGCTTCGACCTGCTTCGGTCCCGTACGGCCTTCCGCCGTACGGGACCGAGGCGTATGCGCCGGGCGTCCCGGCACCACCGAGAAAGAGAGCACCGTGGGCGCAGCCTCCACCCCCCAGCCCGAATCCTCCCGGGAGTCGCTCCGCGACCGGCTTCCCGTCTTCCCGTGGGACCGGCTGGAGCCGTACAAGACCACCGCCGCCGCGCACGTCGACGGGATCGTCGACCTGTCCGTCGGCACCCCGGTCGACCCGGTTCCCGCCGTGATCCAGCAGGCGCTGACCGCGGCGGCCGACAGCCCGGGCTATCCGACGGTGTGGGGGACGGCCGAGCTGCGTGACGCGCTCACCGGCTGGGCCGCCGAGCGCCTGGGCGCCCAGGGCCTGGCGCACACCAACGTGCTGCCCGTCGTCGGCTCCAAGGAGCTGGTGGCCTGGCTGCCGACCCAGCTGGGTCTGGGCGCCGGCGACAAGGTCGGCTACCCGCGTCTGGCCTACCCGACCTACGAGGTCGGCGCCCGCCTGGCCGGCGCCGAGCCGGTCGTCTACGACGACCCCTGGGACCTGGACCCCGACGGCCTGCGACTGCTCTGGCTGAACTCGCCGTCCAACCCCACCGGCCGGGTGCTGGGCGCCGACGAGCTGCGCCGCACGGTCGCCTGGGCGCGCGAGCACGGTGTGCTGCTCTTCAGCGACGAGTGCTACCTCGAACTGGGCTGGGAGGCCGACCCGGTCTCGGTGCTCCACCCGGACGTCTGCGGCGGTTCGCCGGACGGCATCGTCGCCGTCCACTCCCTCTCCAAGCGCTCCAACCTCGCCGGCTACCGCTCCGCCTTCCTCGTCGGCGACGCCGCGGTCCTCGGCGACCTGCTGCAGATCCGCAAGCACGGCGGCATGATGATCGCGGCGCCCGTCCAGGCCGCCACCGTCGCCGCGCTCGGTGACACCGCCCATGTCGCCGAGCAGCGTGCGCGCTACGCCCGCCGCCGCGCCGCGCTGCGCGGCGCCTTCGAGGCCGCGGGCTTCCGCATCGAGCACAGCGAGGCGTCGCTCTACCTCTGGGCGACCCGCGACGAGCCCTGCTGGGACACCGTCGGCGAGCTCGCCAAGCGCGGCATCCTCGTCGCCCCCGGCGAGTTCTACGGCCCGGCGGGGGAGCGGTTCGTACGGATCGCCTTCACCGCCACCGACGAGCGGGTCGACGCCGCGGTGCGCCGCCTGGCGGAGTAGGGCGGCATACGCGTGCGCGGGGGGGGGGGGGGGGGGGGAGGGCCCGCCCCACCCCCCCCCCCCCCCCCCCCGCCCCCCCCCCCCCCCCCCCCCCCCCCCCCCCCCC